>JANYJH010000312.1 GCA_025361865.1 Phragmitibacter sp.
CCTAGCCGCGAAGGAACATGGCGTGCCGTTCTTCGTCGCCGTGCCTGTGAGCACCGTGGATTGGACCATCAAGAACGGCATCAAGGACATCCCCATTGAGCAGCGTTCAGGGCGCGAAGTCACGCATCTCAGCGGCCTCAACAAGAAAGGGAAGCGCGAGGAAGTGCTCATCTGTCCCGAAGGAACAACTGCCCGCAATGATGGCTTTGATGTGACGCCCGCGAAGCTCGTCACGGCGCTTATCACCGAGCACGGGGCTTTCAAAGCGACTGTGGCGGACCTCAAGAATCTGGCCGGTAAAGCAGGTCTGAAAAAGAAGTAGTCGCTTGCTCCGCTCGGCATTCAGCGATAGCGCATGAAGCATGGCGGAACCTTTGTTGGCATATCTCGAATCCCTGATGCCGGAGGCCATGAACTGGCTGAAGCGGATGGTGGAAATCAACAGCTTCACGACGAACGCAGCGGGCATCAATGCCCTGGGTTCGCTGACCGCAGACTGCTTTGCGGAGCTGGGTTTCGTGGCAGAACAGGTGCCGTCCACGGAGCGGGATCATGGCGCTCATCTCTTTTTGCGATGCGGAAACGTAGCCGAAAAACCAGTATTGCTGGTCACGCATCTGGACACGGTTTATCCGCCGGAGGAGGAGCTGCGGAATGATTTTCACTGGCAGGAATCGCCGACTGAAGGCCGAATCTATGGGCCTGGGACGGTGGACATCAAAGGCGGCACCATCTTGATTTGGATGATGCTGCGGGCTTTGCGTGAGCTGCATCCGCAGGTCTTTGCGCAGACGCATTGGCTCATCGCCGCGAACGCTGCCGAGGAAGTGATGAGCGCGGATTTTGATCGCCAGGTCAAGGCGCGTTGTGCTCACGGTGCCGAAGCCGTGTTGGTGTTCGAGGGCGGGCCGCGTGAAGGCACGGAGTATCATGTGGTCACTTCCAGAAAGGGCCGCGCGGTTTATCGGCTCACGGCTCATGGGAAAGGAGCCCACGCAGGCAGCTCTCATGCGGAAGGTGTGAATGCCATCGTCGGCCTCAGCGAAGCGGTGCAAACTGTGGCCAACCTGACAGACTACGCCAAGAACCTGACGGTCAATATCGGTCGCGTGGAAGGCGGGACAGTGCTCAATCGCGTGCCGCATGAAGCCTTGGCAGAGCTGGAAATGAGGGCCTATGAACCGGCGGTGTTAAGCGAAGCCTGCCAGTCGCTTGAGGCATTGGAGCAAACTCATCCGGCAGGCACGGACATCACTGTGGAACGTCTCGGCATGACTCCGGGCTGGCCAGAGGAAGAGCGCGGGTTGGCGGTGGTTGATCATTGGTCGAGAGCCGCCGCAAAGCTCGGCTTCAGCATCAAAGCCACGGCGCGCGGCGGCTTAAGCGATGCGAACTACCTGTGTGATATGGGGCCGACCTTGGATGGTCTTGGGCCAACGGGCGCGAATGCCCACTGCTCAGAGCGCAGCGCCGATGGCGTGAAAGTTCCCGAGTATGTGGAGCCTTCTTCCTTCGTGCCCAAGGCCGCGCTGAATGTGCTGGCGTTGCTGGAATTAGTGCAGTGCGGAGCTTTGACCTGCCGTGCCTTGAACAAAGCTAATTTCATTGATGCGGGCTAAAGCTCCGCGCTCCTTCAGCTCTTCGCTCGCATGAGGAAGGTGGCTTCTTCAGGAAGCATCTTCGCGTCATCGGGGATTTGCTTGGCGATGTCCACAGCTTGCTTGACCATGCCAGCGGCTTTCAGGATGCCGCAGAATACGGCGTCCTGGCCGACGGTCAGCTCGCCGAGATTGATATTGTTGAGCACTGCGGCACTTTCTTTTGGGTCTTGTTGACGATAAAGCGCGAGCGCCATGATGAGCTTCCGCTGGGAGTCGTTCGGGCGGGCTTCGAGCATCTTTTTAACGCGAGTCAAAGCGGTCTCCAACTCCTGGCCGCTGAGCAGACAGGCGTAGAGATAGCGCTCCAGAAAGTATTGATTTTCCGGCCAGCGGCGCGTGGTTTCTTTGGTGGCTTTGGTGAAGGCTGGGGAGTCTCCCGCGGCATAGCTGACGCGGATCATGCCTTCATAGCCTTTCTGCTCAGTCCTCGGGGAAAGCGATGCGGCTTGATAGCCTTTTTGAGCTTCCAGCAAGAGGCCGCGGGACTCGGCATACTGAGCGATGTCGAAAATCATCGAGGTCTTATTTTCGGATAAGGCGGAGTCCAAGGCGTCAATGATGAGCTTCTTCACTTCGTCCTCAGGCTTCTTCAAAACGAAGGCCAAATGCACGAGCATGAAGGCGCGTTCGGAAGTGGAGAGGATGGTGCGCTTGTCCTGGACCAAGCGTTCCAGTTCCTCGTTTCTGTTGAGTCGGGTGAGGGCGTTGAGGTAGTTGTCGAGCAGCGGCTTGTATTCCTGAACGGTTGATTCCTTGGGCTTTAGGAAGGCGACGACCAACTCACTCTGGCCTTCATCATTGAGCCAGCGCGTGAGGGGCGGGAGGTCTTCACGTTTGGCATCGCGGCGGTCATCAATGGCTTTCTGGAAGATGGCCATCTTGCGGGTTGGCTCCAGTGCGGCCTGCTTTCGGAGCGCAGCAATGCGGTGATCTTCTTTGGCCAGCGGATGTTTTCCGGTGAGGTCGATCAGCGTTCTCTGTTCGTCCACGCTGAGTGTGTTGACGGAGTAGAGGAATTCAATGGCCTTGAGGCTGGATTCGTCTTCACCTTTCGCAAGCGACCAGAGGGAAGTGAGGCCCGTTTGCACATCCGCAGCTTCACCGAGCTGCACCTGTCTCATGGCCAGCAGGAGTTCCATGTCCCTGTCTCCTTTGCGCTCTTCAACGTAGTGGCGAAGCAGTTCGAGGAGCTGCTTCTTCTTACCCATGCGTTGCATGACTTCATCAGCGAGGCGGGCCGTCTTCGGCGTTGGCTTGGTCTCTTTAAAGGCTTTCTCGATCTGCTCTTCCGCCTTCTTATCTTCGTAGGAATTGGTCAGCGCCTGAATGCGAAAGGCCATGTCCTGCTCCGTCGGCGTGGTGAGCTTGGCCAGCTTGCTCCAGAGGAAGTTCGCGGCTTCACCCTGTTTGCCGCGCGTCGCGTTCTTCGCCCAGAAGCGAATGGCATCGACATTTTCAGGATCGAGCTTGTAGGCTTCATCCGCTTTCTTACTGGTGGTGAAGAGGGCCTGCTGCGCTTCGATGGTCATGCCTTGTTCCAGATAGGAATCGGCTTTGACATCCATTTTGTTTACGTCCTCCATGATGCTCGCGGCGCGCCAGCGCTTGTAGGCATGGTGCCATTCACGACCATTCGCGAAGGCTACGGCGACCAAGCTCAGAGGGATCACCACCACGAGAACACGGGCAATCCAGCGCGCCGTGCCGGATTGTCTGTCCGCATGGGCGAGCGTGGGCGGGACCAGCCATTGCCAGAAAGAGATGAAGGGCCGCCACAGGATAAAAGACGGCTTGGCGTTGGGATCTGGGTTTTGGGAGGTGAGCATTTAAGGGGGGATCTCAGAATACCTAGAGGCAAGGCAACTGACAAGAGAGTTGGTGGCTATGAGCGAGATTTTCGGTCTTGGGACATCTGCTTACCCTGTTTACGGCCAAGCGCTTAATCAGGTGTAGAAAAGCCACGGTTGCAGGATTGCCAAAAGAAAACGTCCCTGCTGCCGTAGTAAATTCCAGTTGCAAAACATTCATCGCTCGCTCTTAAATGCGCCGCTCAGACATTGAACAGATGGCTGAGCACGCTGTCTTATTGGCGTAACTTTTTTATCCCAACCAAAGGCAATTACAATCCATGATTCAGGTAGATAACCTCAAAAAGGTGTTCGGTTTAAAGGTGGCTGTGGACGGAGTCACGTTCACAGTGGAGAAGGGCGAAGTGCTCGGTTTTCTGGGGCCTAACGGCGCTGGTAAATCCACCACCATGCGCATGGTCACGGGCTACTTTCCACCCACCGCAGGGACAGTGAAAATCGGCGGCATCAGTATGCTGGAGCAGCCGGAATTGGCGAAGCAAAGCATCGGCTACTTGCCGGAAAACGCGCCGCTCTATTCAGACATGAGCGTGGCGGGCTTCCTCGGCTTCTGCGCAGAACTGCGTGGCCTCCATGGCGCAGCGCGCAACAAGGCGATAGATACCGCTTTGGAAACCTGCTTCCTGGATAGCGTGCGCAATCAAAGCGTGGATACGCTCTCAAAGGGCTATCGTCATCGCACCTGCCTAGCGCAGAGCATCATTCACGATCCTGATGTCCTGATCCTTGATGAGCCGACCGATGGACTCGATCCGAATCAGAAGCATGAAGTCCGAGCCCTGATCAAACGCATGGGCCAGAACAAGGCGATCATCTTCTCCACGCACATCCTTGAAGAAGTAGAGGCAGCCTGTTCCCGTGCGATCATCATTGATCGCGGTAAGGTCGTCGCTGACGGCACGCCGGATCAGCTTCGTGGTCGTGCGCCGGGCGCGAACTCCGTCCGCGTCACCATTCGCGGCTTGGCCGGAAGCGGTATCCAAGCTGAACTCGACAAGCTCACTGGCACCGAGAAAGTAGAAGCCGAGAAGTCCGATGAAACAGGCTTCACAGGCCGGGTGCTGCCTACGCGCAAGACTCGCGCTGAAGAGCTCGCCAGAGAAATCGGCGCGCTCGTCACCGCGAAGCAGTGGAAGCTCGAAGAGCTTCATCAACAAGAAGGCACGCTGGACGAGTTCTTCCGTCAGCTCACTCGCTCGGACATCGCCGCGTAACCTTCAGCCCTGAATCGTCGCTTCCGCGTGATCGTGAGAAGCGTGTTCCCTCTTCATCTCCTTATCCCTCGTCCTATGAAATCAAAAAATACTGACTGGCAAAACGTCGCTGCCGTCTTCAAGCGGGAGTTCTTCTCCTACTTCAACTCGCCGGTAGCCTACGTCATTCTCGTGATCTTTCTGGTCACCTCGATGGGCTTCACCTTCTTCTTCGGCAACTTCCTGGATAGCGATGACGCCTCGCTGACCCGCCCGTTCTTCATGTGGCATCCTTGGATCTATATGGTTCTGGCTCCCGCCGTCGGCATGAGATTGTGGTCGGAAGAGCAGCGTCTCGGCACCATGGAACTTCTCATGACCATGCCGATCTCACCGTGGCAGAGCATCCTAGGGAAATACTTCGCAGCGGCCTCCGTCTGGTTCATCGCGCTATTCCTGACGTTCCCCATTGTCATCACCGTATGCTACCTTGGTGAGCCTGATCCGGGTCCGATAATGAGCGCTTACATTGCCAGTTATCTCTATGCTGCGAGCTGCCTCGCCTTGACCTGCGCCGTCAGCGCCTTCACTCGCAGTCAGGTGATTTGCTTCATCGTAAGCGTGGCCATGTGCCTGGTGCTGACGCTCTTTGGAATGCAGCAGATCATTGAAGCCATCGTCAAGACCCTGCCGTCTTCGATGGAAGGCATCGTGCGCTTCGTCGCTTATCTGTGCTTCCTGACGCACTTCTATGACATGTCCAAAGGGCTGCTCGCCATGCGTGACCTGCTCTACTTCGGCAGCGTGATTGCCGTCTGCCTGCTCGTCACTTCCTGGGCGCTGCAATCCCGCCGTTCCTGATCCTTTAAATCCAAACATCCTTTCAACGCAAACGACTGTCTGCCCATGAATACCAAATCAACAGCGGTGAGCCTGCTCATCCTTGTGGCCATCATCGCCGTGATCAACTACCTCGTTGGTGGTCTCGGCTTCCTGAATCATCGCTTCGACCTCACGGAGAAGAAGCTCTACACACTGTCCGATGGAACGTGGAATATCATCAAGGGAATCAGCGCTGAAAAGCCTGTCACCATTCGCTTCTATGCGACGCGGGATTCCCGCTTGATGCCGCAGTTCGTGCAAGCCTACGCGACCACCGTGGAGGACTTATTGTTGGAGTTCGAGAAAGCTTCGGATGGCAAGATCACGCTGGAGAAGATTGATCCACGTCCAGACTCTGAATCGGAAGACAAGGCGCGTGGTGATGACATCGCTGGCCATCCCGTGAACGCTGAAGATGATAAGGTCTATTTCGGTCTCGCCATTCAAAGCGCCGCTCTGAAGGAAGTCATTCCCAGCCTTGATCCGAACGACGAAGCCGCCCTTGAATACAAGGTGTCACGGGCCATCGCCAAAGTCTCCAAGACCAAGCGTCAAACCGTGGGCGTGATGAGTTCCATGCCCATCGCAGGTCCGGCGATGATGCTCCCTCCGCAGATGCAGCAGAACCAGTCACCGCCTTGGCTCGTCATCAATCAGCTTCGTCTGGATTACGATGTCCGTGAAGTGCCGATGACCGCCGCGAAGATTGATGCAGACATCAATATCCTGCTCATCATCCATCCAGCGGGCATTACGGACAGAGCGGAGTTTGCCATAGATCAGTATGTGCTCGGTGGTGGCAAGGTCTTGGCGTTCGTTGACCCACAGTGCTTGGTCAGCCAGCAATACAACAAGCAAGGGCAGATGGGAATGTCCGCACCGATGACTACGCTGCCCAGCTCCAATTTGAAGAATCTCTTCAAAGCCTGGGGCATCGGTTATGATGCTGACATGGTGGTCGCAGACATGACCTACCGCTCGAAGGCGCAGGGCCGCACGATCCCCACCTTCCTCACGGTGGATCAGAGCGGCATCAGCAAGAGCGATCAGGTCACGGCCCCGCTGCAGCTGGTGCAAATGTTCTCCACGGGAGCTTTCAATATCGAAAGCAAAGAGGGCCTCAAAGCGCTGCCGCTCATCGAGTCCTCAGAGAACAACGAACTCATAGATAGCGCCGCTGCGGAGAAGAGCCGTCGTGAGCCCATGAATACTTTCCAAGCCAGTGGCAAGAAGCGCACGCTGGGCCTTCGCTTGAGTGGTAAGTTTAAATCTGCCTTCCCAGACGGCCCACCCGCAGAAACCAATCCTGCGGACAAGATGCCGAAGCTTCCCGGTGGTCTCCAAGGTGGTGGTGAAACGAACGATGCGGGTGCTCCTCCCGCTGCGGCCAAAGCAGAAGCGCCCAAGCCCGCGTCTCTTAAGGAATCACAGAACGGAGACGGCATTGTCTTCCTCTTCGCGGATGTGGACATGCTCTATGATGCCTTCTGTTTTGAGCAGTCGCAGATGGGCCTCGCGATGCGTAACTCCAATGTTCCACTTCTCCTGAACGCAGTGGAAATGCTCAGCGGCGGCGCTGATTTGATCTCCGTTCGCAGTCGTGGAGCCACAAAGCGCGCCTTCACGAAGATGCAGGAACTCAGCAACAACGTGGAGAAGGAATATCGCCCGCGCATTCAGCAGCTTACCGATAAGCTGAACGAGATCGCTCAGAAGATCAGCACGCTCCGTGTCCGTCAGGACAAGAACGGCCAGATGGTGATTCTTGATCCGTCACAGAAGAAGGATCTCGATGAAGCAATGGAGACGCAGAACAGCATCAACAAGCAGATTCGAGACATTCGTAAGGAGCAGAACAAGGGCAAGGACCGCGTGGAAATGTGGATCACCCTTCTGAACTTCCTCATCATGCCGCTCGCGGTGATCGGCTTCGGTATTGCCCTCGCCGTGAAGCGCCGTTCCTTACGTGCCGCTCACTAATTTTTCATTCATCACCACGACTTACTCTGACTGGCCATGAAGAAACCTACGACCCTCCTTCTCATCCTCGCCGTATTGACCGGCTTCGCTTGGTATTACAACCAAAACAAAACCAAGCGTGTCAACTCCGCCTCCCTCGTTGGTGCTGAGATGCGCGCGCTCTTGTTCCCTGAACTCCCCATCAACGATGTGAGGAAGATTCGCATCCGTGAAGGGAAGAGCCAGGTCACTGTCGCCGTTCAGGACAACCAATGGCGCGTGACCGAGCGCGATAACTATCCTGCGTCCTTTGATAAGATTCACCGCACGCTCATGGGCCTGCGTGAACTGAAGATCGCCGGTAAACTCAGCGTCGGCAAAGGGGCTTTGGCAGACTTACAGCTCGTGGCACCGGGCGAGATCGCCACTGGCCGCACGGGCTTGTCCGTCGAGCTGATGAACGAGAAGGGCGATGTCATCGTCAGCGTCATCGCGGGTAAAAATGTGGAGAGTTCAGGTGGCGCATCGAGCGGCCAGTTCATGGGTGGTCCCGGCCAGCAACGCTTTGTCATCACCAACAATCCTAAGGACAAGGACACCGTCTGGCAGGTCGGCGAAGGCTTGGAAGAGCTGCAACCTCAGCCGCAGGAATGGCTGGACAAAGCCTTCCTTGATGTCCGTCAAATCAAGTCTGCGGCGGTGACATCTCCCAATGCGACGGACTCTTGGACAGCTCTGAAGAATGACGAGAACAGCGAGTTCATTCTCGGCGAACCGAAGAACGGCGATGAGCTGGACACCGCAAAAGCCACGGGCTTGAACTCGGTGCTTTCAACGGCGACGTTCACCGACATCCTTCCGAAAGAGAAGGTAACGCCGGATATGTTCAAAGGTGCCATCACCGCGAAGCTGACCACGTTTGAAGGCTTCACCTACGACGTGAAATTGCTGGAGCAGAAAGGCGCGAGCGAAGGGGACTCCAAGGTCTTATTCTCCTACACCGTCTCCGCGAACATCAATAAGGTGCGCAATCCAGAGAAGGATGAGAAGCCCGAAGACAAGGACAAGAAAGACAAGGAATTCGCTGCCAACGTGAAGCAACTCGAAGACAAGCTGGCCAAGGAAAAGAAGGCCGAAGGTTGGGTCTTCGAGATGTCGAATTACGTCGTCACCACGCTCTTGCAGAAACGCAGTGAATTGATTCGTGAGAAAGCACCCGCACCCGCCGCGCCTTCCATCAATCTCCCTGGCCTGCCGAAAAATCCCGCAGGTGCGAGCAACGCTGCTCCCGCTAGAGAACCGATCAGCGTTACGACGCCACCGGTGAGCATAGATAGCATCAAACCGATGCCTGCCGCTCCGGCCAGCGCCCCGGATGTGAAAGCTCCAAGCCCAGAAGCGCCGAAGCCATAATGTAGTCATCTCGTTCCGCGAGATGAGCAATGAAGGCGTCTCCGATGAGGAGACGCCTTTTAACGTTGTTCGGTTTCTCGTCACGCGGAGCGATGACGGCTACTTTACCTTCCGCAACACTCGCACGCGATGCGCTTCGCTATCGCCGATGTAAACAGCGCCGTCCGCATCCACGAAGAGGCCGTGAAGCCGCGCCATCTCGCACTTGAGAGGATCGCCATCGGGGCCGTTGCCTTTGACGCCGGTTCCGGCCATGAGTTCCAGATTGCCTGTCTGAGCATTGATCATCCTGACACTGTGGCTTTCCGTATCGGCGAGCCAGACATTGCCTTCCGCGTCGATGGCGATTCCTTTCGGACCGCTCAAGGTAGCCTCCTTGGCGGGGCCTCCGTTGCCCGTGAAGCCTTTCTTCCCATTGCCTGCCATGAGATGAATCTTGCCCTCTGCGAGATCCAGCTTGAGCACCTGATTTCCTTCGCGCGTGACCAGCCAGAGGTTGCCTGATTTATCAAAATCCATCGAACGCGGTCCCTTCATCGGCGTGCCCACGATTGGCGCTCCATCGGGCGTCACACCTGCAACGCCCGTGCCTGCGAACGTGGAGATCGTGCCCGTTTTCATGTCCACCTTGCGGATGACATTGTTGCCGATGTCGCAGATGTAGAGGCTGCCGTCAGGGCCGAACTGGATGCTGTGCGGTTGCTTGAGTTGAGCCTTATTCGCTGGGCCTTCATCGCCGCTGTATCCGGGTTGGCCGGTGCCTGCAAACGTGGTGATGATGCCTGTCTTCGCATCCACACGACGGATCGCGTGATTGGTCATATCCGCGATGAAGTAGTTCCCTTCCTTATCAAAACGAATCTCGTGAGGCAGATTGAACGAGGCCTCTAACGCGGGACCGCCATCGCCGCTGTAGCCCTTCTTGCTATTGCCTGCCACGGTGGAAATCTTGCCGTCCGGCGTGACTTTACGGATGCGCTGTCCCGTGTATTCACAGAACCAGAGCGCGCCATCTGGGCCGCG
>JANYJH010000088.1 GCA_025361865.1 Phragmitibacter sp.
TGATCCGGGGCCGTCAGCTTCGCAGCCTCCGCCGTCAAGGCCACAAGCTCCGCATCGAGCTTCGGCAATGCCGCCTCGATCTGCTTCACTTGCGCGGTCGTCTGCTCATGCTTCTTGATCACCTCCACCTGAGCGGTGCGCTTGGCTTGCGAATCCGCGATGGCCTTCTTCAAACCCTCGATCTTCCCCGGTGTCTCATTGATCTCCGTTTCGAGCTTTGCGCGATACGCCTTTTCCCCTTCCTCATTCTTCTTCGCTTCCGCGATCTTGGCTTCGACGGCCTTCACACCGTCTTCGGCCTTCTTGATTTCCGCATCGCACCCTGCCAACTGGGCAACGAGTTCCGTCGCCCGCTTCTCGCTCTCGACAATACGTTGCGCGATCGGCCCTGGATTACTGGACAGCGAACCCAACTCCTCCATTGAGTCTATGTTCCAGAGCTTCACATTTCCCTGCCAGTCGCCCGAAGCCACTACTTTACTGTCAAACAAACCTGCCACCTTCGTGACCAGATCACCGGCAGATTTCGTTTCCTTCTTCTTCGTCCCGTTGATGTCCCAGACCTTCACCGTGCCATCGCGGCCCGCCGTGACTACTTGGCCATCCGGCGTGAAATTCACGGACAAGACCCCGCCTCCGTGCGCGTCCCAGCTCTTCACCAGCTTCCCGTTCTCCATCTCCCAGAGCGAGACCTTACCGTCCTCCGCACAGGACGCGAGGATATTGCCATCTGCCCGCCAAGCCAGACCGGTGCAGGCTGCTTTGTGCCCATCCAGCGTGAAGAACTCCCCGCCGTTCGCCGCTTCAGAGACCATCACGTTTCCATTGCGATCCGCACTGGCGAGCAAGACCCCATCAGGGCTGAAGGCCACCGCCAGCACCCATTCCGTGTGCTTCTTGATGACATACAATTCCTCACCCGTGCTCGCGTTGTAAACCTTCACCTTCTTCGACGGACTGCCGATGGCGATCATCGAATGGTTCGCGCTGATGTCCGCTGACATGACTTGGTCAAACTCCTTCCCCACTTCCGTGATGCGCTTCCCGGACTTCACATCCCAGACGACGGCGTTGCCATTCTTCCCACCACGACCACCGCCCGCAATCAAGAGCGACCCATTTTGGCTGAACTTCAGGGAACGGATGTAGCCTTCAGGATAAGGATAAATGCCCGCCAACACCTTCGTGTTCGTGTCATAGATCAGTGCCTGCCGCTGACCACTCAAGGCCACGAGCGGAGCCCAAGGACTCGCCGCCAGCGCCGTGATGGCCGTCGTGCGTGGAGCCACCACGACGGGTTCCAGTAGGACATTCTCCGGCACGGCGGGCGGGCCTTCCGGCTTACCCTTCGCGACGGAAGTCAGCGTGAGATTCGCCTTCGGCGCTGATTTCTTCGCGATGGAGGAAGCCGTTTCCAAGACCCCGCCACTGATCCACTTTGTCAGAATCTCGATGTCCTTCGCGCCCAAGGCGGCCCCTTCCGGCGGCATATACGGCTCGGCCTTCTTCGTCACACACGTCACCAGTTTGCTGCCTTCCGCATCGCCCGCATTGATCACGCTGCCACTGCCGCCGCCCGCCATCGCACCGGCGAAGCTCGTGAGATCCAGATCCCCCTTCTTCTTATCCGGGTTATGACAGGAGAAGCACTTGTTCTCCAGCAACGGGCGCACCTGATCCACATAAGTGATCTTCTCCTGAGCGCGGAGGGTCAGAGGCATCAAGGCAAGCAGCACACAGGCACAGAGAGTCAGCAGTCTATTCATGAGAAAAGGGAGGGCTGCGGAAGATACGCTCGGGGTGTTCCCGATTTTACAAATTAACCTTCCCATCTCGGGAGCGCCAGTCGTCATAGTCGTGCCTTGAACAAGGAGCGGCGGTTTTAAACCGCCGTCCCCCTCAACCGCGCAGCGGGAAGTTAGAAGCTTCCGGCGCACGCAGTGCGTCCTGCGGTTACCAACCGCCGCTCCTTGGGATGGATCTCGCCTTGATTCAGATAGAGCTACGGTGGATCATCCGTAACCTCAGGCCCAGTTGAAGATCAGAATGACAACTCTTAGAACTTTTCGCAGTGGCATGATAGCCATGTTCCTCATTGGCATAGCGTTGTCATTGGCCCTGCCTTGCCAGGCGCAGTCAGCAGCGGAGGGAGATTTCGGGGCACTGCAAGCGGGGGTGCGGAAGACCTTCAAGGAGCAAGTCACGCCCTTCCTGAGCACGTATTGCACGAATTGCCATGGGGAGAAGAAGATGAAGGGCGGGATCAACTTTGCCCCAGCACTCAAGAACCCCGCTAATGCGGCCTTTGGTCACCAATGGAAACTCTCGCTCGCGAATGTGCGGGCGCACGATATGCCGCCGGACGATGTGGACCGGCAGCCGACCGATGCGGAGCGGCAGATGTTCATGGACTGGATCAGCAAGATCAAGTTTCTCAGCTCGAAAGACCCCGGCCCTTTCGTGATCCGTCGTCTGACCAAGGTGGAGTATGGGAATACCCTGCATGATCTCTTCGGCGTAGAGGCCGAGGTCGCCCATGAACTGCCGGATGAAGTGTTCGGCGAAGGGTATCTGAATACGCTGTCGCCGCTCCAGTCAGAGCAGTATCTCGGGATCGCCAATGACGTGTTGGATCGCATACTCGCGCCGAAGGACAAGTCGCCCACGGAGATGGAAAAGCGTCTGTTCGGTGAACCGCCCGCGACGGGGATGGATGCGCGAGCCGCAGCGAAGAACGTGGCGCGTTCGCTGGCCCGCCGCGCTTATCGTCGGCCACCATCGGAAGCGGAACTGGAGGTGTTGCTGGGCGTCTTTGATCTGGCGCATCGAAACAAACTCGCCTACCCAGCCGCCCTGCGATTGATGCTCAAAGCCGTCCTCGTTTCCCCGCAGTTCCTCTTCATTACGCCCGACAAGGAAGTGGTCGCGGGGCAGAGCATTGTCCCCTTGGACGACCACCAACTGGCATCCCGTCTGTCGTATCTGCTCTGGGCGACGATGCCCGATGCAGAGCTTTCGGCGCTGGCCGATGGCGGGAAACTCCATGAGCCCGCCGTGCTGAAGGCGCAAGTGAAGCGTCTGTTGTTGGACCCTCGTTCGCGGGCCTTATTTGATGGCTTTGGCGCACAGTGGCTAGGCGTTGGCGGGCTAGAGAGCAAGACCTTCGACACCGCCAAGTTCCCGCAGATGACGGGCGAGATGCGCTCCGCGATGATTGACGAGGCCCGTCTGTTCTTTGAAAGCATCGTGCGGGAGAACCGGAGCATCGTCAGTTTCATCAATGCGGATTACACCTTCCTCAATGGAACCCTGGCCACCGTTTATGGCCTTGAAAAAACCGTCACTGGACCGGAGATGCGCAAGGTGAAACTGACGGATAAAAACCGAGGCGGCATCCTCGGAATGCCCGGTATTCTGGCCACGACCTCCTTTCCCAACCGCACCAGCGCCGTCAAACGCGGCGTCTGGGTGCTGGAGCAAGTGCTGGGCGAACAAGTGCCGCCTGCCCCGCCGAACGTTCCCGCTTTGGAGAAGCAGAACCAGAACAAGGTCGCGAACATGACGCTGCGCCAGCGCACGGAACTGCACCGCACGAACGCCGTGTGCGCGAACTGCCACAAGATTCTCGACCCCATCGGCTTCGGCCTAGAGAACTTCGACGCCATCGGACGCTGGCGTGATCAAGACGATTCAGGTGGGGCCATAGATGCCGCAGGCGAGCTTCCCGGTGGCAAGCACTTCACGTCTCCCAAGGAACTGAAAGCGATCATCGCCGCAAGACAGGCGGAACTCGCGCGGAACCTGACCGAGAAACTCCTCGCCTACGCCCTGTGTCGCCAGCTCGAAGGCTATGACGAAATCGTCGTTGATCACCTCATGGAAACCATCGCCAAAGACGGCTACCGGATGCAGACGCTCATCTCCGAGGTCATCAGCAGTTATCCCTTCCTGAATCATCGGATTCAAGAACGAGCCGCCGTCTCATCCAAGGGGAAATAATTTCTTCAATCAATCATCGCGCCGCGCCGACGCCGTAGTCCCGCGCTTTAGCGCTTAAAACGCTGTTCGTCTATTCGAGGCCTCTCTCGCCCAGCCACGTCGTTGCGAGCTAAAGCTCTGCACTACTTTCTTGCGCGACCGACGCTGCGTTCATAGACTCGCGTCATGCCGTTCCGTCCTCTTGATCACTCCAGTGAACTGCACGTCCACCGCCAGAAGCTCCCACACTGGCGGCAGTGGGGCGTCACTTACTTCGTCACCTCGCGCCTCGCGGATTCCGTGCCCGCCATCATCGCCGATGAATGGCGCTTCAAGCGGGAGGCCTGGCTGCGCGCTCATCGCATCAACAGCACGAGTGAGCTCCCGCAACTCACTGACGAGGAACGCCAGGAATACCGGCGCGAGTTCACCGCGAAATTTCACTAACTCCTCGACGCCGGCCACGGTGAATGCCTCCTCTCCCGCCCTGCCTGCGCCGACCTCCTCATCGCACGTCTCACCGCCGGACACGGCACGGCCTATCAGCTCGACGCGTGGTGCCTAATGCCGAATCATTTTCATGCGCTGGTCGAACCCGCCAACGAGGGCACGCTCGGCGAGATTATCCGTCACTGGAAAGGCGGGAGCGCCTTCGATATCAACCGCCTCCTCGCCCGTCGCGGCCCGCTCTGGCAGCGGGAGACCTTCGATCACATCGTGCGCAACGAGCTGCAGCTTGAGCACTTCCGCAGATACATCGCTGAGAATCCCGTCAAAGCAGGACTGGGCGAAGGCTACGTCGTAGGAACGGGCGGCGAAGTGCGTGTGAGAAAGTAGTTCAGCGCTCAAGGCGCAAAGACGCTGCTCGTCCATTCGAAGCCTCTCTCACCCAGCCACCTCCTTTCGAGCTAAAGCTCTGAACTACTTGGCGCGCGAAAGACGTTCGCGAAAGTAGTCGAGCGCTTTAGCGCGCGGTGACATCGCGAGGACTAAGCACGTCCGCTTCAATCCCGACCTTCGCCCTGCGCGCATCGTCCTCCATTCGACGTGCTTACGAGCTAAAGCTCTCGACTACTTTGCCTCTGCGAAGCGCACCATACCGGTTGCTGCAAGTTCAGCGCCTACAGCTTCGTTTGTTGAATCCATGTCTTCTCAGCCGCTGCCACGAACCGCTCACTTCAATCGTCGCACCTGCCTTCGCGGCATTGGAGCTTCACTCGCGCTGCCGCTAATGGAAACGATGGGCTGGGCAGCAGCAGGAAAGGGCAAGGCTTACAAACCACCCGTCCGCCTCGGCTTTATGTATATGCCGCATGGGGTGATCATGGATCAGTTCTGGCCTGCGACGGCGGAGAGTTATCTTTCGGCACCGCCTCCCGCTTTGGAATCGCTGCGGGGCGTGCTGGAGCAGTGCTTGTTGATGAAGGGCATCACGGGCGTTCCCATCGCTCCGTTCAATGGCGCGCCTCACGCGCTGGAATTATCCACTTGGCTCACGGCCTCGCTGCCGGATGCGAACAAGCGGAATCAGATTGATATCGCGATCTCTGCGGATCAGATCGCCGCGAACTACGTGGGCGGGTTCACCTCGCTGCCGTCGCTGGAGTTGGCCACGATGCCGCAGACGCACAAGGAAAATCAGGAAGGGCTGAACGAGGGCTATTACTCCCACTGTAGCTTCCGCTCGGCCACCCAGGCGGTGCCTGCGGAGACGAATCCACGCAGCGTGTTGAATCGTTTGTTTGGCAAGTCGGATAAGGCTGGTGTGACGGCCCCTGCGGACCCGCTGGACCGCCAGATGCTCGATCTCGTCATCGGTGGCGCGAAGGATCTTCGTAAGAGATTGCCGCAAAACGATCAACACAAGCTGGATGAATACCTCGATAGCGTGCGCTCTGTGGAACGACGCATCGCCGCCATCGAGTATCGTCAAAAGGAAGCTGCTATGGAGAAGGCGGGTGTCGCTGCTAGCAAACGCAAAGCTTCGGATTCGCCCCCTATCGAGATCAAGATTCCTGTGGGCGATAAGCGCAGCGAATACATGCAGGTGATGTGTGATCTCAATGTGCTGGCCTTCCAGACGGACACGACTCGCGTGAGCACCTACATCGGCTCCACGCCGAACGGCGTCTCCTATCCCGAGCTTGGCTTCACTGACAGTCATCACTCGCAAACTCATCATAACAACAAGCCTGATCAGGTCGCGAAAGTCGCCGCCATCACCGCGTTCAACATCGCCCAGTTCGCCTACATGGTGAAGAAGATGCACAGCTTGAAGGAAGGCACCGGCACCCTGCTGGATAACTGCATCATGATGTGGGGCTCCGGCCTTGAGGACGGGAACAAGCACGCACGGGAGAACCTTCCCTTCATCATCGCCGGCAAGGGCGGCGGCTCCATCAACACGGGGCGATTCCTCGCTGATACCAAAGGCAATCAAGGCGACCTGCTCACCACGTTGCTCGCATGTGCAGGTGTTCCGCTGGATCGGCCGATTGGCATCGCGACCAAGCAGATCAAGGAGATGATGGCTTGAGAGGTTTCTAGCCATACCCGACATCGGAATGTCAGGCTATATTGTTATCCCGATCCGCCATGAAAAATCCATTCGCACGAAACCTCTCCCTCTTTGCCCTGCTTCTCGCAGCGGATCAATACGCAGCCGCAGCCAGCGCGCCATTGCCGCGCTGACCGGCCAGATGCAGACGGAGCTGGATCTCGTCTGGGATAAGTTATTGCCCGCATTCCGTCCTGATGCGCTGCCTGCCGATGCTGCGGAACAGGAAAAGCTGAAGCAGACCGTGTCCAATCTGACCGCTCATCCGTTGACGAAGAAAGCCGATTGATGACCGGGACTTGAGAGGATTGCGGTTCGCGACAATACAGCTCAAGGCTTCCACCAGGCATCCAGCTTTGCCGTCAGCGCTTTGACGACTTCAGCCTGCTCACCTGCTAGGTTCTTCTCTTCATTCACATCAGTGGTGATGCGATAGAGTTCGGTCTTGGCATCAGGTTCATTGACTGAATGCGGGACGATGAGCTTGTATTCCCCTTCGATGATCCAACGCCAGCACAGGCTGCTGGCGGGAGTGGTGAGGTCCACGGCGTTATGCGTGAAGATTTCTCCGTGCATGGTTTTGCGGGCAGACAAGGCGGCGTCATCCAGCCAGTTCACGCCCAGCATGTCCTTTGTCGGTTCGATGCCTGCGGCACGAAGAAGGGTCGGTGCCCAGTCGATGGTGCTGACCACGGTGTCGCTTTTCTTCGGGGCCACTTTGCCTGTCCAACGCAGCATCATAGGGGAACGCAGGCCGCCATCATACTGGCTTTGCTTGGAGCGCGGCGCATACTTCGGGGAGTCGGGGGACTGAATCCAGCCGTTGTCCGTGGTGAAGAAGATGAGGGTGTTTTCATCCAGTCCTTTATGATGGAGGAAGTCGAGGAGCTGGCCGCACGTTTCATCAAACCACTCCACGCAGGCCCAATACTTCGCCACTTCCAGTGAGGGTGTCTTGTCCCGATACTTCGCCAAGAGACGCTCGGGGGCGTTGTGCGGATCATGGGGGAGCATGGGGGCATACCAGAGGAAGAAGGGCTTCGCCTGAGCGACGGCATCGTTGATGAAATCATAGCAGGGCTGCATGGTCTCGCGGCCTATCTTCAGCCCTTCATCGCCGTGACGCAGCCCTTTGGTCATGCCGTGGGTGAACCCACCGCGCTCATAACTCCCCTGCCACCATTTGCCCGTCTGCATGGAGACGTAACCTTTCGTGGCCAACAAGCGAGGCAGGGTCGCGAGCTGGTCCATGTGTTGATTGAACACCTCACGGCCTGACTTGAATGCGGGATCGTTTGGCTTGATCCCCTTCTGTCCTTCTGGCGCTGGCGGATCATTGCTGGTGATGAAATTCTGATGCGGATACAAGCCCGAAATCATGGTGGCGAGCGAGGGACAGCAAAGGCTGGAAGGCACGTAACCACGGGTGAAGACGAGGCTTTGCGCAGCCAGTTTATCCAGGCAAGGCGTCTGGATATGCGGATGCCCCATGAAGCTGTAATCACCCCAAGCCTGATCATCTGAGATGAGGAAGACGATGTTCGGCGGCGCAGCCTGAACCATCTGCAACGAACTAAAACAGAAGATGAGAACGAGCAGGATATTTTTCATGAGCTGGTAGAACGATGATCCGGCTCACTTCTCACAGCGAAGTGCAGCATGGCGCATTATAATGATTCTTGCACAGCAGTCCCGATGCGCTCCAGTTTCAGACATGACGAACATCGGAATCATCGGCCTCGGCTACATGGCGGCGACACATATCAAGGCGCTGCGAAAGGTTCAAGGCGCAAGGCTAGTCGCCCTTTGTTCGCCGAGTGGCAAAAGATTGGAGGGCGACTTCAGCGATGTCTCAGGCAACCTCGATGGGCAGGAGCCGCTGAAACTGGATATGACACAGATCAAGGCATTCAGCAGTTACGCAGAGATGCTCGCTGATCCTGAGATCAACGTCATCGACATCTGCTCCCCGACGACGACGCATCGCGAGCTGGCCATCGCCGCGCTTCGTGCTGGGAAGCATCTTATCGTAGAGAAGCCGATGGCGCGAACCTCTGAGGAAGCCCGTGAAATGGCGGCTGCGGCTGCGTTCAACAAACGTCTCCTCATGCCAGCGATGTGCCTTCGGTTCTGGCCGGAGTGGGCCTGGCTGCGTGAAGCAATCAAGGAGGAGCTTTACGGTAAGGTCTTGGCCGCGAAGTTCACGCGCATTGCAGAGCCGCCCGCATGGGGGAAAGGACACTTCCATGATGGCCGCAAGTCCGGCGGGGCCTTGCTTGATCTACACGTTCACGATGTGGATTTCATCCGCGCCTGTTTTGGTCATCCGAAAAGTGTGAGCGCTCAAGGCTACACGAAATTCAGCGGAGCGATGGACCACGTCGTCGCCAGTTATGAGGTCGCCAGCGGAGCGATGGTTCACGCGGAGGGTGGCTGGGCCATGAGCCACGGCTTTGGCTTCCAGATGAGTTTTTTGGTCAACTTCGAGAACGCGACGGTGAGCTATGATTTGGCGAGGCTCAAAGGAGCCCTGCGCGTGCATCGCAATGGCGAGACCGAAGTGATCGAAGTCGCGGAAGGCGATGGCTATATCGGTGAGCTGCAACACTTCGTGGACGTGATGCACGGTGCCCAACTCACGACCAGCGTGGATGCCGAAGACGGCGTGGGCGCACTGCTGGTCTGTGAAGCTGCCTTGCGCTCCATTCAGGATCAACGTCGCGTGCCCGTGAGTCCGATTTGAGCGGCTTAAGCGCCGTCTTCTGACTCGATCTTATCCGTCTCCGCAGGCCGTGCGGCGGCTGACTCAAATTCAAAGTCCTTGGCTCCATCAATGCGTAAGGAAACCTTCACGCCATGCTTCTGAGCCGCCACGTTCAGCAGTGACCGAATGGCGCTGATGGTGAATCCGTTTTTCCCAACCACGCGGCGCACATCATCCGGCGCGAGCTGCAAGCGGTATGAAATGGCTCCTGACTGGGTATGCCCAACAGCGATGGCCGCCTGTTTCGGCTGCTCAATCAAATTCGCGATGACATACATCAAGAACTCGCGAAGGGCTTCTGGTGCATCCATGATTTTTGATCTGCGAGTTGACGCTCTTTCTTAAAACAGAATCAGCGAGCCCACGTCTTCACGTGAAGGCTCGCTGACAAAAGTAAAAAGCCCTTAGGCTGCTACTGCGGCTTTTGCCTGAGCCTTGACGATCTTCTTGATCAGGCTGGCCACGGTCTCAGAGGGCTGAGCGCCGTTAGCGATCCACTTGTTCGTGGCTTCGAGATTAAGCACCACTTTGTCATCTTCCTTAAGAGGATTGTAGGTGCCAAGGATTTCCAAGAAGCGGCCATCACGACGATTGCGTTGATCCGCAGCGACGATGCGGTAGAAAGGACGGTTCTTGGTGCCTTCGCGGCGGAGTCTGATAACGACCATAGATGTGTGTGTGCAGTGATTACTGAAAAAGGGCTGACAAAATCCCCGTCATCACCGAAAAATCAAGCGGGAATTTGCTTTTCATTACAAGTAAGGCTTTTATAGTGCCGCACAGCAAAGGAGAGGTGGTCGAGTGGTTTATGGCTACAGTCTTGAAAACTGTCTTAGCGAAAGCTAACGTGGGTTCGAATCCCACCCTCTCCGCCAATGCCCTCCAGCCACTTTAATGCGTTGCAAGGCTATGATTCACCTTGGTTCATTCCCACTCTTCCATTTGATACTGCACCCAGAACTGGGTCGCTGATCAGCCAAAGGTGGTTCTGCATTGATGACCGCTTTTACAGCCAGACTCAAACTCTCGCCTGTCGCTGGCACTTTGTTTCCTGGGCGAGAAGCATCAAACTGGCCGCAATAGGTTAGTTTGAGATCAGCATCGAAAACATAGAAATCCGGGGTGCATGCCGCGAAGTAAGCCTGAGCGATGGTTTGGCTCTCATCATAAAGATAGGGGAACGACCAACCATGCGTCTTGGCCATCTTCACCATCTTTTCGGGTGAGTCCTCTGGATAGCGGATGACGTCGTTGGCGTTGATGGCGACGAAACCGATGCCTTTGGCAATGCAAGTATCCGCCACGATCCCTATCTGGTCGGCCAGATGAATCACGAATGGACAGTGGTTACAGATGAAAGCCACCACCAATCCCTTCGGGCCACGACATTTTTCCAATGCAATGAGGATGCCATTACCATCTGGCAGCGCAAAGGCGGGTGCGGGGACACCGAGAGCTAGGGTGCGTGTAGAGGATACTTCGGCCATGCTCACAGGTTGCGCAGGAAATATCCGCGTCAACTCACTCCCCTACCGACTTTCAAGCAAATTTCTCTTCAAAGGCGTCAGTAAAGATAAAAATTACTTGCAATAGTCAGGTTTTTTTGAATTATATTAATATCTACTGATAATCAGAACTACTAAAATAAAGTGGCCATGAAAAAATTACTCTTCATTCTAGGATTTGTAGGCGCTCTTGTTGGCCATTCCAATGCCCAAGGCTATCAGCCGCAATATCCCTATGATCCTTACAACGCGGCCCCTCAGCCTTCACCGCAAGCTTACCGGCAACAACCGCAGTCTCAGCCCCAGCAGAGCGGTTACAGCAGCGTCGGCAATGGCACGAACCTCCTCAGCTATGGCTATTTGTCCGGTCGTTATACATTCAACGATTTCAAGACCGCCGCTAAATTCAGCACCGGAAGCGGGTTCGGAGCCGATCTCGGAGTTACCTTGCTCAAGCCCTTGTTTCTGCATTTCGGAGTCAATTGGTTGAATGCGAAGGAATCCGGTAGCAGCAGCTCTTTTAACATGACCTCTCTCAGCGTGGGTGGCGGGGCTTATGTCCCTCTCGCAGATCGTTTCCACGTTTTTGCCGAAGTGGGCGGTCGCTATGACGTTGTTACAGGGGCTCCTGTTTTACTCTCTAAAGACGCGATCTCCATCTATGTCCGTCCTGGTGTTCGATGGGCTGTCAGCGATAAGCTTGAACTCGAAGCGGAACTGATGTTCAACAGCACCAATAACCTCAATGATCGCGTCTTCGGTCTGAACGCCTTCTACTCGCTCTTCTCCATCGTGGATTTGGGATTGGGAGCCGATTTTTCCAGCGATCTCAATACCTATCACACAGGCGTAAGGGTTCGCTGGTAAAGTGGACAAAAGACATTACCTGAACAACAAGCAAGGCGGACAGCAATGTCCGTCTTGTTTGTTTTAGGCCTTCTTCGTCAGCACCGCCTTGACCCGTTCTGGAAAGCAGGTGCGACAAATTTCACACACTGTTCCATCACATTTATGCGCCGTGCAAAACTCACGCGCATAAAAGATGATCTGCAAATGTAACTTATTCCAAGAAGACTCAGGAAACAGCCGTTTGAGATCTCGCTCTGTCTGAGTCACTGACCTGCCATCAGTGAGCTTCCACCGCTGTGCAAGCCTGTGAATGTGCGTATCCACCGGAAAGCTGGGAATTCCAAAAGCCTGCGCCATAACCACCTGAGCGGTCTTATGCCCCACCCCAGGCAGCCTCTCTAGGTCTTCCAATGAGGCTGGAACCACTCCGCCATGCTGCTCGATAAGGATGTGTGATAACTGGGAAATCGCCTTCGCCTTTTGCGGCCCGAGACCGCACGCCCTAATGATAGCTTCTATTTCGGGCACGGGAACTTTTGCCATCGAAACCGGATTGTCCGCTAGCGCAAACAACCGAGGCGTAATCTGATTAACGCGCGCATCAGTGCATTGTGCAGAGAGCAATACCGACACCAGAAGCGTGTAGGAATCCTTGTGATCCAGCGGAATCGGTGGATCAGGATAGAGCTCGGCCAGCCTTTTCTGAATGTAAACAACCCGCTCGCCTTTATTCACAAATGCAGCACTCCGATGGCTAAGAACTCGTCTCGATCCGCTTCACCATCTGATTGACGTGCGGGCTCTTGTAAGCTCTCGGCTTCATGATAGCCAGACTTTGCCTAAATGAGCCCCATTTGATGACGCTGATATTCACATTACGAGCGCCCCAGTCATTCATGGATTGCTTGGACGGCTTGTAGAGATCAATGGTGTTCGTCCCGACCAAAGCCGAGCCATAATCGTCGATCTGGTAAACATAGGGATCGCCGTCTATCTGGAAAACGGTGCCCACAGGATACACGGACCAATCAGCCGCTGCGCTGCGCACATGACCATATTTCAAATCAATGCCCGTGGCAGTGTTTGAACCATGCACAATATGATCGGCTTCCGAGTGCGTATAGGCCGTCGTCTTGACGCCACCTATCTTTTGTCCATTCGCACGAGAAGTCATCGAAGTGCTTTCACAAGAGATCACAGTCATTGCCAAGGAGGCAACACCTAGAAGTCGAATCATTTGCATCGGCGACATGGTTTAGTTAATAAATCTGAACTAGGTATTATTTTGCGGGAAAGGCTAAAAGAAATCAAGGCTGAATCTTGCACGGAATATATTCAAAAAGAACAGAAAGCGTTATAATTACATTCCATACGGTTTTTACAAATTAAACTTGCTATTCTGAGGTCTTGCAAGCTTCTGAAAGCTACCTTACAGCCCGTCTAAAGATGTCAGAAGCTGCGCTCCAACTGCTCACGCAATACCTCCACGAACAGGCAGATAATGGCGTGTCCCATTTACGTTTGTCGGAGACCGCGCGCACTGCGCTTCTTAGACAGGACAAGCCAGCGCTCCAGCCTAAAAGGGAATCGTCATCAGCCAACAGAGAGATTTCTGTAGCCCTGTCGAAAGCCGAGCAGCTCACTCAAATTCGCGAGGAAGCCGCCGCCTGCCCCCGCTGCAAAGCCTTGGGCAGCCTGCGAAATGAAATGGTCTTTGCCGTGGGCAGTCCTGATGCCGCCATCATGTATATCGGCGAAGCTCCCGGTGCTGAGGAAGAAAAATCCCATGAACCCTTTGTCGGGCCCGCTGGCCAGACGCTCACGAAGATCATCCAAGCGATGGGCCTGAAGCGCAGCGATGTCTATATCAGCAACATCTGCAAATACCGTCCCATGATTGACGATGGTCGCTATCAGGGCAGCAAAAACCGTCCTCCCAGCCCAGCGGAAATGGCCGCCTGCCTGCCTTACATCACCTCTGAAATCAAGATCATCCAGCCGAAAGTCATCGTGGCATTGGGCTCCACCGCATCTGCAGGACTCGGCTTGGAAGGCTCCGTCGGTAAGTTGCGTGGACAGTTCAAGGAGTTCCAAAAAATCCCCGTCATGGTGACCTACCACCCTTCCTATCTTCTTCGCCGGGAGCAGGAAGACGGAGGCGGCATTGCGGAAAAGAGAATGGTCTGGGAAGACATGCTTAAAGTCATGGAGCAAGTGGGTCTTCCTATTTCGGAAAAACAGCGGGGCTACTTCAGCAAGGCCAGAGGTTGAGAGCCTCGATCATCGCGCACTTCAAAAAAACGCGATGCTTTGCTTAAAACCTGATTGCCTAGTCGTGCATTCCCGCTAGAATCGCGGGCCTCGTTTTACTCATCGTGAAAAACGATAAGTTTCAAAACTCAGTCCGTTAATATAGCCTCATGTCCAGCTTCCTACTCACCAACAATCAAGGCATCTGCCTTTCCATGTTCCTCGCCGTTCTCGGGCTGGGATACGCCTTCTACCTGATCAAGAAAATCAATTCCTGCTCTGCGGGGAACGATGAAATGAAGCGTGTCGCAGGTGCCATTCAAGAAGGCGCGAAAGCCTACATGAGCCGCCAAGTGCGCACCATCAGCGTGATCGCCGTCATCATCACGGGGCTGCTCTTCTGGTGGAAACAAACTCCCGCTATTCCCGTCGGCTTCGTCATCGGCGCGATTTGCTCCTTAATCGCAGGCTTTATCGGGATGCGCATCGCCGTCATCGCGAACGTCCGCACCACCCAGGCCGCGACTGAAGGGCCCCTTCCCGCACTGCGCGTCGCTTTCAATGGCGGTGCCGTCACCGGCTTGCTCGTGGTCGGATTGGCCTTGCTGTCCGTCTCCGGCTTCTACTTGTTCATGTCCGCTGGCGGTCACGAAAGCGAAGCCATTGATTCCCTCGTGGGCTTGGCTCTCGGCGCTTCCCTCATCAGCGTCTTTGCCCGTCTCGGCGGTGGTATCTACACGAAGGCCGCTGATGTGGGTGCTGACCTCGTTGGCAAAAACGAAAACGCCCTGGATGAAGATGATCCACGCAATCCGGCCACCATCGCCGACAACGTGGGCGATAACGTGGGCGACTGCGCAGGCATGGCTGCTGATGTGTTTGAGACTTACGCCGTCACCTTGATCGGTGCCTTGCTCATCGCTTCCCTGACGCTCAAGGGCAACAGCGCCGCGCTGGTCTATCCCTTCCTCATCGGCGGCATCTCCATCATCGGAGCTGTGCTCGGGATCCTCTGGGTCAACGTCCGCAAAGGCACTGCCACCGCGCTTCTCATGCAGGGCGTAGGCATTTCCGCCATCATTACCGCTGTTCTGATGTGGCCGCTCACGCAGTCCTTGTTTGAAAATGTCAAAGGCATGCCCTTCACCGCCACCGCACTGTATGGAGCGGCGTTCATCGGCTTACTCCTCACGGGTGCCGTCGTCGTCATCACGAACTACTACACCTCCACCGACCACGCGCCGGTCCGTAAGATCGCCAAGGCCAGCGAAACGGGTCACGCAACTAACGTCATCGCCGGTATCAGCATTGGTAACTACGCGACCGCGCTTCCCGTGATCCTGATCTGCTCAGCCATTGCTGGCGGCTTCCTCCTAGCTGGTCTGTATGGCATCGCCATCGCCGTGATGTCCATGTTGTCAATGGCCGGCATCATCGTCTCCCTTGATGCCTTTGGACCGATCACGGACAACGCAGGTGGCATCGCCGTCATGAGCAATTTGCCGAAGGAAGTTCGTGAAATCACCGACGGCCTCGATGCCGTGGGCAACACCATGAAGGCCGTGACCAAAGGCTACGCCATCGCCTCAGCAGGTGTTGCCGCACTGGTGCTGTTCGGCTCCTACTTCCTCGAACTCGAAAAGCATCTGGGCCATGCGGTTGAATTCTCCTTGAAAGACCCCGCCGTCATCATCGGCCTCTTCATCGGTGGCCTTCTGCCGTTCCTCTTCACTGCCATGAGCATGAACGCCGTGGGTAAAGCAGCGGGCGCAGTCGTGCTGGAAGTGCGTCGTCAGATCACCGCCAAACCCGGCATCCTCACCGGCGAAGACGTGCCTGAATACGCGACCTGCGTGGACATCGTGACAAAGGCCGCACTGCGCGAGATGATCATTCCTTCACTGCTCCCCATCGTGGGTGTGCTGGCCGTCGGTTGGGGCTTCCAGTTCCTGCATTCAGAACAGTTCGTGGGTTACAAAGCCCTCGGTGGGATGCTCATGGGCACCATCGTCACCGGACTCTTCCTCGGCCTCAGCATGACCAGCGCCGGTGGTGCCTGGGACAACGCGAAGAAATACATCGAAGAAGGCCATCACGGTGGCAAAGGCTCCGTCGCTCACCAAGCCGCTGTCACAGGAGACACCGTTGGCGATCCTTACAAAGACACCAGCGGCCCCGCCATCAACCCAATGATCAAAGTCGTGAACATCGTGGCCATCTTGGTGATCCCTTTGCTGTTCTAATCAGCCCGTGAATCCATCTGCAAAGCAACCAAAGGGAAGCATGACACCCTTGCTGACCCACCCATCAGTGGTTTTGATTGACCGCATTTCATGCCATCTGAGGTAAGCTGAAAGGTTGTCAGAACCACGCAGCCTGAATTTCGTCCGATC
>JANYJH010000331.1 GCA_025361865.1 Phragmitibacter sp.
CTCTTCGGCAGTTTTGCAGATTTCCCATTGAATGCGGGTGATACGTGAGACAAGGCGGAGCGAGCGCTTTGGGTTCTTCTCTGGCGTGACATGCCGGTAGCTGCCGATACGGGCGCGGAGATTATTGGATTGACCGATATAAAGTCCCCCAAGGGCCGCCCGTCTGGATTTGTGGAGACTGTCATGCGGGCAATCTGGGACCGATTGCCAATAAAAAAGGCCGGATAGTAATCCAGATCCGCGATCTCGATCAGACGGTGATCGGCAATCCTGGACATGAACTGATTCGGCTGGGACTCTCGCTCTCAAGTGCTGCAAGAGGTTCCAATCTCCCAGGGGTAACGACTGCCAAAATGCTGGAACATATGATGGAAGGATATGAACAGGCTTTTATCATATCCAATGACCAACAAAAGGAGGACAAGGTTGAAGTGCCCGATGCGGTTAAGATGGCCATGAAGAATGCCTTGAAAAGGAACTGGAAACACCTCGCGGTCGAGAGAATCGAGAACTTGAAACCCACCATTCCTTTGGGCAAGGATTTCTGGCCCTTGTCGCAACAGGAAAAGAAGGGGCTTCATGATTTGTTCGAGAATGAGAAGGTGCGCAGACTCGTGACGTCATTGCGATCCCGTGATGATAATGATGCCGTCAAAGTCCTCGATGCGGCCTATTGGGTGAAAGGGTGCAGCTCGCTGGGTGGCTTACGCTATGCGGTGTTGCTGCGTGTTGGAAAGAAGGAGTTGTGCCTCATGGATGTCAAAGAGGCCGTGCAGGCTGCGGCTCCGCGCGACGCCACCTCTAAGATGCCCAAGGACAACGCTGAACGGGTCGTGACCGGGGCCGGGCATTTGTCCCCGGCGCTCGGAAACCGGATGATGGCGGCACGGTTTCAAGATCGAGGCGTCTTTCTTCGCGAATTGCTGCCGCAGGATTTGAAATTCAACATTGAACAGCTCTCATGTGGTGAGGCGGTGAAGGCTGCCATGTTTCTGGCGGGCGTGGTTGGCAAGGCTCATGCCCGGCAGATGGAACCTGACAACCGTCAGAAATGGCACAAGGAACTCAGCCGACATCGAAGCAAAACGCTGGCCGCTCCATCATAACTTTGGGCCGGCGTCGTTGAACTCATGATGAACCATGAAGGAGCCTACCTTGAACATTGCAGGAGATACGCCATGGCTGCTCTCGATTCATGAAATTGGATGCTTTGAGGTCACCGTGCGTGCCGCCTGATACAAGGCTCAGGACGTCATAGCATGTCTGTATTCACTATGGTGAAAATTCCATATCCATACAGCCACCACTTCTTGAGACGCGATACATGCACGATGAAAACAACGAAAATTACTTACGTTGCCACCTTTCTGGCATTCACCCTTGCCTGCGCCTCCGCGAAGGACAAGGACACAGCAAAAGACGCCAATAACACGGGTCGTAATAAGCAGGATCAGGAGGGCAAGACAAAGACTCCGATGGACCAGTCAAACTCTGCAGAAGACATCAAACTTGTCTCCACAATCCGTAAAGCGATCGTGAAGGACAAGTCCCTTTCTTCTCTGGCGAAGAACTGCAAGATCATTACCAACGGGGGGCACGTTACCCTGCGCGGTCCCGTGAATACAGCGGAAGAAAAATCCACCATCGCCAATCACGCGGTCGCTTCGGCCAGCAAGGAGAAAGTGGACAACCAGCTTGAAGTCAAAGCCCGCCAATAACGATCCTTTTATTCAATCAATCATCAAACCAAACAAACCTATGTCAAAATCCATCTTCTGTATCGCAACCACTCAGGGCCAGGCTGAACGCATAGTAACCGGTCTTCAAGGCATCGGCTTCGCCGACTCTGAACTTTCTGTCCTGATGCCAGATACATCCGGCACGCATGACATCGGTCACATCGTGGCGACCAAAGCACCCGAAGGCACGGCCACGGGCGCTGCGGCAGGTGGCCTCACAGGAGGTGTGCTAGGCCTGCTCGCGGGCATCGGTGCCTTGGCCATTCCTGGTCTCGGGCCCTTCATTGCCGCTGGTCCTATCATGGCTGCTCTGAGTGGTGCGGCCATTGGCGCAACCACGGGAGGCGTCGTCGGTGGGCTTATCGGCCTTGGCATTCCAGAAGTCGAAGCGAAACGCTATGAGGAGAAACTGCAGAAAGGGAACTACCTCATTTCTGCTCACTACGATACGGACAAGCAGTATAAGTCCGCCAAGCACGTCTTTGAAAGCAATGAAGCCGAGGACATCACCACCACGACGGAGAGCAGCGTTCCTCACGCTTAAGACGGTCAAACCCATTTCCCGATAATTCTGCACCCGCGCATCTCTTAGAGATGCGCGGGTGTTCTAATTTCCAGCCGATCATTTGAGACATAATCGAGACTAGCATTGCGGCCCATACATTGGCGTGTTATTCAAGCCGCATGAAAATGAAGTCACTCCTGTGGTGTGTGGTTTTTATTTGTGCCATCTCCTACGCAACCCATGCTGCACCCCCGCCTGCATTTGAGAAGCGCGTCCTTTCACGGGCACTTTCACCAGCCGAGGAGCGGCAACAACATCTGATCCTGCTTTCAGTTCAAGCGTCTCAGGCATCCTATCAGTTGCCGAATCTTCGCATTTATAAGGGCTTGGAGGACTATGTGGGCAGGTTCGAGACCTTCCTTTCCACCATCCCACCGGGGTATGTGGTGTATGGGGCTGATGCGGAGATCGAAAGCGGATTGAAGTATGTGATCCTCAAACCTTCAACAACTGGCGACCCTTGGATTTTGGCCTTCACGGGAACGAACAGCCTAATTGATGCTCTCGCCGACACGGGCCTTGGCAGTGCTCAATTTGAGCAACTGAAGGAGATGATCCTGCTGTTCAGTCTGATTCCGCAATTGTCCGATGTAGATCTTTTGGTGACAGGCCACAGCCTCGGCGGAGGGTTGGCCCAGGCCGCTGCGCATGAAATCCAACGGCAGCGCGATGCCCAAGGAAACCCTGCCAAAGTGATTCTGAGAACTTGGAATGCCTTTGGCTCGCAAGAGCTGATTGAACGGGTGAGCGGAGGCTGCGACTCACGACTGCTAGAGCGTCTAGATGCGGCGAACTACAATGTCCGGGGGGATTTGGTGTCGCGGATTGGAACGCACTTCGGTCCAACCTATGAACTTGCGGCTTTAGACATATCATCCCATCCGGGCGACCCTCTTTACTTGCACTCTCTGGACACTATCGAGGACCATGTGAAAAAGCTCATTCATACACAGCCCTTGGTGGTCAGGCCTGTGACACTCGTGAGTGGGGATAAGCTCAACATGCTCTCCAAGGTCGTAGGTCTCGTGGGCACTCTGGGGAACCAAGCGATCCATGGCTTCCGTCAGCTTCGGATTGTGCAGCAGCAGCTTGTCATCATCCGCCAAGTTCAAGCGTCCGATTTTCAGGAGCCTGTGCGGGCTGATGCCCTGCGTTATCTCTATAACGTGGGCGTCAGGGAGCAGCATCGGCTTGCCCAATCGAGCGACAGCGATCGCCACAAATACGCCGTAGTTCTTAAGGCGCAACTGGAGCGCATCCGTCCTTGGCTCGGCAGCGTGATCTCAACCGTCGATTCCCAGTAGGCAGATTGCTTCTCTGCATGGACGAACCGTAGCACGGCAACCTCCAAGCCATGCCGTTGAATTGCCACTTACATTGGTATTGGTTTCCGCTGCGGGTGGCATCGAAAAGCCCAATAACTCGGGCGCGCCTTCGACAGCATTTCCACCGGGATGCCATACTTCGTCGCCGTGTGGAGGATCATTTTCGCATCAAGGGCGTGGCGGCGAGGGCAATGCATTCATTCAAGCCCTGTTTCACGGCCATCAAATGCCGGGACTATTTTTCTTGAATACATTGGGAGGGCGGGGAGGAAGACAGTGGCTTTTCGGTCCAGTTTGTTCCAAACTTGACGCCCACCGATTAACGCTAAATAGACGGATTTGAGCGCGACTAAATACATGAACTGGCGATAGTAGAAGCGCTGAATCAAGACGACCCACAGGCTGGAGGGTTTACGTCCATCCAGCCAATAGGCTACCAGAGAGCCGATCAAATCCATGAGCAGGAAGGTGAAGTAACCACTGGCGATAGATCCGAAGTCTCCCCGCAGAAGGCACATGATGAAGACCGCATCTCCAATGGGTGAAAGGAGAGGATAGATGACCTGGAACAGAAAGAGGTTAGGCAAGGCCACCCAACCCAGAGTGCCTTTGAAGGCGCTACGTCGATGCTTCCAGAAGCACTGAAACGTGCCGAAACTCCAGCGCACCCGTTGTTTAAAGAGCGAGCTCACGGTGTCCGGGGCTTCAGTAACGGAGCGCGCTTCAGGCGCGTAAACAATGCGTGCTCCATCAGCAAGCATGGTCAGCGTGAGATCGGCATCTTCGGTCAGCGTTTGGTAGGAGTAGCCTCCGGCTTTTAAAACGCTGGTTCTCTTCCACGCGCCGGTGGCTCCAGGAACGACGGAGATGCAGTTGAGCGCATCGAAGGCCCGTCGATCATAATTCTGCGTCGTCACATATTCCACGTCTTGGAAGGCGGTGAGGATGTTGTGGACGTTGCCGACCTGAACATTCCCACAAACGGCGTCCACGCCGGGATCAGCAAAGGGCGCGATCAATTCTGTGATGGTGTGTGGAGGGATGATGGTATCAGCATCAATGGTAACGATGTAGTCCCGGTCCGCCGCTTTGAGGCCTTCGTTCAAAGCGGACCACTTACCGCCGTTAGACTTCGCCAGCAGCTTTACTTGTGGGTGAGTCGCCGCGTAAGCCTCAACGATGGCCACTGTTTCATCCATGCTGCCATCGTCTACGACGAGGATTTGCAGGTCGGGGTAGTCCGCATTCAAGATGCCGTCAATCGTTTGACAGATCACCTTGGCCTCATTGTAAGCAGGGATGAGCACCAGCACTGGCGGGGTAAAGTTTGTTTGAATCGCTGCCTTTGATTTCTTTGATCCGCGCAGAATGAGCGCAGCGAGAAACAAAATGCGCAAGATGGAGATGCCCGTAGTAACGAAAAAGAGGACCTTCAGAACGTTCCAACCCTTCGTTCGTGCCAAAGCGATGAGGCTGCTGCTATACACAATGACCTTTTCTTTAAAGCTGATTTTAGGCATGAGATCAAGTTTCCCGACGCCCATGAGGTGATCAATGGAAACGAACTCATAGCCTTGGCTGCGGAGCATGGGCAGCAGCTTCCTCAAGGCTTCTACGGTTTGATGTCGGTCGCCGCCACCGTCGTGCATGACGACTATATTAGGGCCGTCAGGCTTGAGCCCTTTCAGCACGTTTCTGACAATGGTCTCGCTACCAGGGCGATCATAGTCATCCGCATCAATGTCCCCACCAGCGATGACGAAGCCCATCTCGCTGACATCGAAGAGTGGCAGGAGTTGGGCGGGCTGTGTCGGCGTCGTATCCGTATCAAAGGGCGCACGGAAGAGCTTCGTGCCTCGTCCGGTGATGGACTCAATGGTGCGCTGCGTGGAGTTGATTTCCATGCTCAGACGGTTGCCAGAGATTTCTTGAAGATTCGGATGCAAGAATGTGTGATTACCCAACAAATGGCCTTCCTGGAATTCCTGCCGCACCAGACTGGGGTTTTTCTGCGCCTGATCTCCGATGATGAAGAAGGTGCCCGGCGCGTTTTCTTCACGCAGCACTTTCAGGATTTCTGGCGTCCATCGGGCATCTGGGCCATCGTCAAATGTGAGGGCGATGCGTTTGCGTGAATCGTGACCGGAACGATCCACCATGTAATAGCGGGGGATTAGCTCGTAACCGCAATAGTCCACGAGCCGTTCATCGAAGGTCAGTTCCCTGTGACCATCTTTGGGAATGCTGCGCACGCGAAGCAACTCGCCCTCTCCTGTAAAGGCAATGGAAGGCTCTGAGCGCGCGGTTTTAAGATGGTCCACCTCAAATGCATCCGGTTCACCTGTGGCGAGGAAGTCCCAAACGCCGGGGTCTTCCAGGCCGAGACGCCACATGGAAAAGCCGCGCAGATGGTTTTTTCTCGCGATGGAGAATTGATTCCAGGCTGAGATCGCATCCAAAAACCAGACTTCATGCTTTTCATTTCGTTCGCCTTCGTAAGTGAAAGTGCCGTTCATCTGATCATCTTTCGCCTCCACATTCGTTTCCAGATCACCCGCCAGGATCATGGTTTCGGCAAAGCTCAGGGCATTAGCAGGTTCCTTCGTGGTCAGATTCCAATCATAGCCATACGCGCCGAAGGCGACTATGATTTTCTCTGCTGGCACACGGTTCACCATCTCTTCGATACCTTCCGTGAACCAGCTCTGGCCAGCGATGCTACCCGCATGACCTGAAGAGTAGTGCTCGTCATAAGCCATGAGCACCAGAGCATCTATTTCTTTGCCAAGGTATTCATAATCAAAGGCATCATCATTGAGCGGGGTGTCCACGGTCACGAGCAGGTGTGCTTCGTGGAAGGCGGCTACGAGTTCCTTGATCCACAGGCTGAAGTTGTCCTTTTCCGCTTCGCTGAGCTGTTCAAAGTCGATATTGATTCCGTCTGCGTGAAGAGCCAGAACTTCGCTTTTCAACGTTTGGATAAACCGAGCTGCTCGCTCTGGATTGTCGATAAGCAGGGCCAGTTCATTGGGGTGCCAGTTGCCGTTTGCATCCGAGTTCGAGATCACTGGGAGCACCAGATGATCTCTCGCAAACAGGCTCTGTGTAGCACTGGATGCTGCAGGCTTTTGCAAGGTGCCTTCAGCATCACTCACCGTGAACCAGGTGGGGAAGACGGCATCCAGATCGCCTTGGTGACGACCATAGTCCGCTAGGCTCTGCGTATCATCCGAAGCCAGGAAAGCCGTGCGCAGTAAAGGCTTGTGCAGAAACGAACTGAAACGCTCTTCTTGTGCCATTTTCCTGGCAATGGGAGCTGAAGGCAACGCGATTATTTCTTTGGTATTCGCCAAGGCTTTGACGGGCTCCATCTCCCTCACTGCGTGCTTGGTTTTTGTGGCGTTATTGAAGAGCTTGAGCGAGGGCAGGAAGGAGGGATTGGTGAAGATGCCAAGAAGCAGATCTACCACCAATGCCAGCGCGACCAAAGCGAAGACGACAGGCACAATCCGGAGTGCTCGGCGTTGCCAGAGCGTGGTCTTTTCAAAAATCATGGACCTGGATGGTTAAAGCTAGCATGGAGATGAACCTTTGACTTATCATGGACCTGATGGCGTTAACAATGCCTCAATGTTTAGTGTCGAAGTTCACCAAAGCCCCAATCCTGCTAGGTGCTGTCAGTGGTTCTGACATCCTGTTTTCAATAAGATGAACAGGTCTTCATGCGCTTGTAATGTCTGCAATGAGGCGACAGTCCTAAGCTGAAAGATGATAACAAAGTGCTTTTTTCTTATGCTGACACTTGGAGTGTTGATCGCAGGCTCTTCTGCCCTTCGCGCGCACGAGCCTCAGAGTATGAAACAAGCTGCTTCCCATCAGACATTGGAGGAGATGAAGACTGAGCTTGAGAAAGCGGTGGAGAGTGGCGAGGACGAGCGCACGCTGTCTGTCTGTCAGCGGATTCTGGCGCTTGATCCAGAGCATGATGAAGCCATGCGACAGACTGTCGTTGTTTATATGAGACTTGAGGACATACCCAGAGCCCGGGTTTTGGCAGAACGCGTAGCAGCCTTAAAACCCGATGATCTGGACACCCAGGACTTGCTGTTGCAGACCTATGATCTTGAACGCAACGCTGTGTCTAAAGAGGCTTATCTAAAGGTGTTGGAACGCATTAGAGAACTTTCCGATGCGGATAACCCTTTTGATCATAGGTCTGATTTTGCTTCTGCCTTAGAGAAGACAAACCAGATAAAGCGGGCCATCAACATCTATCGAGAAGTTGCCAATGACTCTGAGGCGGAACCCACTGATCGCATGGATGCTTTCGAGCAGATTCAAAATTTGCAACAGGAACGCCTTTCTCATGTGAAGCTTACCTTCTCATTGCTCCATGAGGGGGCGACTTCCGTTCTCGGCACGGAGCTGGATGTGTCACCTGTTTTCGACAATGGATGGAATCCTGGGATACGCATTCATTCTAATCAATTCGACCTGCATCAGAAATTTCAG
>JANYJH010000336.1 GCA_025361865.1 Phragmitibacter sp.
CCGAACTTGGTGCCATCCGCCTTCGTGATGAGCGGCATGGTGAAACCATAAGCGTGGCGACCCAGCTTCTTGCGCACCAGATCAATGCCCGCCGTGATGTTCCCCCACTGGTCGGAGCCTCCGATTTGAAGCTCGCAATCCATCGTGGCAGCGAGGTGGTAGAAGTCATAGGCCTGAAGCAGCATGTAGCTGAACTCCGTGTAGCTGATGCCCACGTCCCGGTCTTCCATGCGGGCGCGAACGCTCTCCTTCGCGACCATTTGGTTGACGGTAAAATGCTTGCCCACATCACGCAGGAAATCAAGGTAGCTGAGCGGGCTGAACCAGTCGGCATTATCCACAAGCCTCGCGGGATTGGTCGAGGAATCGAAGTCGAGCAACTTGGCGAGCTGCGGCCGCACCGCGTCCACGTTCGCTTTGATCTGCTCTTTGGTGAGAAGCTGGCGCTCGGCGGTCTTTCCACTGGGATCGCCGATGGAACCCGTAGCCCCGCCTGCAACGGCGATGGGATGGTGCCCCATGTTTTGAAAACGACGCAAGGCGATGAGCGGCACGAGGCTGCCCACATGCAGCGAATCGGCCGTCGGATCGAAGCCGCAATACAGCGTGATCGGCTTGGCTGCCAGCCGCGCGGGTAGCGGGAGGAGGTCGGCACGCGATTCAGGAACGGCGGTGAAGTCAGAGACCAGACCGCGGAATTGGAGTTCGTCGAAGAAGTTCACAGGAAGGAAAGGCCGAGAAGATGGGACAGGGCGGGCGGGCGTCAAATTTTAAGCCAATGAGGTTCCCATTATGTGACAATCATGACGCTCCCACGCTTCCAGTTGGCAGCGGCGCATTCCTTGCTACTCTCGCGGCGCATGAGCGAACTCACCCACAGCAGCGACCTCCCGGCCATCGGCATCATTGGCGGCAGCGGATTGTATGACATCGACGGATTTTCTGATCGCGAAGAACTCTCCATCAGCACGCCATTCGGTGAGCCATCGGACAAGATCATCTCTGGCACGCTGGCAGGCCGTCGCGTATATTTCCTGCCTCGTCATGGCAAAGGACACCGCCTCATGCCCACCGAGCTGAATCACCGGGCCAACATCTATGCGCTACGTTCTCTCAACGTGCGGTTCATCATCGCCGTGACCGCTGTGGGAAGCCTGAAGGAAGAATACAAACCACGCGACATCGTGCTGCCGGATCAGTTCTTCGACCGCACTTCCCGACGCGAACACCACACGTTTTTCGGTCGCGGCATCGTCGGCCACGTTTCGTTTGCAGAGCCGATCAGCGAGAGCTTGCGCAGCTTGTTGTCCGAGGAAGCCAAGGGCGCAGGCTGCACGGTGCATGATCGCGGCACTTATGTGAACATGGACGGCCCAGCGTTCTCCACACGGGCGGAGTCCAATGCGAACCGGCAGCTCGGTTTTGACATCATCGGTATGACGAATCTTCCCGAGGCGAAGCTCGCGCGTGAGGCCGAGATCGCACTGGCGACTATCGCGCTGGTGACGGACTACGACTGCTGGAAGGTCGAAGAAGAACCCGTCACGGTGGAGGCCGTGATCGGCCATTTGTTGGCCAATGCCGCCAAGGCCAAAGAGATTCTCGCCCGCGTGATCCCTCGGATTCCGATCGAAGCCAACTGGCCTGAGCATCGGGCTTTGGATACGGCGATCATCACGGAGAAGTCCCATTGGCCGAGTGAGACGGTGGATTCACTGCGCTGCATCCTCGGTCGTTTCGTGTGATCTGGGGCAGCGCGTTTTGGATGCGTTTTCTCCTTTCCATAGAGGAGGTTTTCATTAGTATGGCTGCGCTCGCGGTTCCTGCCGCGTCTCTGAACACCCCTTATTCCAACCGTGATTTCTCAGCGCATGTTGTTATCCCTCTGGCTTGGCATGGTCATCGCAGCCGGTGAGTCTGGCTGCACGACCATCAAAAAATCGAACCCGTTCTCCCAGATGCCCGCCGCTCAGGTGCAGCAGGCACCGCCGATGATGGACCCGAACGTCCACACGAAGAACACCACCGGACCAGTGCGCGGTTTGCGCAATCCTGACTTCGATAGCATTCCTAAAGTCCCGCCTGCTGGCGCGCGCATCGTTTACAATTCCGTGAGGATCAATGCGCCTTACATCGCCATCACGTTCGATGACGGCCCGCAGCCGAAGAACACACCGCGCCTGCTGGACATGCTGAAAGCGCGGAACATCAAGGCCACGTTCTTTGTCGTCGGCACAAACGCCCGTGAATATCCTGCCATCATCCGTCGCATCTTGGCAGAAGGACATGAGATCGGAAATCACACGCTGAATCACCTCTCCCTGCCGACGCTCTCCGCAGAGAAAGTGGCCTACCAACTGGGTGAAACGGACCGCGCCGTGGTGGAAGCTTCCGGCTACCACATGCGCATTATGCGCCCCCCGTATGGCGCGACGAACCTCCACATCAAGCAATACTGCTATGACCAGATGGGCACGCCAACCATCCTCTGGGATGTGGACCCGTTTGATTGGAAAAGACCCGGTTCCAGCGTGGTCAGACAGCGCATCGTCAGCGGCACGCGGAATGGCTCCATCATCCTCTGCCATGACATTCATGCGCCGACCATTGATGCGATGCCGGACACGCTGGATACCCTGCTAGCGCGTGGTTTTAAGTTCGTTACCGTGAGCCAGCTCTTAAATATCGAGGCTTCAGCAGGTGCCGTTTCCGCGAATGCAAAACCGCCTGGGCCAGCCAAAGAAGCCGCGCCAGCCGCGCCCGTAGAGACCATCAAGCCACCGGGTGTCTAAGGTTCCAGAGGGCACCAACCAAACGAGAGGATGATCGGTCAAGACTACTTCGATCTCCGCTCGCAGTTTGGAAAATCACTGCTCTCACTCAATGGTCTCGTCAGCGATGCCGCGTCAGATCCTGATCACGCGATCATCATTCAAAACCTGATCAACAGCCTTAAAGACCCGTTTGTATTCGTGGTCGTCGGAGAAGTGAATGTGGGCAAGTCCACGTTCCTAAATGCTCTCTTCGGCTCAGACATCACGCGCACGGGCATCATGCCCACGACAGATAAAATTTACTTCTTTAAGCACGGCCTGACCGAGCGGCGGGTCGCCATCACGAAGACGCTGGAGGAAGTCTATGTGCCGTCCGAATTCCTGAAGGATTTCCACATCGTGGACACTCCAGGGACGAACTCCATCGAAGGGGATCACCAGGAGATTACGGAGCGCTTTGTGCCGATGGCGGATCTGGTCATCTTCGTCTTCTCTGCCATGAATCCGTGGGGCGCATCGGCTTGGCAGTTCTTGGATAAGGTGCACCGGCATTGGATGCGGAACGTCATCTTCGTGCTGCAACAGAGTGACCTGCGGATGCCGGGAGAGCTGGACGCCATCGTCGAATACATGAAGCAGCTCTGCCGCCAACGCTTTGGCCGGGAGTTCCCTATTTATGCAGTCTCCGCAAAGAAGGCCTACCTCGCGCGCAGTTCCGGTTTGGACCGCGAGCGCCTCCTGGCAGAGAGCGGCTTCAATCATCTGGAGACGCATATTTCACGCTCCCTGGGCGGCAGTGCCACGCGAGTGAGTAAGCTGTCTAACGCCCTCCGCATCGCGTGGGATGTGCTTTCTTCCATCCAGAATCAGGCGGAAGCACGGAAGTCCAATCGCGAGGAGAAAGGCCGCGTGATGCGGCATATCGAGCAGCAGTTGGATACGCATGATGCACGCACTCTGATGAAGATTACCCCCGCCATTGAGATGACGGGCGCGGACTTGCATCAAGCAAGCGAAGAGCTGATCACCCGCCTCCATGCCCAACTCACGCCAGTCGCCGCCCTCAGCTCAGTGCTCAAAGAACGCCGCGAGATCAACGGCATCGAAGCACAACTTCAGGACCAGGTGCGCACACCCTCCTTCTACCGCTGGGACCGGGCCGCAGCGATTATCGAAGACGATATTATTCGGTTCGCCGAGTATCTAGGCGATGTCGTCACCCAAGGGCTCAAGGTGCAAATCCGCGATGAGTTGCGGCCTGATGAATCCTTCTGGAAGGCCCAACGCCGTCGCTTCACGCAGCGCATGGACCAGATGCTCCACCAGATCGTCAGTGACCTGAAGCTGGAAGCCGATCTGAAGCCCCTGCTCCTGAAAACCCGACGACTCGCCGCTGCCCAGTGGTTCCTAGTCCTTCCCATACTTCTGAGCGGCTGCTACTTCGCGGGTCGTGGCGCATGGAACTCCTTCATCGAGGTGGAAGCCGTGGGGGGCATTCTCGGAAGCGCACTCTGGATCGCCTCCAGCATGATGCTGAAACGAGGCCGACTCAATATTCTCCAAAAGCTCGCGGGAGCGCTCCCAGACATACGCAGTCATTTGTCCGCTCAGTTGCGGGACGATGTGCATAACCTCTACGAGAGCTTCCGCAGAGTTCTCGATCCCACTCGAATCAAATTGGTGGAACAAGAGCGGCGACAGACCTCCTTTAATGAACAAATCAGCACCCTCGTGAAGAGCTTCCAAGCGCTTGATGCCCGACTGAAGTCAATGGCGGCGGCGGGAGATACATGAGTTGTTCAAGAACAGTGAATCATGATCGCTTCATCCAAGGTCAACCTGCGGCGGGAACTCCGGCACGCGCGGGTAAAGGCGATGGCGTAAGCGATTAACTGGCGGGGATTGAACAATGCCGCCTGCATGGTCGTAGATTGCGGGGCTTCCATCACGCTCTTTGCTGGCGCTTTTTTCTTAGTGGGAATCACCTGCACGGTCATCTCTGATTGATCGGTTGGATCACTGTTGTATCCGAGACCGCCCAAGCTTACGGAACTATCCAGTTCGTAGGAAGCTATTGGTGACTGCATCGCGACCGTGTTTGGTAAAAGGCGCTTTTCCTGACCTGAAAATTCAAAGCCATTGACGGCCATTCCGCAGCACAGGGCGCAGACCCCACCCAGATGAGCGAACTTGGCATCAAAGCCCCTTCCACTGTAACGCACGGTCAAGCCTATGAGTTGGCCCACGCAACCTACGAGGGGGAAGAAAAGCAGGTTCGACAGGGGCAGCGCGGCAGACCAGAGCACGGCTCCGACAGCCGCCACTAGTAAGGCGCACATGAGTGCCAAACTAAATTGCTCATAGCGGTTTTGGTTATGGATATAGCTTTTGCAGCGCAGCATCGTTTCCTGCATTCGCTCCAGCGTGTCACCCGCTCGAACCGTCTGGCGATAACGCCTCCGCGCATCATACTGATGCTTGATCCGGCAGAACGTGGAAGTGCCGTAGTCAAAATAGGTCTGATCATTGCCATCGCCCGTATCCGTAGTCAGCGACACGACGCGGAGCGGCGGCTCCTGCACCTTCTCATCCGATTCAAAGACCAACTGTAAATTGCCAGCTTTGATAAGGTCTCCGGGATGGAGGTCAGCTTCCATGGTGGCTTCACCATTGACGTAAACGAGCTGCCGAGAAGAGATCGCCATTAACCGAATTCCTGTCTCTGTTGGACGCAACCAAAAGTGCTGCGGTGACAACTCAAACCCTGCCTGAATCGGTATATCAGCCGTAGGATCGGAACCAACACAAACCATCTTTGACGACAGTGTAGCGCGGTGACCTGTGGAGGCGACAAGATGGTATGACATTCGTATATTTTATAGTAATTATAATAAATGACAATTATTTTTAAGAATTATTTCAGCTTCCTGACTGGTAAAGTGAGGCTTGCTCTGTGAGAGGGCTTGCTGGTTAGGGATCATTTTTGATGGGATTGGCAAGAATGCGTGTTCCCTTAGAGCCGATTAACACAGCCCCATTTAAGGACGGCATCCGGCCTCCGTTCACCCGCTATGAGACGAAAGACTTGTTTGCACGCCGCGTGGCCCTTGCTTTGATGCCGCATGTCAGAAAGCCCCTCGTCGAACAGCCCTGCCGCCGCTCTCGGTAAATGGCAGGTCTTTTTCACGCGACTCCGCAGCACTATTCTCTTGTGGGTGCTCATCGGCACGGCGCTGGTTTTTCAGATCGAGTGGATGGAGACGGGCCTGGTGGCGATGTTCGGCTTCCTGACCACCATCGAGTATCTGCGCATGGACAATGCGGACCTTGGCGGCTGGCTTTATCGTCGGCTTGGCTGGGTGGTGACGCTTATCTATTGGGGGCTGATTCTGCGGCATTGCCTGAGCCTGCACACGGAGCATTCCTGGCTGGTGGACGCCGCGCTGCCTGTGGTCACATTGCAGGGAGCCTTCATGCTGACCCTGCGCCGGGGCCTTGAAGATAAGGATACGCTGTTCCGCATTTTCAATACCGTCTTCGCCATCGTTTACACCACGCTGATGTTCAGTTTCATGGCGCGGCTGCTTTACTTCAACGGAGCCGTCAGTGGGCCTATGCTCATGCTGCTGGCCATCATGGTGACCAAGTTCAGCGACATGGGCGCGTATGCGTTTGGCTCCCTATTCGGCAAGCACAAGATGATCCCGCACATTAGCCCGGCGAAGACTTGGGAAGGACTCGCGGGAGCCTTCGTCGGCAGTTACGGAGCCATGATCATCCTGATGTCTTTCGGCGCGCCGCTGCTTAAGCCGCTCACTTGGGGGCACGCGATGATTCTGGCACCCATTCTTTGTCTGGTGTCCGTGGTCGGTGATCTGGCTGAATCCGTGCTGAAACGCTGCCATCATCTCAAGGACACAGGCCATAAGCTGCCGGGCATCGGGGGGATTCTTGATCTGACGGATAGCCTGCTCTTCACCGCGCCGGTTACTTATTTTTATTTGCAGGCGATTACGGGGTAAGGTTTCGGTGTTCAGGGTTCAATTTTCAGCTATGAACCCCGATGCTCATCTTCAGACTGCTGAACACTGAAACCTGAAACCTGCCCCCTTGAAATCTCCTCGTCGTCGCAAAGTTCTCGTTCTCGGCTCCACCGGCTCCATTGGCACCAGCGCGCTGAAGGTGGCAAAGGACATTCCTGACCGCATGGAGATCGTAGGTCTCGCAGCAGCGCGCAGTGTGGAAGCGCTGGTGGCTCAAGTCGCCGAAACAGGCGTGAAGCAGGTCTGTGTCACGGACGCCGCTTCAGCAAAACAAGCCCGCTCACTACTGCCAGCGGATGTGACAGTGTTCGATGGCACGCGAGGTCTGGTGGACATCGTTCAAGCCACGGAGGCTGATTTGGTCTTGGTCGCCATCGTCGGAGTGGCCGGGCTTGCGCCTGCTTTGGAAGCCATTGAACTGGGCAAAGACCTCGCCGTGGCCAGTAAGGAAATCCTCGTCATGGCAGGCGAAGCCGTGATGTCTGCGGCGCAACGAAAAGGCGTCCTCGTGCTGCCTGTGGATAGTGAGCACAACGCCATTTATCAATGCCTGGAAGGTCGCGATCCTGCTCAAGTCCGACGCCTCATTCTCACCGCGAGCGGTGGGCCGTTTCGCCAAGCCAGCGCGGAAGACTTGGAGAATGTGACCTTGGAACAAGCGCTAAAACATCCCACCTGGACGATGGGCCGCAAGATCACCATCGACTCCGCAACACTCTTCAACAAAGGCCTGGAGATGATTGAGGCCCGCTGGCTCTTCGGCGTTCCCATGAACCGCGTGGACGTGATCGTGCATCCACAGAGCATCGTTCACAGTATGGTCGAGTTCGTGGACAGCTCCGTTTTGGCTCAGCTCAGTCACAGCGACATGTGCTTCCCCATTCAATACGCCGTCACCTGGCCCGACCGTGTGGTGAACACGCTGCGCCCCCTGAACTTCGCGGAACTGGCGACGCTGCAATTTGAAGCGCCTCGTGAAGACGTCTTCCCCGCGCTGCGTCTAGCCAGACAAGCGGGAGAGATTGGAGGCACCTTGCCAGCCGTCCTAAACGCCGCCAATGAAGTGGCCGTGGAAGCGTTCCTGAATGGGAGGATCAAGTTCACTGCCATCTGGCATCATGTCGAGAAGGTCATGGAGAAGCACCAAGTAATGGCGCATCCGACTTTGGATCAGCTCATCGAAGCGGATGGCTGGGCGCGAGGGATGGTCATTCAATAGTAAACTAAAGCTGGAATGGGGGGACTGATTGAAACCGTTGCCAATGCCGTTGAAGCACCTTAGAATGTCGCCATGAGCACGCTGGCCCTTGAGATCGAACAAGAACTGCAAACGCTGGAACCAGAGAGCGCGTTGCATTTTGAGCGGGCCGTGCGGGAGATGCTTTTACTGGCGAAGCGGAAAGCACATCAAACCAATGAATCATCCATCCGCCCGAAGCCTTATGAAACTGAGGCCCGAGCCTTGGGTCTGAAAGTTGGACTCGGCTACGATCATGTTAATGAGTTGCTTGATTCCGCTGAGGGAGATGATTGGAAATGATTCTAGTGGATGTCAATGTGCTGCTCTACGCTGAAGACAGCACCTCTGCCCATCATAGGCAGATGAAAGGCTGGTGGGATAGTTTGCTTTCCGGTTCAGAAGAGATCGCCCTCTGCTGGCCAGTGCTTTCTGGCTTCATGCGTATCACAACTAATCCCAGAATTCTTCTGAACCCGATGACGACTGAAGAAGCCTGCACTAAGGTGAACCGATGGCTAGCGCAGCCCTGCGTTCGCCTTGTCACACCGACGGCCAGACACTGGAACCTCTTCTCCGAGCTGATGAAAAAGGTGCAAGCGACCGCTAACCTAGTGCCTGACGCCCACCTCGCGGCACTCGCCATCGAGCATGACTGTGTATTGGCCTCTTGCGATACTGATTTTGCGAAGTTTCCCGGCCTGCGCTGGATCAATCCGCTCAAGGCTTGATGGGATTCACACCATCTCCCCTTGACGCTATCGCGCCTATTCCTATGATGCGCGCAACATTGAGCGGCACGTAAGCTGCTTTTCGTCCTTTTTGTCTCATGAACATCCACGAATACCAAGCCAAGGAACTTTTCGATAAATTCGGCGTCGCCACACCGATCGGACGTGTGGCCAGCACGGCAGAAGAAGCGGGGCAAGCCGCACGCGAAATCGGCGGAACGGGACTGGTCGTCAAAGCGCAGGTCCACGCGGGTGGTCGTGGCAAAGGCACTTTTAAGAACGGCTTCAAAGGGGGCGTCCATGTTATCAACACCGCTGAAGAAGCGCAGGACATCGCTGGAAAGATGATTGGGCAAACGCTCGTCACGCATCAGACAGGGCCGGAAGGAAAGCTCGTGAGCAAGGTCCTCATCGCGAAGTCCGTGGACATCGTGAAGGAATATTACTTCGCCATTTTGTTTGATCGTCAGGGCAGCCGTCACAGCATCATCGCCAGCACGGAAGGCGGCATGAACATCGAAGATGTCGCTGAGCACACGCCAGAGAAGATTATCACCGAGCCGATCAATCCGACCATCGGTCTGCAAAGCTATCAGTGCCGGAAGATCGCCGCCGCTCTCGGCCTGCGTGGAGCCTTGATGAATCAGGCCGTGAAGCTCTTCACCGCGCTCTACAATCTGTATATGAAGAGCGACTGCTGCCAGATCGAGGTCAATCCTTTGGCCGTCACCGCAGACCATCAGCTCATGGCTTTGGATGCGAAGTTCAACTTCGATGACAACGCTCTTTACCGTCAGAAGGAAGTCAGCGCCATGCGGGACAAGACGGAAGAAGATCCGCGTGAAGTGGCGGCTAGCGAATTCGGCCTCAACTACATCGGTCTGGATGGAAACATCGCCTGCCTCGTGAACGGCGCCGGTTTGGCCATGAGCACGATGGACATCATCAAGCTCCACGGCGGTGAGCCCGCGAACTTCCTGGATGTGGGCGGCGGCGCTTCCAAAGAGCAGGTCACAGCGGCCTTTAAGATCATCCTCGGTGACCCGAACGTGAAGGGCATTCTGGTGAACATCTTTGGTGGCATCATGGATTGTAACATCATCGCGCAAGGCATCATCGCCGCCGCGCAGGAAACCGGTTTGAGTATTCCCCTCGTCGTGCGCCTAGAAGGCAATAACGTCGCGATGGGCAAGAAGACGCTGGATGAAAGCGGCCTCGCTTTGATTAGCGCTGAAGGCTTGACGGATGCCGCGCAGAAGATCGTGGCCGCAGTGAAAGCAGCCTGAACCACCTCACTGATTACTGACCTCTGACTTACTGAATCTCATGGCTATTCTCATTGACTCCAACACCCGCATCCTCTGCCAAGGCATCACTGGCGATTTCGGTTCCCGCCACGCCAAGCTCTCGCTGGATTACGGCACGCAACTCGTCGCTGGTGTGACTCCCGGTAAAGGCGGTCAAACCTTCGATCACAGCACTCATAAGGTGCCTGTTTTTGATACCGTCGGTGAAGCGGTGAAACAATCCGGCGCGACCGTGAGCGTGATCTTCGTTCCCCCACCCTTCGCCGCAGACGCCATTTTAGAAGGCGTGGATGCAGGTCTGGATCTGGTCGTTTGCATCACGGAAGGCATTCCCATCAATGACATGATCAAGGTCAAAGCAGCCATGCAAGGCAGCAAGACGCGGCTCATCGGCCCGAACTGCCCTGGGCTCGTCACGCCCGGAACCGGCAAGGATTCCCATGGTGGCTGCCGCATCGGCATCGCCCCTGGTTACATTCATAAGCGGGGCAATGTCGGCGTCGTTTCCCGTAGCGGCACTTTGACTTACGAAGCCGTCTGGCAGCTCACGACGCGTGGCCTTG
>JANYJH010000354.1 GCA_025361865.1 Phragmitibacter sp.
TCAGTCGTAGAATCAATCAATGAATCAAATGCTCCTTGATTCGTATCGGCTCGCAAAATAAAATATTTTGTTGCACCGGACACATAACCCCAGTTGATATCAACTCTATTCGTATCGCGAGGCATTGCTTCCAAGCCTCCAGTTTGAGCGGCACCTGAGACATTTTCTTCACCCGGAGATCCGCCGCTTCCTTATAGGAATCGCGGTTCGGTTTCACGGTGAGAATCTTCTTATCAAAAGGCCACGTTGGCTCCGGGCAGACGCCGAAGTCGCCCAGTCCCTTCATGGCGAGCTGGATGACGCTGCCTTCGTCCTTGTTCGCATCGCCATTGCGCCAGCGGGCATTGTAATAAACGAAGAGACGGCTGACGTCCTCATCCTTGCCAGTGATCTTTTTGATCCAGTATTCGTAGGCACCGGCGACGGCATTCGCCACGCAAGAACTGGTCTGGCCCTGGTCCTCGACCTTACTCATGAACGGACGCAGATCCACCTTCGGCGGCAGGGTCACACCCTGAAGGGCTTCGGAGGGCGCGAATTGCACGGTGTCAGGCGCGGCTTTCATGGCCTTGTAGCCTTTGGCGGCGTGAACAGCGCCGCTCGAGTCGGTGCTTTTAATAGGAGACTGGCTGCTATTCTTTTTGGACATGGGATGCTGGATCTATGGGTTATTGACTGCTGAATGGTCTGCGGGGGCAGACTCCGCGATACTCAGGCTGAAGGCTGTTCTGGCAAGACAATTCTTTGTTAGAGAAGCACTTACCGTGCCTTGGTTCTAGCCCTTACAAATCAACTGAGACGGTTCTGATATTTCAAGAATGAGGGCGTGTTCAAAGGTGCAGTGCGGAGGGAATGTGATTAGAAAATGAACATTGGAAAATGAAAAATTGAGAATGAAAATCAGGAAGAGTGACGAGCGCCGTGTCATTTTTCATTCTCCATTTTCCAATGCTCATTTTCCAATGCTCATTTTCCAATTCCTCAGCACCTAAAGCGTCGCTATCCGACCCAACATCCCAACTAACCTACCCTTTACGAATCAGCCGAAACTGCTGCTGATACTTCAATGGCGTGAGTCCCATGTGCTTGTGAAAATGCTGGGTAAAAGTGCTCTGATCACCGAAGCCCACCTCCCGCGCGACCTCGCTGATTTGCTTATCATCATGCTGAAGTGCGTCACACGCGGCTTGGATGCGGAGCTTGAGAATAAAGGCCTGCGGGCTGCTGCCAAAGGTCTCCACGAACTTCCGGTGCATCTGACGCGGTGAGAGATGCACCATCTCCGCCAGCTCTTCCACGGTGATGCGCTTACGGAAGTGAGAGCGAATCCATTCCACGGCACGATCTATCTGCAGGTAGGGCTGGAGCACCTGCTTCTTCCCTTCATAGCTCTGGGTGGTGCCCATGATGCCGATGACCTTTCGATTCCGGTCAAAGATGGGGAGCTTATTTGTGATGAACCAATCCGGGATGCCCGTGCGATTAAAGAACAGCTCCATGATGTTCAGCTTCGGCTGGCCCGTGCGCATGATCTCCACATCATCTGCACGGAAATTCTCCGCAAGACGTTGCGGAAACAGTGAGAAGTCATCTTTCCCGATGATCTCCGCTTCCTCCTTAAAGCCGAAACGCTCTATAAATTGCGTGTTCGCAGCGATGATGCGGAAGTCCTGATTCTTCGCAAAGAAGGAGACGCCCGGCAGATGGTCCATGAGCAGGTAGAACTGGCTTTCCGGGGCGATGGCCTTCAGAAAAGCGTCTCGTTGCAAGGCACGAGCACTGACTGGTTTCTCCTTCACAGCTCGGGTTGGCATTTGTCCGATTTTACACAAAACGATCAACGTGGGAAGAGATATTCAAATCCAGAGCCGCACATGGGGCGCATAAGAGGTATGCAAAAGCCGCTACTTGTCATCTTCGCCTGCATGATGCCCCTAATCGCCTCGGCGGAGAGCCTGAAATGGGAATCCTGGACGGATGACCTCTTTGTGAAAGCGAAGAAGGAACAGCGCTTCGTGATCCTCGATCTGGAGGCAGTTTGGTGTCATTGGTGTCATGTGATGGATGAGAAAACCTATGCGAATGAGAAGGTTCAAAAGCTGCTCCACGACCAATATGTCACGGTGCGAGTGGACCAGGATTCGCGCCCCGATCTCTCAAATCGTTACGAGGATTACGGCTGGCCTGCGACGGTCATCTTTGCTCCCGATGGCAGCGAGATTGTGCGTCGTCGAGGCTACATTCCGCCTGAAGAAATGATCTCCCTGTTGGAAGCGATCAAGGCTGACCCCTCGCCGGGACCCTCTATTCCAAAGGTCACAAAACTAATCGTGAACGAAACAGGAACTCTTAGCGAGAAGCAGCGCGCGGACATTGAAGAGACACTTAAGGATCGCTATGATGAGGCCAACGGTGGATGGGGAATCGGTCAGAAGTTTCTGGATTGGGAGAACACGGAATGGTCGCTGCGCCGAGCTTTGCAGGGCGATCAGGAAGCTGAGAAGCGGGCTCGAAAAACCATTGTGAATGAGCGCAAGCTGCTAGATCCCATATGGGGTGGCATGTATCAATACTCCACGGACAACGACTGGGATCATCCCCATTTTGAGAAGATCATGAGCGTGCAGGCGGAGAATCTCCGGATTGCCGCTCTGGCTTTTGCACAATGGCATGACGAGAAGGATTTGCACACTTCGCAGGAGATCGTTCGCTATGTGCGCATGTTTCTCACGAGTCCTGAGGGAGCTTTCTACACGAGCCAGGATGCGGATCTTGTGCAAGGCGAGCACTCAGGAGAATACTTTGCGCTGGATGACGCTGGCCGACGGGCCAAAGGCCTGCCGCGCGTGGACACTCACATCTACACGCGGGAGAATGCCTGGATGATCTGCGGGCTCACGGCGCTCTATGATGCCACGGGAGATGAATCTTATCTGATCGATGCCAAGCGTTCTGCGGATTGGATTTTGCATAACCGCACTCGCACTGGGGGAGGCTTTGCTCATGGTGAAGAGGAAGGCGCACGTTTCTTCGGCGATCAGGTCTATTTGCTGCGGGCAATGCTGGCCTTGCATACCAGCACCGCAGATCAAGTCTGGCTGGAACGCGCAGAGCACCTGGCGGCTTCCATACAACCGCGCTTTGTCTCACGCAAGACGCCGCTCGCGGGCTTCACTACGATGAATACCAACGTCACCAGCACGGAACACGCGGTCTTTCAGGTGGATGAGAACGTGGCGCTTTGCCGCGCGGCGAATCATCTCTTTCAGCTTACGGGCAAGGTGGGCTATCGCCAGATGGCCGTGCGTGCCATGCGCTATCTGGCCGCTGCGGGTGTGGTTGAATCACGCTACTCTATGGTCGGCGGCTTCTTGCTGGCGGATGATGAGATGCGTCATCCGCCTTTGCATGTGACCCTCCTTAGTCGTGCTGGTGATGCCGAAGCCACCAAGCTGTATCAGGTGGCCTTGCAGCATCCTTCTACCTATAAGCGCCTGGATTGGTTCGATCCTGCAGGTCCAAAACCAGCGAATCTGGATGTTGATTTCCCCGCCGTGAAAAAAGCGACGGCGTTCGTCTGCGGTGAGGGTTCCTGCTCGGCACCAGTCACTGAGGTGGCCGATTTGCAACGACTCTTAATGAAGTCCTCCGGTCCGAAGTGAGGAAGCCTTGGACCTTTGGCTTTTGATCCATGTCCGATTCCGTATAAATATTGTCCTACAACGGGATACCTCACCTACGTTTTAATAGGTGACATCAGACCACATTCCGCACCATGAATTCACTTCTCCGCAAAGCATCACACCTCGCCCTCGCTGTATCGCTGGCCCTTGGATTGGCCAGAGCCGAAGACAAGATCGTTCACACTCGACCGCTACATGTGCTCTGTCTCATTGAGGACACCGCCAAGCCGAATCTCGCGGTGCCTCTTCTCATGGAGAAGCTCGGTCGCGAGGCCATCTACTTTGATTGCCTCAAGCCTCAGGACGCGCTCAATGCGGAGGTGCTCAGCCATTTTGATGTCGTGGTTCAAGGCCCCGCGCTGACCTTGACCGATGATCAAAGCAAGGCCCTAAGCGCCTTCCCCGCGATCATCAAAAAAGACCTCGAACCCATCGCGAGCCAAGCCGACTTCGTGAAGAACCTGCGTGCTGAGATCATCGCCGCCGCAAAGCCCGAAGCCGTGAAAGAATGGGAAGCCTTCCTCGTCCAACGCGAACCCGAGAAGCGAGAGAAGAACGCTCAAGTGGCCAACTATGAGAAGCGCCCCGAGCCCATCACCTTCCAGTTTCCCTTCAGCGCGAAGGGCAGCATGGAGCGCACGCAGGTGCCTGCGGACATGCACTTGGAGTTGTTCGCGGGACATCCTGATATTGCCAAACCCATCGCTTTCGCTTGGGATGAGCGCGGTCGTTTGTGGGTCGCTGAAACACGCGACTACCCGCATGGCGTGGTCGAAAACGGAGAGGGCAATGACGACATCAAAATCTGTGAAGACACGGATGGCGATGGCAAGGCGGACAAGTTCACCGTCTTCGCGGACCACTTGAATCTGCCGACCAGCATCACTTTTGCCAATGGCGGCATCATTATCACGCAGCCTCCGCGCTTGATCTTCCTCAAGTCCACGAAGGGGGATGATCATGCGGATGTGCGTGAGGTCTTGATGGATGCCTGGGGCGTTCGTGACACACACGCGCAGGCCAGCAGTCTGAAATACGGCATTGATAACTGGATCTACGGCGCGGTCGGATACTCCGGTTTTAAAGGCAGCGTCGGTAATACGAATCATGAGTTCTCTATGGGCAGCTACCGTTTCAAATCTGACGGTTCGCAGCTCGAGTTCCTGCATCAGTTCACGAACAACACCTGGGCTCAGAGCGCGAACGAGAGCGGTGATCAGTTCGGCGGCACGGCCAATGGCGCGCCCATCTTCTTCGGTGGCATCCCGGCTACGGCTGCGCCGAAAGAGATTCACGTCATGACCGCGAAGAAAATCAACACGGTGGACAAGGCTCACGCGATCACGCCGAACTACCGTCAAGTGGATGTCATGGGCGGCTACACGGCGGCTTGCGGATCGAACTTCATCTACTCCGCAAACCTGCCCGCGCGGATGCAAGGCAAGGCGATGGTTTGTGAGCCGACGATGAAAATCCTCGCGCTCATGGACGTGAAGCCGGACGGCGCTGGCTACAAGGCAGACGACGGCATGAACCTCGTCGCCAGCAGTGATGAATGGATGTCACCAGTCCACGCCGAAGTCGGCCCAGACGGGGCAGTTTGGTTTGCCGATTGGGAAAACTTCATCATCCAGCACAACCCCATTCCGAGCGTCGAGCGCGGTGGTTACAAAGGCGAGTATGGCCCCGGTGGCGCGCACAAGAACGACCTCCGCGATCATGAACGTGGACGCATCTATCGCGTCGTTTGGGACAAGGCCACGAAGCCTGCGATCACTTCTCTCAAAGGCGCTACCAATGCGCAGTTGGTCGCGGCTTTGAGCAACGACACGCCGTTCTGGCGCTTGAAGGCGCAGCAGATGCTCGTCGAAGGCAAGGCTCTGGATGCCGTCGCTGAGTTGAAGAAACTCATCATCGCCAATGATGGCAACATCGGCGCACTCCATGCGCTTTGGACGTTGCAAGGACTCGGCCAGCTTGATGAAGCCACGCACAAGACGGCGCTCTATGCGAAGGATGCGCGGCTTCGGCGCAATGCCGTCCGTGCTCTCGGCAACGACGTGAAAGCTCACGCTCTTTACTTTGGTTCCGGCGTCATGACCGATCCTGATTTGGAGACGCGACTGGCAGCCTTTGTGAAATTGGCGGAGTTCCCCACGACCAAGGAAGTGCAAACGCTGATTAAGAGGCTATCCGCCGATCCCGTCATCAAACAAGATGAGTGGCTTACCGAAGCCATCAAGCTGCTGGTAAAGAAGCACAAGGCCATGAACTACATCGAAGGGCCGAATCTCTTACCGAACGCCGGTTTGGAAACGCTCGCCGCTGATGGCCTGCCCGAAGGCTGGAAGCGCCGCGACTACAATGAAAGTGAGACAACCAAAGGTGCAAAGTGGGATGTGGTCAGCAAGCCTGAGCTTGTCCACAGCGGTCAGCACGCCCTGCGCTGCATCGCTTATGACAAGAAGGCTGGAGCCGCTGACACCAGCTTCTTCGCTGATGTGGTCACGAAGCCGAACACGGACTATCGTTTGAGCGGTTGGGTGAAAACTCATGCCTTCAAAGGTAAGGCCAGTCTGAATGATCACATCACCCGGCACGAGACGTCAAAAGTCACCGCCCGCGAGATTGATTGGCAGGAAGTCGAGGTCATCTTCAACAGCGGCAAGTCCACTAAATCCAGCCTCAATCTGCTCGCTGTCGGCACGGGTGATGTCACCTTTGATGACGTGAAATTCTGTGAGCTTTCTCCTGAAGAAGATCCGGCGGATAAAGTCGCGGCGGGTGATCCCAAGAAGGGCCAGGACATCTTCTGGAATCATCCAATCGCCGCTTGCAAAAACTGCCACATGCTCGGCGGTGTGGGCAGCACCGTTGGCCCACCATTGGATGGCGTGGCCAGTCGTCAGACAGAAGCTTACATCCTGCAAAGCCTGCTCGAACCGAATGCGGTGCTGGCCAAAGGCTACGAGATTCTCAAGATCAGTCCTATGCCGCCGATGGGCCTTATCCTGAAGCCGCAGGAGCTGGCGGATGTGAAGGCGTTCATCCTCACGCTGAAGGAGCAACCGAAGAAGTAAGGGAATAAGTAAAACGTAAGCGAACTTTGGTTACAAGGAGCGGCGGTTTCATACTGCCGTCATTCCTGACCGCGTAGCGGCATCTTGAATTCATTTTCCGCTGTCGCGTAGGGGAGAACCGGCGGTAGGAAACCGCCGCTCCTTGGGGGCTGGGGACTTTGAAAATCTACTCCAAAGTTCCTCCTCCATCGTGGCCCGTATTTTGCGCAGTAAATGGGTGAAGAAATCACTCATCTGCTGCCATGACTGACCTTAAGACGCTCTTCCCAACCAAGTCTGAAATCCCTGCGGAGTGCGCCTTGATCGCGCCGTTGCATCAGCGGGAATACCTCTTCGATGGAGAGATTATTCGCTGGGACGGGCCGATGCAGGAGGTCTATTCACCGATCCTCGTGGATGAGGGCGAAGGCTTGAAAGAGCCGCTGCTCGGGAGCTATCCTTTGATCGGTGAGGAGCAGTCCAAAGCGGCGCTCGTTTCCTGTGGCAACGCCTATGATCGTGGGCGCGGCGAATGGCCGACGATGAGCGTCGAAGGCCGCATCAAATGCGTGGAGCGCTTCACGAAGATGATGATCGCCTGTCGCACTCAGGTCGTGAAGATGCTGATTTGGGAGATCGGGAAGAGCCTCGCCGATTCAGAGAAGGAGTTCGATCGCACCGTGGAGTATATCTATGCGACGATGGAGGAGTTGAAGAAGCTCGACCGCGAGGGAAGCGGTTTCCGCATTGAGCAAGGGATCATCGGTCAGGTGCGCCGTTCGCCGCTCGGTATCGTGTTGTGCATGGGGCCTTTCAACTACCCACTGAATGAGACTTACACGCTGCTCATTCCCGCGCTCATCATGGGGAACGTGGTGCTCTTCAAGCCCCCGCGTCAGGGCATCCTACTGCATGGCTTCTTCCAGGAAGCGTATCGACAATGCTTCCCGAAAGGCGTGATCAATTTCCTTTATGGTCGCGGCAGCGTGGTCGTGCCGCCATTGATGACCTCGGGTCGCTTGGATGTGCTGACGTTGATTGGTTCGTCCAAGATGGCGGATCGTTTGCAGAAGTCGCATCCGAAGGTGAATCGGCTTCGCTCCGTGCTCGGTTTAGATGCGAAGAACGCGGCCATCGTGCTGCGTCATGCTGATCTTGAGGCGACCGTCAAAGAGGTGGTTCTAGGCGCGCTTTCATTCAATGGCCAGCGCTGCACGGCGATCAAGGTCGTATTCGTTCACTCCTCCATCGCGGACAGTTTCGTGGAGAAGCTCGGTGCCGCCGTGGGTAAGCTCAAGCTGGGAATGCCGTGGGATAAGGGCGTGCAGATCACGCCCGTGGCACCTCCGGGCAAGCCGGAATATTTGGAAGGTCTCATCGCAGATGCCGTGGCCAAAGGCGCGCGCGTGGTGAATGCAGATGGTGGCCAGTGCTTTGGTTCTATGTTCATGCCTGCGGTGGTGTGTCCGGTCACGGAAGGCATGACGCTTTATTATGAGGAGCAGTTCGGACCGATCATTCCGGTGGTCATCTTTGACAACATCGAGACGCCGATCCAATACCTCATTGATAGCGATCATGGACAGCAGGTCTCCATCTTCGGCACGGATGCGGCTGAGATCGCGAAGCTCATTGATCCGCTGGTGAATCAGGTGACGCGAGTGAACGTGAATGCCCAGTGCCAGCGCGGCCCTGATAGCTTCCCGTTCTCTGGTCGCAAAGACTCCGCGCAAGGCACGCTCTCCGTGCTGGATGCCCTGCGATCCTTCAGTATCCGCTCCGTGGTTACGACGAAGGAGACGGATGCGAACAAGGAACTCTTCAATGAGATCATTCGGGAGGACTTGTCGAACTTCCTTTCCACGCGGTTTATTTTCTGAGGTGGCACAGGGTTCGCTTCGCGGCTACGCAGCCAGCCTGTGTGTTGTTCAGGCATCCTGCCTGAATCATTTTCTGACTACAGGCTGGGAAGTCTGTTCTACTCACAGGCAGGGATGCCTGTGTTACGGCAGGAAAGCTTCTCCGCATCACTCAGCATTCGCCATTGGCCCGGCTCAAGATCATCCGGCAGCGTGATCCCGCCGATGCTCTCGCGATGGAGCTTCGTCACTCGGTTATTCAGGCGATGGAACATGCGTTTGATCTGATGATAGCGGCCTTCATAGAGCGTGAGACGGGCTTGGCGCTCGCCGATGATTTTCAATTCCGCAGGCAGCGTGGTGATGCCCTCGGTGTGGAAATAGAAACCTTGAGCAAAGGCCGCAATGGCCTCGGCCGGGATGGTATCCAGCGTTTCCACGAGATAGACCTTCGGAATTTTCTCAGTCGCTTCGGTGATGCGTTTGGACCAGCGCCCATCGTTGGTTAGGAGCACGAGGCCGGAGGTATTGCGATCCAACCTGCCCGCCAGATGCAGCGTAGCTTTGTCGGGATCATCAATCAAATCGAGCACCGTCGGGTGCTGAGCATCGCTCGTGGCGCTGAGGTAGCCTACGGGCTTATGGAGCATGAGATAGATGGCGCGCTCGGTCTGCTGTAAGACTTGGCCATCCAGCTCCACGCGCATGAAACGATCAATGGAGGCATGGCTATCCGTGATGATCTGGCCGTCCACCCTCACGCGCTTTGCGGCTAATGCGTGATGCGCTGCCGTTCGCCCAAGAGAGGCGTGCTTGGCTAATAGGCGATCTAGTTTCAATGAGGATGATAATGATTTAAACGGGCGCTTCTAAGAACCATGTTATTTATGCTGAGTCAATTTGCAGTGAGCGCCAAGAACGATTCATCGAAAAATATATAAAAGTATCGCAAGATTATCTTCAAACATGTGTTTCAATCGGCGCGTTCCTCGCTGCTATTTCTTGTCTTAGAATCCTGCTCGTTCATGTTTCAGCAATCTGCCGATTTATCCCGCCGTCGCTTTCTGAGCGGTGCTGGAGGGCTGTCGGCAGTGGCCTTGACGCAGATGATGTGTCGTCAGCGATTGATGGCTTCGACGCTTCCGGGAGGTCAGCATTTTCCCGCTAAGGCGAAGCGCGTCATCTGGCTCTTCATGCATGGCGGGCCGAGCCATCTGGACTTGTTTGATCCCAAGCCGGAACTGGTGCGCCGCGCTGGTCAGACGCTTCCCGCGAGCTATAAGGATGTGAACGCGAAACGCGGCGTTCTGATGCCAGCCGTGAAGCCGTTTCGTAAGCGCGGCCAGTCCGGCATTGAGATCAGTGACCTGCTGCCACACATGAGCAGGATGGCGGATCATTTATGCCTAGTCCGTAGTTGTCATGGAGATAGCGTGAACCATCCGCAGTCCGTGTATCAGATGAATACGGGCTCCACCTTGACGGGTAAGCCGAGCGTCGGCGCATGGGTCTCTTATGGTCTCGGATCGGAGAATGAGAACATGCCTTCCTTCGTGGTGATGCCCGATCCTGAAGGCATGATCAAAGGAGGTCCGCCAGCCTGGGGCAGCGGCTTTCTTCCCGCCTCCTATCAAGGCACTACGGTGAGGGCTGGCGGCGCGCCGATCCTGAATTTGCAACCCGCCTCCGGCATGTCTGAGGAGAGGGAACGAAGCACCCTGGACCTGCTGAATAACCTCAATCAATACCACAGCGCGCAGCGTGAATTCGATCCGCAGCTTCAGGCGCGACTGGAGTCCTATGAGCTGGCTTACCGGATGCAGAGCGCCGCGCCGGAAGTCGCAGACATGGGCGATGAAACGGAGGAGACAAAGCGGCTCTACGGCATGGATGAGCCTGTGACGCGAGAGTTTGGCACCCGCTGTCTGCTGGCACGGCGCATGGCAGAACGTGGCGTGCGCTTTGTGCAGTTGTTCGCTGGAAACTCCATCGGCTGGGACGCTCACGAGGCCTTGCTGGGAAATCATACGAAGCACTGCGCCCGCACGGACAAGCCCGTCGCGGGGCTCTTGCAGGATTTGAAACGTCGGGGCTTGCTGGAAGATACGCTGGTCATCTGGGGTGGGGAATTTGGCAGAATGCCGATGGCTGAAAAAGGCGGCGGTCGCGATCATAATCCGTGGGGCTACACGACGGTCCTCGCAGGCGCGGGCATCAAGGCGGGGCATGTGCATGGAGCGACGGATGAGTTCGGATTGAGGGCTGAGAAAGACCCGGTGCATGTGAGTGATCTTCATGCCACGATCCTTCATCTGCTGGGCATTCATCACGAGCAGTTGACGTTCCGTTTTAATGGCCTCGACCAACGTCTCACCGGTCAGACGGGACAAGTCGTCCAGGGGGTGCTGTCGTAATGAAAGCGCACCTTCAAAGCCTATCGCCTTGGCTGGTCGGATGCGCATTCTGCGTCTTGCTTTGGCCCGCGCCAGCCTCAGCGAAAGCGATTCGTGCTTCCGCCGATCCGGTGAAGGATGAGCCGCCCATTACGGTCGAAGAGCGTGATCACTGGTCCTTCAAACCACTGCACAAGCCGGAGCTGCCCGTGGTGCAACACGAGGCGGAGGTGCGCAATGAGATCGACCGATTTATCCTGGAGAAACTCGAAGCACGGGGGGAGTCCTTATCCCGTCCTGCGGATGCGGCGACGCTGATCCGGCGCGCCACCTTCGATCTCACCGGACTGCCCCCCTCCCCCGATGAAGTGCGGGACTTTGTGCGGGCCACTCGGGCCTTTGAAGAAGCGAAGATGACTCAGGTATCTCCTTTGCTCAGGGAGCCTTATGAGGTGCTCATCGAGCATCTGCTGAACTCGCCGTGTTATGGTGAGAAATGGGCTCAGCCGTGGCTTGATTTGGCACGCTTCGCGGAGTCGGATGGCTTTGAGCATGACCTTGAGCGCAAGGAAGCATGGCGGTATCGGGACTGGGTCATCAACGCGCTGAACAACGATTTACCGTATGATGATTTCGTCTCCTTCCATTTGGCGGGTGATGAATTATCACCGCAGGACGCCATCGCTACGGGCTTCCTTTTTGCTGGGCCGGACATGCCGGACACGAACTTTCAGGATGAGCGCCGCCACCTCTTGCTCAATGACATCACGGGCACTGTGGGCAGCGCTTTCCTCGGCCTCACGCTGGGCTGCGCGCAGTGCCATGATCATCCGTATGATCCCATCAGTCAGGCGGACTTCTATCGGCTCCGTGCCTTCTTTGACAACATGCCGAAGCTGAAAAAAGATCAGCAAATCGGAGCCACCATCGTCGAAGTCGGAAGGACGGCCAAGCCCAGTCAGGTCTGCATTCGTGGAGATCATCTTCGACCCGGACCTGCCGTTCTGCCCGCCTTTCTGCGCATTGCTAATCCGGCTGAAATGGAGACTGTCACGGCACCGCTTTCCGCCTCCTCAGGTCGCCGCACGGCCTTGGCCCGTTGGTTGACGCAGCCTTCCAATGGCCTCTTCCTCCGCACCTCCGTGAACCGTTTATGGCAGCATCATTTTGGCAGGCCGCTCGCAGGAACGCCCGGTGATTTGGGACGCCAGGGCGAGGCTCCGGTGCATGTGGAATTAATTGACTGGCTGGCCACGGAACTGCCGCTGCGTCGGTGGAGTCTGAAGTCCATGCACAAGCTCATCATGCTGAGCGCAACGTATCGTCAGGCAGGAAGGGTGGGGGGCTTACCCAGCAATTCGCTGAAGTCGTTTGCCCAGTTCCTCGCCGATGAAAAAGACCCCGCGAATGGCCTGCTTTCTTACTTCCCAAGGCATCGGCTTTCAGGCGAAGAATTACGGGATGCGATGCTGGCTGTCTCGGGTCGGATCAACTACAAACCGGGCGGCATCAGCGTCAGGTTCCCCTTGCCGACGGAGATGATGAATGGCCCCGGCAGGAAAAGAAATGAGCTGAAAGCGTATGATCCCGAGCAGGATCGACGCAGCATCTATGGCTTCGCGCAGCGCAATCTTCGCGATCCGATGCTCGAGCTTTTTGACAAGCCTGATGCGTTACTGAGTTGCAGTCGCCGCACGGAAAGCACCACCGCCACGCAGGCGCTGAACTTGTTCAATTCCGAGTTCAGCTACGGCATCGCCAGAACGCTCGCTGCGGAAGTGATGAAGGAAGGCTCGGATGCGGATACGGTGGTGAAAGCAGTGACTTGGCGCTGCTGCGGACGGGCACCTGCGGCGGAAGAACTGGCGCTCGGACGGACCTTTTTGGAGAAGCAGACGGCGCTCACCGCCACGCTGGAAGAGGCCATCACAGACTACTGTCTGGCTTTACTCAACACGAGCGCATTTTGTTATGTTGATTAGAGTGATGCCCTGTTTTAGTTATCCGAAGACAATTCACCATTCACGATTATGAGCGAACCCATTATTGCCCAAAAAGCCCCTTTCCCTGTCGTTGTCGAAGCCGGTAAAACCTACTACTGGTGCTCCTGCGGACAAAGTAAAACCCAGCCCTTCTGTGATGGTGCTCATAAAGGCTCCGGCTTAGCGCCCACGGCCTACAAGGCGGAGAAAGACGGCACCGTTTACTTCTGCGGTTGCAAGCACAGTGCGAAAGGCGCGCTTTGCGACGGAAGTCACTCGAAGCTTCCCTGATTGGCGAAGCTGTCCGATTTCGCATAAAAATTGTCAGCGCCAACCGCGCCTTGTTTCCGTTATGATGAACTCGAATTTCATCCTAACATGAGCAAGAAAACTAACATCGCCGTCGTCGGTCTCGGTTTCGGAGCCGAGTTCATTCCTATCTGGCAGAAGCATCCGCACACGGACTGCTACGCCATTTGTCAGCGCAATCCTGAGAAGCTAAAAGAGTGCGGCGACCACTGGGGCGTGAGCGTGCGCTATGAGAACTTCGAGGACGTGCTGAACGATCCCCAGGTGGATGCGGTGCATATTAACTCGCCCATCCCGGATCACGGGTGGATGAGCATCGCCGCCTTGAAAGCTGGAAAGCATGTGGCTTGCACCGTGCCGATGGCCACCTCCGTGGAAGAATGCCTAGAGATCATCAAGCTCACGCAGCAGACCGGTTTGAAATACATGATGATGGAGACCGTCGTTTATGCGCGCGAATATCTCTTCATGAAGGAGCTTTCTGACAAGGGCGAGCTGGGCAAACTTCAGTTCATTCAGGCCAGCCACCAGCAAGACATGGACGGTTGGCCGAACTACTGGCCCGGACTTCCGCCGATGCATTACGCCACGCATTGCGTCGGCCCCGTGCTCGGTCTGGCGGGCGGTGAGGCGGAATATGTGAGCTGCTTTGGCTCCGGCACGATCCGTGATGAACTGGTCAAATGTTACAACAGCCCCTTCGCCGTGGAGACCGCCCATGTGAAGGTTCATAAGAGCGATCTCAGCGTGCGCATCATCCGCTCCTTGTTTGATACGGCCAGACAGTATCGGGAGAGCATCGACGTCTATGGCTCGAAGAAGTCTGTGGAATGGCCGCTCATCGAGCATGAGCCATTGGTGATCCACACCGCGAAGAAGCCGGAGCCGGAGATTCCTGAGAAAGTCACCTGTCCAGATTTCGCCAGCCGTCTGCCGGAAAGCATTCAGCGTTACACTACCAAAGGCGTCTATGACACCGATGAAAATGTCCATCTCAGCTTTGTGCAAGGCGCCGGTCATGGGGGCAGCCACCCACATCTGGCGAATGAGTTCGCGATGGCACTCGTGGAAGCCCGCGATCCTTTCCCGAACGCGAAGCAGTCCGCGAACTGGACCTGCACCGGCATCTTGGCTCATCAAAGCGCTCTCGAAGGCGGTGCCATCAAGCATCTGCCAGTGGAGACGCTGAGTTAGTCCTGCGTTGGAGTAGATGTGTGGGCTGGGAAGCGCTGCCGTCTCGGCGGCTTTCTCTTTCGCTGCTTCGCAACTCAGGGTTCTCGTCCTACTCAAGCCCTCAACTCAAATGAATCATTGGGTGGGGAAAACCCCTTCCTCAATAAGGGGAAACGGTCTCGTGAGATGGGAAATGATGTGTAGAGAAAGCTGGCTCGATTTAGTTTAAATACACAGCGTATGAGAATAAAATCTGTCATCACGCTGAGCCTGTTTTGCGCTACCTTGAATCTTAGGGCTGGAAGTCCGGCCATTAATCTCCCTGCTTCTCCACCTGATAAATCAGGCTACAACCTTTTCAATCCCACGCCTGAGGCGCAGATGAGGGACTTTGATACGGATCGACCCGATAAGACGAACAGCCCTTACACGCTGGATGCTGGCCACCTTCAGTTTGAGTCTGATCTGCTCTCGTTCACCCACAACAACGACAGCGGTATCCATTCGGAAAACTGGATGGTAGGCAATGCAGACTTCCGCATTGGCCTCACCAACTGGGCAGATTTGCAGTTCCTCATTCCCTTCTATCAATTCAATCATGAGACGGGTGCGGCCAACACGCGAGGCATAGGAGATTTGACCGTCGGTTTGAAGACGAACTTCTGGGGCAATGACGGCGGGGACACCGCAGGCGGCCTGGGTCTTTATGTGAAAACGCCAACGGCATCCCACAGCCTCGGCAATGGCAAGGTCGAAGGCAGCGCCGAGTTTTTCTTTGGGGCAAATCTTCCCGCAGGCTTCGGAGTCGGCGTGAATAACGGTGTGGGTATCGTCGCCAAGGATGAGGGCGGCTACCGCGCGGACATCATCAATTCCATTTCCTTCTATCACAAGATCGCGGGCCCCGTCTCCACCTATCTGGAGTTCTTCAGTTCCGTGCCGACCCAAAACAGCCGCGACTGGGTGGGCACCGTTGATGTGGGCCTCACCGTCATGATCGGGAAGAATGTGCAATTCGATACGGGTCTCAATATAGGCGTCACTCATGCGGCGGATGATTTGCAGACTTTCGTGGGAGTCTCCGTGCGTTACTAAAGTCTAACTTGTCATCTCACTCGCTAGCAATAAGGATTAACCCGTCCTTTAAAAATCAGGGGAAATTCAAATCCAAACACTATGCTACACATCATCTGGTCCATCATTCTCGGTTTCATCATTGGCTATATCGCTCGTGCCATCCTACCGGGAGCTCAGCATCTAGGCTTCTGGCTTACTGCGGCCATAGGCGTTGGTGGCTCCTTTTTGGGCGGCTTGATCGGCAGTTTGATCTCCAAACCGAAGGACGGCGCGATGATTCACCCAGCGGGTATCATCATGTCCATTCTTGGTGCCGTGATCTTGCTCTTCGCTTACACGAAGTTCGTTCATTAGCCTTTGGGACAGGGTTACTTTATCCCCCGCATGGCCTTGTGTCATACGGGGGATTTTTTTGTTGTGACACAGGCTCCTAGCCTGTGGGTAGAACAGGCATCCTGCCTGTTGTCAGAAATAATTTAGGCAGGGATGCCTAAACTACCCACAGCCAAGATGGCTATGCTACACGGGTCATGTCTGAAACCGCACAAAGAGTGTCTTCATCCTGCGCTTGACGTAGCGCCCCATCCACGCTGAATTGCCCGCCCTATGAGCGAAGCTTTCCCTGATATTCCGAAAATCCAATTTGAAGGACCGAAGTCCAAAAACGCGCTGTCCTTCAAGCACTACAACGCTGACGAAGTGGTGGCGGGTAAGAAGATGCGTGACCATTTCCGTTTTGGCGTGGCCTATTGGCACGCGATGCGTAACACCCTCTCCGATCCCTTCGGAGGCGGCACCTCTCAGAAGCCTTGGGATGACGGCACGGATAGCATCGCCAATGCTCAGAAGCGTGCTCATGTGTGCTTCGAGTTCATGGAAAAGCTCGGCATTGATTACTACTGCTTCCACGACCGCGATGTTGCCCCTGAAGGCAAGTCCCTCTCCGAGAGCAATCAAATCTTTGATGCAGTTGCGGACACGCTCGAAGAACTGCAAAAGGCCACGGGCAAGAAGCTCCTCTGGGGCACGGCCTGTCTCTTTGCGAATCCCCGCTACAACCAAGGCGCAGCCACCAGCCCGAATGCGAATGTGTTCGCCTATGGCGCGGCTCAGGTGAAGAAGGCTCTGGAAGTCACCCATCGTCTCGGCGGTGAAGGCTACACCTTCTGGGGTGGTCGCGAAGGCTATTCCACGCTTTGGAACACCGACCTCAAGCGTGAGATGGATCACCTCGCCGCCTTCCTGCACATGGCGGTCGATCATAAGAAAAAGATCGGTTTTAAAGGCCCGTTCTACATTGAGCCGAAGCCGCGTGAACCCTCCACTCACCAGTATGATTCGGACAGCGCCGCCTGTCTGAACTTCCTGCGTCAATACGACTTGCTGGAGCACTTCAAGCTGAACATCGAAACGAATCACGCGACCCTCGCTGGTCACTCCATGCGCCATGAGCTGGAAGTCGCTCTCGCTGCGGGTGCGCTGGGTTCTATTGATGCGAACACTGGGGACGAACTTATCGGCTGGGATACCGACCAGTTCCCAACCAACATCTATCTCACCACGAACATCATGCTCGTGTTGTTGAAGATGGGCGGATTCACCACCGGTGGCCTCAACTTCGATGCCAAAGTCCGCCGCGAAAGCTTCGAGCCTGTTGATCTCTTCCACGCCCACATTGGCGGCATGGACGCATTCGCTCGCGGCTTAAAGATCGCGGCTTCCATCGTGGAAGACGGTCGTCTCGAAGCCTTGCTCAAACAGCGTTACAGCACGTTCGACAGCGGCATCGGTGCGCAGATCGAGAAGGGCGAAGTGGGCTTTGCAGAACTGGAAGCCTACACGCTGAAGAACGGCGAGCCCGTGATCGGCAGTGGTCGTCAGGAAATGCTGGAGAACCTGATCAACGAGTTCATCTAAAGCGAACTCACTTAATGAAACAGCCGTGGGTTGATCACCCACGGCTGTTTTTATTTGGAGCGCCGACGTTTGTAGCAGCCGACGTGAGGAGGCTCGAATATCAGGCGACTGAGAGACAAGAGCCCAGTGTGTGCCCGTCGTTGCTTGTTCGTGTGGCCAGCGACACGAACAAGGTGAATTCGATTAACTTATCTGCCGTTGAGTGATATTTGAGATCAGCTTGAGCCTCCTCACGACGGCTGCTACGGAGGCTACGTCTCATTACTTCGCGGCAGGTGCTGGTGCAGCCTTCGGCTTCGACTCCACATAAGGAGGGTTCGTGTAAGCCTCGGGTGCCACTTCCTTGAGGTTCGCTGGCACTTCCGCTTTGGCATCGCCGAGCGCCCATTTGATGCCGCCGACGAGGATTTCCTGGAAGGTGGGATTGGTCCAGACGTCTTCGCGGTGGCCCATCGCGGTATACCAGACACGGCCTGCGCCTTCAGCCCGAGCCCAAGTGCTGGGATAGGCGGGGCGCTTGTATTCATCACCCTTCATGCTGGGGGCGTCGATCACGCTCAGCACATGGATGTCCGGTGAGAAGTCCTTGAGCGAATACCATTCTTCCTGAAAACCGAATTCAGGGCCGACGTTCTCAAAGCCGGGGAACTTGGCATCAATGACCTGGTTCTTCGCGACTTGTTGCGCGCCGTGTTTGATGAACTCGCCACCGAGCAAGCGCACATAAGCGTCTGCTTTATCGCCGTGATTGAGGTAACGATCGGGTCCTTTGTTCGCTTCATTGGCGGTGTGGAAGGTATCGCTGGCCGAGTGCGTGCCGATGAAACCCTTGCCGCTCTTCACATAGTCGATGAGGGCTTGTTTACCGTCTGCGGGCATTCCCGGCTGGCCATCGGTGCCCGTGGTGGTGAGGTCGCCCGTCGTGTAGAAGAAGACGGCGTCAAACTGCGCGAGGTAGTCCTTGCTGAACTTGGAGCCGTCCTTGGAGAAGGTGAACTCCCAGTTATTCTTCTCACCAAGTTCGAGGAGCGTTTTCTCCGCCCAGCTCGGTTGCCCTTTCTTCCAAGAAATAACGGAGTGCTCAAAGGCGCTCGATTTGGAGAAGAACAGGATCTTGCGTTTCGGCGTGGCGGGCGCAGCAAAGACAGCGGTGACGACCACGGCCAGTAACAATAGAGAGGTGGCTAGTTTCTTGAACATCACATGGGAATACATGAAGACGCGCGATTTGGCGATAAAAAAGAGGGCTCAGTTCAACGATTCCAAAACGCGACAGTAAATATCTTCTTATAATTTATTATTCTTAAGATGAATGCGAATGTTATCATATTTAAAAATATTTATTGATTTAACAATAAAAACCATAATATTGCTATTATTCAAAACCTCATAAGCTAAATTATCACACCCTGACACCATGAAATCAAAAACCAAACTGCTCATTGTCGGGCTCTTCTCCGTCCTCATTCAGGCGAGAGTGAGCGCTACCTCTCTGGTCACTATCTCATCAGACCCGAATGCTGTGAATACCACACTTGGAGGAACCAATGTGATGGATTTCAATAGTCTGTCCGTTGGTAAAGATACCAATGTTTCTTGGAGCGGTGTAGGAACGTTTGACCAGCTTTACATCAAGAGCGCGGACAGCTATGGCGGTGCTACAAACTCCTCCAGTTCAAATGGAACGCGCTACGCTGTTGAGGGAGCTGGCACTTCTGTCTCTACAACAACGCTGACGTTGAACACTCCTAGTTCCTATTTTGGTATGTGGTGGTCAGCGGGTGACGTAAAAAATAAACTGACGTTCTATAGTGGAAACACAGTGGTTCAGGAATTCACCACCGGCTCCCTGATGTATGCTCTGCCTAGTTCTTATTATGGAAATCCCAAAAATCGCGGTTTAGATAGCAGTGAGCCCTTCGCCTTCGTTAATTTCTACGGGGAAACAGGCACTGTTTGGGATAAGATTGTCTTCAATAATGCCGGAAGTTCGGGATTCGAGGCGGACAACTACACCTCCCGCGTTAATGCCTGGGTTCCGAATTACGACGGCTACATCGGCGGCATTGCCGTGGCCAAGGTTCAAGGCGGCACGACCATCCGAACGAGCAATGCCGAATTGGTCGGCACCCAATGGGCCCAAGGTCCGGCGGCGGCTCCAGGAGCTCCCGCGCCTCCGCTGCCCCTTCTGCTCGCTTTTGGAGTCATCGCTCTGATCAAGAGCAGAAAGTCCAAAGAAGACTGATTACCCTTTTTCTCATCGGTGAAGGCCCCTGGATCAGTTCGTGTGCTTGATGGAAAGATGCTTCGCGGCATTCTTTCCATCGTTGTTGTCGCGGTATTGATTCACTTGGCGCAGTCCAAAGATCTGTTCTCGGACTTCACCCGTCCCATCGTCATCGGCTCCCTGCATCTGCTGAGGATGGATGCGGAAAATCAAGGCAATACCATCGCGGTCGGTCGCTTGCAGGTTCCATGGACGCGAGATTGTTCAGGGCTCAATCTGCTGCTCATTCTCATGGCGCTGGCCGTGTGGGTGAACCGAAAGGAAAGGGCGGATTACCGCTATTGGCTGCGATTGGCCACCATGATTCCTGCGGCTTTACTGGCCAATGTGGCCCGCGTTTTGAGCCTCATCGCTTATCGGGAGGTCTTCTATCCTGAAATCGAAAGCCCCCAGCTTCACTACTTTATGGGCTTGATATGGGTCCTCCCTTTTGTGGCCTTGGTCATTCCCAGAGGCAGGCGACCCATGCGGCAGGTATTAGTTGAGACCTTTCATGCCGCAGCAGTCGTGGCTTTGTTGGCACCGATGTCTGGAGCCCCCGGTGGAGACACCATTACCCTCGCGGCGGTCATGTGCCTCGCTCACAGCCAGTTCAATAGCGATCACTCGGCTTACAGTCGTTTGGGAACCTTCGCGTGGGTGCTGCTGGCCGTGGGCATCGTCCTCACTGGAATGGAGTCTCTCTGGTTACCGTGGTTGCTCGTTTGTCCGTTCCTGGTCCCGTTTAAGTGGACGTTCAGCCTGAGCGGACTGGTTCTGACGGCTGCCACTCATCCGCTCTTCGGCATGTTGCCGCAAGCCGTCATGATCACTTGGGGATTCATCGCCTTAGCGGCCTGGGATTGGCTTAAAGCTCCGCAAAAGAAGACGACCTCTGAAGCCACGCCGGCGGGCCCCCGAACCTTCTTCTGGCGGGCGCAACCCTTCGCGACCTCGCTTTGCTTCGTGCTGCCTTTCATCGCTTCCACTTTGATGGCTGGAAAGCAGGAAACTCGGGTGCCGCCCGCTGAAGTGCTGACGCGCGCCATTCCTTATGACGGCTATCAAATCCTGATGCCCAACCAGCCGCGCCATATCGGGTTGGTCTGGTATTCGCCGCATGGGAACGGTCGTCATCACACGCTGAAAGTCTGCATGAAATACCGGGGCGTTGAGCTGACGCCCACCGCTGAATGTGGCGATGTCTTCACGGATGGCGCGCTGTTCTACCGGGAGTTTTTCTTGCAGGAAGATCAGTTGCTGACGAGCTACCCGGAATATATGCAGCACACGTTCCGGCCTTGGTCATCGCCCGGCGTGCATCTCATTTTCTCGGTGGTCAACGACTCCGTGAACCCTGCCGAATTCAACGAAACCTGCCAGAAACTGGCCCAGGAGCTTCATCAAATGACCGTCAAACCGCCCGATCAGCTGACTGAAGCGGTGCTGGCGCTCAGCCCTGCGCAGTAAGCCTCGCACGAAGGCCCGTTCATTTCCCCCTTTGACATCGTGCCCGTATGCGCGAATGGCTTTCGCCTTCCATTTATGATGACCGAGGGCGAAGTAGCAGTTTTAGATTATGGCTCGCAATACAGCCAGCTCATTGTGCGACGTGTGCGTGAGATCGGATTTGTCTCCCACCTCTATGCGCCGGAGCGGTTGGCGGAGCTGAAAAATCCGGGAGCCATCATCCTCAGTGGTGGACCGCGCAGCACCTCTGAGAAAGACGCGCCGGACGTGGATTTCGAGAAGCTTCTGGCTTTCGGCGTTCCCGTGCTCGGCGTCTGCTATGGAATGCAGCTCCTCAATATCAAGCATGGCGGCTCCGTGAAGCCCGGCACCACTCGCGAGTATGGCCCTGCTCGACTGCATAACACGACCTCCGTCCTTTTTGCTGACGTGTCCGAAGAGTCGCAGGTTTGGATGAGCCACTCGGATACGGTGCAAGACCTTTCCGCCAGCACGAAGGTCATCGCCACGAACCAGCATAATGTCCCCGTGGCCCTGCAATGGAGCGATGCGTGCTACGGCATCCAATTCCACCCGGAAGTCACGCATTCACACGAAGGCACGAAGATCCTCAAGAACTTCCTCTCGCTCGCTGGCGATACCTTGGCCCCGTTCAATATCGCCTCATTCAAAGACCAACTCGTCGAGTCCATCCGCCGCGAGGTGAACGGTCGCGAAGTCCTCTGCGGCGTCTCCGGCGGGGTGGACTCGACCGTCCTCGCGGTCTTACTGCACAAGGCTGGAGTGAAGACGCGGTGCCTGTTTGTGGACAATGGTTTGCTGCGCAAGAACGAGCGCGCGGAAGTCGAAGCTCAGTTTAAGGAAGTCGGCGTGCCCATTGAAGTCGTGGATGCGAGCAAGACCTTCTTGGATGCGCTCAAAGGCGTGACTGATCCCGAAGCCAAGCGAAAGATCATCGGCAATCTTTTCCTAGATGTCTTCTTCGGTGCGGCGGATCACATCGAACTCATGGCGCAGGGCACGCTCTATCCCGACGTGATCGAAAGCGCCACCAGCGGCTCGCAAGCTTCCGTGATCAAGACGCATCATAACCGCGTGAACCGCGCGCTGGAACTCAAAGCGGAGGGCCGCGTGATTGAGCCCCTCGCGGAGTTCTTCAAGGACGAAGTGCGGGCGCTCGGCGCGGTCTTGGGCATCCCTCATTATGCGCTGTGGCGTCATCCTTTCCCCGGCCCCGGCTTGGCCGTTCGTCTGCCCGGCGAGATCACGGAGGAGCGACTGAATACGTGTCGTGAGGCCGATGCCATCTTCATGGATGAGCTCAAGAAAAGCGGCTGGTATGAGAAGACTTGGCAGGCTTATGCCGCGCTGCTTCCCGTGAAGACGGTGGGCGTGAAAGGGGATGAACGCAGCTACGAGGCCGCTGTTTCCCTGCGCGCCGTGATCAGCGAAGACGCCATGACGGCAGATTGGGTGGAGCTTCCGCATTCCGTGCTGCGGGCGACTTCCAATCGCATCCTGAATTCCGTGAAGGGCGTCAATCGTGTGCTGTATGACATCTCCACGAAGCCGCCCGCGAGCATTGAGTGGGAGTAAGGCTACAGGGTGGAAGGCCGCGCCGCCCGAACCTGTATGCCACCGCCCCTTGATACTTGCGGGCGGCTTCGTGGAGATGTCATACAGCACACGATTGACGCCCTTCACGGAATTCAGGATGCGATTGGAAG
>JANYJH010000372.1 GCA_025361865.1 Phragmitibacter sp.
CGAGTGGTCGGCCTGAGTTAGTTGGTTTGGGTTTCTTGCCGGTTATTCCATGTATGAGTTTTGCAAACCCTGGCCCTTCAAGACCTTCGCGCATGTCAACGTAGGTGCGGTTCCTCAAGAATAGAGGCAGCCTCGTTCCTGCATCTGGAGGCGCACCAGGCAACAAAACACCAATTACACGGTGGCCACTCTGTGCTGCGCGTTGAAGTGCCGCATTTAGTTCCTCAAGGTGCCAAGGGCCAAAACCTTCTTCTCCAATTAACACTGTCGTTGTATCGCAGGCAGCCAAAGCGTCTTCAATATTAGGCTGCCAGAGTTCGCCGGGTCTAAGCTCTTCGGCATCAAACCAGCATTTTATACCTTGGGCATCAAGCAATGCCTTTAGCTTGGCGACAGTCGGCTTAGATTTACTGTTATGACTCAAAAAAACGTGAAATTTGGATTTCGCCATATGATCGTTGTGTTGAAGGTGCGCCTTGATGAGTTGTAACGTAGACAACGTCGATTTCCTTAATTGCTGCGGAGACTGGGATCGGTATAGAGGATCATCTGCACGACGGCGTTGGATTTGGTAAAGCTCATGGTCAGAAGTCAGTTGCGGCCAGATAGGATGATCCGGTTTGGTGAGCGTGGCGTTTGATGCGAGACACCACTCGCTGAAGTGCCATTTCACCACGCATGATCAGATTGAAGATGTGGCCTGAATCCAAAAGCAGCATCGGCGTGCGCTGCTTTGACGCAGCCAGCTGCGCTCCTTCGTTGAAGACAGACAGAGATATGAAAAGACCCATGGTGTTATCAGCCTTGGATTCAATCATTCGCCATGAAGATGTCAATGTCTGGGGAACCAATAGGTTCCTTCACTAGCTTGGCTTCGACCAAAAACGTCGTGGATTCGATGGTGATTGCCCCGTCGATCTGACGCCCTGCTGCTTTGTATCCCGGTCTTGCTTCAAGCTCAAAGAAGATCGCCAGATCATAAATCCATCTCTCGAACTCATAGCCTCCGGCTTGGGTGCCAATCTTGGTCACAAGGCAGTTTGTGGAGGCTTGTAGTTTATCTAGTGACTGCTGCGCTGTCTGCTTCTTGGAAAGTTCTTCCATGACCGCTTTACGGCGTGCTTCCGAAGCCTTTGTTTCGCGGATCGTTTCGTTTATCTCTGAAACTGCCGTTCTCAGCCGATTGATCGCCTCAACTGCCTCAGGGATTCGTTCTTTGGTGTCCTCCTTCCGTTCCAAGTCGGGAAAGTGCCTCATCTCCGCCAACAATCTCGCCATACCCAAGATCGCGTTCTGTCCCTTTTCATCTTTCACAAGCTTCGGCCACAGCCACTCGATGAACTCACGCTTGGATTGCTCTGCTGACCATTGAGTGAGCGCAGATTCAGAAATTTGATGCTGAATCAAAAACATGCGCAAGCTGCCCTTGAACCAAATCGCCTTGAGAAGGGCATCTTGGGTCAATTCGATGAATGCTGGCGACAGTTTGTTGTTCATTGCATGTGCTAGACGACGTTGGATTCGGTGAAGCTCATGAAAATTGGTTAATTAGATCGCGGAGGAGTTTCTGGCAATCAGCGACCAAATCCGCGGACGCAGAAGAGGCTGCATCGAGGGAATCAAGTTGCTTGGCAAAGCTGCTCCTTACATTGGCCTTCAACACTGGAACTTGAATCCCGCGCAGAGCTGCTAGCGTCAGCTCGGCAAATGTGGAGCCCTTGGCTTGGAGTGAAACCTGTCGCTTGATGAATGGGCTCTCAAACGCGCGGAGCACATAGCCTGTAAGCCCATCATCGCTGAGGCTGATGCGGGCGGTGCCCTGAGTTAGATTCGCGCCATCCAACTCAGGTGGAACCACCTTGAGAAGACCTGCTGGCCCGCGCAGGGCACACACAATTTCGCCTGTCCGAACTGTGGACCTCTTGAAGCGTGCAGCGATCTCAGGAGACGTCCTGAGTGTCCCTTCGAGACGCAATGGTCCATTTGTCATGTCGGTCACGCGGATATACGGGATGCCATCATCGACCTCAGGGCCTGCTTGGACGATGCCGTAGGTGATGGTTTCTTTGCAGAGTGATTGGAGATCAACAGAGCGTTCCACGTCAGGTCCGAAACGTCCGTCGCGTGGAAGCTTCTCGGCTAAGACGGCCTTCTTTGCCTCAACTGCTGCCCACTGAAGGCTGAGAGCATTTTGCAGATGCTCATCCACCGCCCAGAAGATTTCCGCGATGCGGCGCTGCTGGTCGAGCGGCGGGAGGTCGAAGGTCTCCAGCTTGAGCGTGGTCCAGTTGATGGTGGGCGAGAGCGAGCCGACGGAAATCTCGACGGCGCGGTTCATGAAGGGGTCGCTCATCATGAGGAAGGGCAGGAACTCCGGCAGCACCTTGTCCGGCCTGGCCCGAATGACCATGGCGTGAGCGGAGCAGATGCCGCCGAACTCCGCCACGGCCAGCTTCCGCTGATAGGCACGGCGGCGGCCAAAGATGATGTCGCCCTTCCGAAAGCGCAGCTTGCCCCCGATGACATCGCTGCCCTTCCCCCAGCGCCGGATGTGCAGGCACTGCGGGTCCAGATGCTCCAGCCCCACATAAATCTCCTCCTGCGCATCCTTCGGATCCGCCCGATCGCCGATGCTCTGGGCGAAGTCCCCAAAGGCCATGCGCTTCCAGTCGGCGCGGTCGAAGAGAGGGAGCGAGGCCCAGGCGGGGTTGGGGCGGCGATCATGCATTTGCATGGACCTCCTTCATGTAGGAAACATAATTCCCGTCAATGAACTCTTTCAGACTCGCGGGACATCGGGCACGTAAGGCTGTTTCCGCCATTGCATTCTTCGGTCCAAGATTCACCCGGACCTTTGGCGGTTTAGGGTGTTTCGCGCAGTATTTGCCAATCGAAGCATGAACTGAGGCCAGAAAGTCGAGGAAAAATTTCAACAGATACTTCCCACGAGTAAATCGGCGGACGCCGTCCGCATTTCGAAATTCCGCCTCTGCCACTCCATGGTCAGCAGTCGATGAAATAGGTGACTTGAGGGATGCCGAAGCGGCAGCCAATCGTGCAGCAGCGGTGGCAAATTCAGGTTTAATAGAGACAACGCCGTCGATAAACTCGAAAAAGATCGAGGGATCAAACTTATTCAAGCACGGCCGAACAGCACCACGCCGCCAGAGGATAATCTGAACCATCAGCGGAACGAGTGTTTCCCTAAATATTGTGAGGTTCTGCTCAAACATTGCTTCTAATCGTTCGGACTCTTCAATGGTTAGTTTTGTGACTCCCATGATTTCTTCCAAAGTGCGTTGAGCAACGCGGTAATTGACCACTTCGCATTCAATTGAATAATTGTCAGTGACGTAAAGATTCGCTCCGGCAGGATGATTCTCTGGGATCACGTCCGCAAAGTCACGGTCCACAAAAAAACAAACGCACCCTTTTGGATAACGGTCCCACTCTTTAATCTGAAATGCAGACAATACTTTGCTTTTCGTTCCTGCGGGAATAAGCTTCACCATCCATCCGTCCGGCAACATGGGATCAATCGCCCCACGATAAAACGCAGGATCATCTCGACCTTCAACCAAACCATAAACTATTTGGCGATCTGGGCGATAGAAATGCATAAACTCATGAAAAATCACATTTCCCGAGTTCGCAGCGGCACTTAGCTGGTCAACAGTCATCATAGTCTATTCGATGCTGAGAAACTCACCGAGTGAATGTGCAAACGGGCGCAACTCGTTGTCATAAATGAAGGGAGAGTGCGTGACTGCAATAAGGCCCGCACAGAACCCTGCATTCTTTATATCCACGAGAAAACGCCTTTGCCATGGAACCGAAAGCGACAATTCCGGCTCATCTATGAGCACGAAAAACCTGCTCTTGCCAGATAGATATAGGTGACTGAATAGGGAGACGATTTGTTTCTCTCCTGACGACAAATCACTCAGCGGGATTTGCTGCTGCTTCTGACGATCATCGGTTGGCACGATGGAGAATCCAAATTGAGCCCGATCATAGACAAACTTCTTGTCCACAATGTAGGATGAACAGATGTTGCAAAAGGCGGATATTGATTTCTCCCTCTCTTGAAGCAAATCCTGAAACTCTAAGAGATTGAGGAAATAGTTGCAGATGATCTTGCTATGCTCGTCAGGCATTTCGGTCGACCGCGCCTTGTTGATGCCTGAGAACAAATGTTCCTTGTGCAACGCAGTCAGAATACTTTCCGGAACACGATCCAACACTGTTCTAATTGTTGCCTCGGAGACCGATGCGATTTTTTCCATAGTTACGTGCTCGTATTCGCGATCCACAACGTCGCCGAGGTTACGAAACGCCAGACTGGTGAGGTTTACGCGGGCAAAGTCACGTAATCCTAGAAGGGCTGAATCAACCGCTTTTGCGACATCCTTCATTCCAAACTCTACTAACTCAATGAAAGCATCATTAGCCTCAGGAACCGCCATCCGCTTCCGCCCCTTGCCAAGGTCGTCTTGGTCAAGACCCTCAAAGATACTTCCCAATTCACGCTCAATGCGCCGGTAAGTCGGCAGATAGAGGACTTGTGCATCAATCGCCAGCTTCACTGCATTTGCGATATCCTGAAGGCCTTTCTTTGGCCCTTTTGGATTGTCGTCGTCGAATAATTCGATCTGGCTTACCAAGACATCAAGTGGCATTCCGTGTCGATTGCTCCACATCGCCAGTTCGTCCGAGACACCGTGGAATCCTTGTTTCGAAATGATTTCCATAAGGTTTCTTCGAAGTGATATTGGAAGATTCGCAAGAAAGCCCCGCTCAGTCTTACTGATAGCTTTTCCAAGTGCCTCATGCGTAACGCGATGCTCAACGCCACCAATGAGCACTGAAATATATTCAAAGTGGAAAGGGATTAGCGAAAACCAACGGCCCGAGAAAAAATGAAAAATTATCCGGAGAAACGTGGTTTTGCCGGAACCGTTTTCTCCGACAAGAATCAATGTATTATCGGCCATCACAGCGGTGATGGTTCGGTTGCCATGTAGACCAGCAACAGTGATCCGTTCAATACTTGCGCTCATAGTGTTTTTTGTGGGGTGAATAGTTGAGTAATCGAAGTGTGCAGTTTGCTGGAGGAAATCAGCCACGCTGACAAAGCATCCGGGAGTGCTGTGGTAGCCGACTCAGCCGCAGCATCGGTTTGCGCCTGTGTTTCCGCCCCGATATACAGCGGAATGCTCAGATTCCCATCCTTCACCCGAATTTCTTCAATCGGGACGACACGGGTGAAGCCGGGCTCGTCTTTGAACTCCGGATAGGCGCGGACGACGTGCTGGAGGTGCTCGTCGGTGAGGAAGCTCTGAGCGCGTTCGCGGGTGACTTCGTTCACCGCGTTGATGAAGAGGATTTTGCCGCGCCGGGTCTTGGGCTTCTGCGTGCGGCAGACGACGACGCAGGCTTCCATGGGCGAGTTGTAAAAGAGGTTAGGACCGAGGCCGAGGACGCATTCGATGACGTCGGCTTCGATGAGCTTCCGCCGCATGTCCGCCTCCTCCTGCCGGAAGAGCACGCCGTGGGGCCAGAGGACGGCGCAGCGCCCGGTCTTGGGCTTGAGGCTTTGCAGGATGTGCTGCTGGAAGGCGTAGTCGGCGCGGCCCTGCGGCGGGACGCCGAAGACATTGCGCCCCCAGGGGTCGGCGGCGAAGGCTTCGCGGTTCCACTGCTTGATGGAGTAGGGCGGATTGGCCAGCACGACATCGAAGCGCTGGAGGCGGTCGCCTTCGACGAGTTTGGGCTCGGCCAGGGTGTCGCCGCGCTCGATGCGGAAGTCTTCAATGCCGTGGAGGAAGAGGTTCATGCGGGCTGATGGCGGAGGTGGTCAAATTCTTCTCCTGACCGTAGAGCTTGCCCCAAAGCGTGCGGACTCGCCGCGCGTTTCCTGCACATGCTGGATGGCCTCCAGCAACATGCCGCCGGTGCCACAGGTGGGATCGTAAATGGACTCGCCCTCGCGGGGATCGAGGATGTTCACCATGAGCCGGACGACGGAGCGCGGGGTGTAGAACTCGCCCGCCTTCTTGTTCGAGGCGTCGGCGAACTTCTTGATGAGGTATTCATACGACTGCCCCAGCACATCTGCATTGGCCACCGCATTCGCAAGCGAGAGCCGGGAGAAGTACTCGATGAGATCGCGTAGCAAAACATCAGAGAGCCGATCCTTGTTCGTCCACTGTGCATCGCCAAAGATGCCGTAAAGCGTGTGCGGGTTGGCCTGCTCGATGCCGCGCAAGGCGGTCTGGAGTGCCTGCCCGACATTTGCGGCCACTTTCCGCACATCCGACCAATGGCAGTCCTCGGGGATTTGAAAACTGTAGTTCTCCGGAAACAGCGCCGATTCCTCATCGCCCTCAAACTCCTTCAACGCCGCAGCGTGCTCGTCGTCATGGACATCCGAGAGGCGCTTGAAGAACAGCAACGGGAAGACATACGATTTGAAATCCGCCGCATCCACCGGTCCGCGCAGGATGTTCGCGGCCTCCCAGAGGTGAGATTCGAGCTGGGAAAGGGTGATGGAAACCATGAATAATTTTGTTACAGGATTCTTTGGCAAAGATATGCACGGAGACAAAGGCAAGGCTTTACGACTAAGGAGTTGATCCAATTCTTTGTATCTCCATTAAGCTCATTGCACGGGCGTTCCAATTACTGAAAGTAATTACTTTGACCTTCAGTTTACAAATCTTTTAAGCCTGCTGGATGAATCGCACAAATTCAAAGATTGATATTTTTTGCAAGCATCCGCCTTCTTTAGTCGACCGTCTCGTCGAGTCGATTTCTCGCTAAACACACGAGATTTAATGGAGCACCATCGTTAGTTGCAAGTAATTCAGACAAAATAAATTAACAAGTTATTCTAAACTGTAGTATTAGTTTGTCTTTCATATGAAATTGGTTTCATACTCGAATCACACAGTCTCTTTTTTCTCATCTCAGCTTTGAAGCTATGGCTACATCCTCTGACGCTAAGACCATAACGCTATCAGTATTCATCTCGTCACCTGGTGACCTTGCCAACACGCGGGCACGCGCCAAAGAGGTGATAATGTCATTGAGCGGCATGCAAATAGAGGGATCAAGAGTGAATTTTGAACCCAAACTCTACGAGGATTTTACACCAGCTATTGTTGGTTTAAACCCACAAAATGCAGTGAACTTTTTCATGGGGCGCTCTGACCAGATGGATATTTATGTGGGCATGCTTTGGTCTCGAATGGGCAGCAATACCGTCATCAATGATCGGCACCAGCGGTCCGGCACGCGCTATGAATTTGATACGGCATATAAAAGTCTCCGGCTTTCTGGAAGACCTCAAATGTTACTATACCGCTGTGCTCGACCTGCACCAAATGACAGTAACATTGAGTCGCAGAAAGAGGTGGAGGAATTCTTTGATGGGTTTCGTGGAGATCACCCTCAATTCGAAGGCTTTCCTCAGGCATTTATTGAGGATGATGAATTTGCCGCGATGCTAGCGCGCGACCTTGAGATTGTGGCTCGGAACCATATCCGTGGGAAGGTAATTCATGAGCTGGGTGGGGAAGGATTGGAGCTTGCTGAGTTAGTATCGAGTGTAAGAAACTGGCTTGCTACTTTTGAAGATTTATTTGGTAAGGGCATTACGGAAAATCAGGAGCGCGAGCGGGATCGGCTGTTTCGCATCCACTTTCGTTCTCTACCCGATCCAAGCCATCCAGTTGAAAATTTGGAGACAGAGTTGCGACCGAGAAAAGATGAATCGCTTCTCGATGTTTTTGATTCTTGGGACGGTAAAATGTTGATGGTTGGTGAGCGTGGCACAGGTAAGACTTTCGCTATGCTCAGGTTGATGCAGGACTTGACAGATCGTGCCTTCATCAAGCGCGGTGAACGTGTGCCAGTGTTCTTCAACCTTTCGTCATGGAGTGAAACTTACAATGCTAGGGCGCGGCGTCCCACCATGTTCGTGCGCATCATGAAATGCCTTTTTCCTCAAGCCCCCCAATCAAGTGGATCCCTTGATCAATGGCTTGAGGATCAGTTGGTGAGAAACTACTCCATGCAGCGAAAGGCCGCTAGGCGCTTGCTTGGCTCCAATAATGCCATCCTTTGTTTAGATGGGCTGGATGAATTGTGCGCTGTCAATGGTCCAGATGCCGCTTCGACTGAGCAAGCTTCCCGTGAACTTCGAAATGTCTGCGCTCAAGCAATTAATATGACCGTGTCCAGCGGTGCGGTGCGCATGATCTTGTGTTGTCGTGAAGACACCTATCATGAATTGAAGTGCAAGCCGCAACTGGGCACTCCCCTTCAAACCCAATTGCTCACTGAAGAGGAAGTTTTTGATGATCTGCGCCTCTGGCCCAGACTAGCCGGATTAAAGTCGGCGATGGGGCAATCCCCCATGCTGATAGAACGTGCAAGGGTCGCATTGTTTCTAGGGATGATGCGCGTGGCTTATCAAGACATGCATGCCGCTCTGATCCTCAAGGCTGCAAGCTTGCCAGAACGTGAGTGGGAGAAACATCTGCTAGACCATTACGTTGATCAGTGCATGAGATTGGCCCCACCTGAGTCGGCGGAGCTAAACAAGGATCTAATTCCCAAATGTCTCTCTTGGATGGCTCAGATGCCAGATAATGATTTCCTGCTAGATGACCTGCAGCCCTCATTGTTGCGCATGGATGAATCAGTTCAAAGTGAGCAGCAATGGAAGCTCTATCATCGCTTTTCAGCGATAATCATGGCGGTTTCCCTAATGATGCTGGAAACGATTCCGCCGGGTCTTAGTCTTGCTATTGAACACTACTTTAAGAGTGGATGGCGTTCCGCTTTGATTCATTGTGTTATGATGTGGAGCGCGAGTGCCATCATTCTCACTCCTCTCTACTTCCTTGCTTTCTCTGCACGCACTTGGTTGGGTTTTGGCTTTTGCTTCGGGCTGGCTTGGTCATTGGACAGTGCCACCTGCATCTTCCTAACCGTTCCAGGAGCGAATGAAGCTACTGATGGGACTTGGAACGGGGCCAGCCATATGTTTTTGACATCTCTGCCTATTGCCTGCTTCTTTTTTATGCTGATGGGAATGCAGTTTTTTGAAAGACTTACTGAGCATAAACGGCGTTATTCAACTCGGCCCGGCATCCAATTTCATGAAATTCTTCCCATAGAGCCGATGAGCTGGTGCTGGTTTGATGAGAATTCCTACTGGCGCGGAGGCTGGATCGGCTTGGTAGTGGGACCGCTCATGCTTGGTCTGGCTTGGTTGCAGGGGGAAGGAATGCGTGGGACGGTTGCTGGACTGCTCATCACTCTGCTCGTCGTCATGTTCAGCGGTCTGTCCGGCACAGGCATTGCAAGGGTTTCCATTGAACCCAACCAAGGTATTGCGCGATCCCTTCGTCATGCACGTTTTATGGCGGGTATGTTTGTTCTCTGGGGAAGCTCGTGTTGGGGTTTGGTTTATTACTTCAGCCGAAACTGGATCGAAGGGCTTGTGGGATTATGTATGGGGTTGACTCTTTCTTTCGCCTTCTATGTCTTTGGCGGCATGCCCGTAGTTCGGCAGTTCTGCTTGGGCTGCATCCTTCACCAAGAGGGCCGATTGCCGACTTGGAAATGCTGGCCACCGTGGAATGCGACAGTCCAGTTTTTGAATGATCTCGTTCGATACAAACTTTTACGGAACTCCGCCGGAGGTTATATGTTTCGCCACCAATCATTGCGCGAGTATTATCGACATCTGTCGGAAAAGGAAAAAGTGAATTCTCTCTAAGCTTACTCAGAGGTCGCATGAGCCAATTGTGCGTTGGCTGATTGGCCTTCCAAAGCTCCTGCTCTATCTACAAACCGTATGTAATCATTCGACTTCCTTGCTTAAAAGGTTTGCAATTGCTACCTACTATATTGGCAAAGGACAGGTGCTGCCTGTTGTCGGGCCGTTGGACTCTGTGGTGCGTCGGAAATATGAGGTATTTCGATTTTTGGTGGAACTAGGCTCACGTATATCCGTGGACATTTCCAAGATCTAGCGCCAAGTCTAGGAATTGAGTTGGCCGCTCAAACGGCTGATTCTCAGGGTCTAGTGAGATAAATAATACTGGGCAATATTGAAACAGCTTTATCCCAAAAAATGGGTGCTATGAAAACCTTCCGCATCTTCATCAGCAGCCCCGGCGATGTCGACAAAGAGCGCGACAAAGCGAAGCAAGTCATCGCCGATCTCCAGCGCCGCTACGATGGACAGGCTGTGCTAATCCCAGTGATGTGGGAAGACCTCGCCATTCCCGTCATCGCCTCGATCTAGTAATGAATCGACGACGTGCTCAGCTACAATTTGGAAACCACATCTCATCACCCGCTCTTATGTCTCCTCCATACAAATACTTTGCCTTCATCAGCTATAGCAGGAAAGACAGCCGAGCCGCCACATGGTTGCAGAAGCGCCTCGAATGGTTCCGCTTCCCGATTAAGCTCGTGCCCGAATCCCAGCGCCCGCCTGATCCACGCTACGTAAGGCCTATCTATCGGGACAAGACGAATCTTGAGGTCACTGACGCAGACTACTGGACGAACATCCGTCGAGCCCTTGATGAGTCACGTTTCCTCATTGTGCTCGCTTCGCCGTCATCCGCTAACTCCCAGCCAGTGGAAATGGAGGTGTCACACTTCCTTACGAGCCACGAACAGCAGAGCAGTTTGGTGGTGCCCATCATCCTTAGCGGCAGTGTCACCAGTGTGGGTGAGGATGCAGCACTTTGCCCCAGCCTTCGTGCTCTCGGTAAGTTGCTCACCTCGCGCAATCTTCCGATGATGGTGCCTGACACCGATGTTCAGGAGCAAGATGCTTGGGAGCAGGGCTTCGTCGCACTAGCCTCCTACCTCTTGGCCCTTGATATCAAGGCGGTCGGTGATCACATCCAGCGCGAAACCAAGCTGCAGGCGAAAGTGCTACAACGCTGGCTGGCGGCTGTAGTTGCGCTTGGATTGCTGGCAATTTTCGGTGGCGTCGTAGCTTGGGCGCAAACGAAGGAGGCTCAGTCAAAGAATGCGGCCCTCAAAATGCAGTTGCAGGAAGCTGCGCGTTCGGATCAGCTTAGGGCTCAGGATTTGTTGAAACAGGGGCGTGCCCCTGAGGCTTTGGCCCATCTTGCGAGAGCACAGGCCTATACTCCGGAATCTACGTTGGCACCAGAAATGGCGTTGCCGATACTCAATCAATGGGATTTTCCACTTCCGGTGTTGGTATTGCAGACCCATGAACCCTACAATGCCGATGAGCCATACAGCTACATCTTGGATGCACAATTCAGCCCTGACGGGCAACGCATTGTCACAGCATCCCAGGACAAGACCGCGCGGCTTTGGGACGCTCACACTGGAAAGCTTCTAACTACCCTTTGGGGACATGCTGGCGGCGTCAAGAACGCCGAATTCAGTCCCGATGGACAGCGGATCGTCACCTGTTCGGAGGATTGCACCGCGCGCATCTGGGACGCGACGAGCGGAACGCTCGTCGCGTCCCTTAAGGGACATAAGAACATTGTTCTCGATGCGCGCTTTAGCCCAGATTCCAAGCGGATCGTCACCGCTTCATTTGACAAAACCGCGCGCGTCTGGGACGCCGACAATGGGAAGGAGCTGGCCGCTCTTAAAGGACACGATGGTCCAGTTTGGAGCGCACATTTTAGCCCTGACGGTTTGCAAATCGTCACCGCTTCGGATGACAAAACCTCGCGGGTTTGGGAAGCCACCAGTAGTAAAGTTCTAATCACGCTCCAAGGACACGAAGACAAACTTAAGAGTGCGCAGTTTAGTCGGGATGGGCTGAGAATCGTCACAGCTTCTGCGGACAAGACTGCGCGGATTTGGGGTGCCGACAGCGGAAAACTACTGTCAATTCTCCAAGGGCATCAAGACTCCGTTGGTAGCGCTGAATTCAGTCCTGACGGTCAGCGTATAATCACAACATCGGTTGATAGCACTGCCAAGCTATGGGATTCGTCTAATGGAAGCTTGGTCGGCACTATCCGGGACGGGAACAAGATTATCAATCGTGCGCATTTCAGCCCCAACGGCGAATTGTGCATCGTAACATTTGGGGACACCGTGGCAGTGAAGGAAGCACACACAGGTAGGCTCGTGGCGCTTCTTCAGGGTCATGCGGGTGTAGTAATGAGTGCGGAGTTCAGCTCCGATGGTCAGCACATCGTCACAGGATCGACTGACAACACTGCGCGAGTCTGGGATGTAAGGAGGGAACGCCTCTTGGCCTCTACCCTCCAAGCACGGAGCGAAGCGATCACGGGCGGACAGTTCAGTCCCGATGGAAAGCGGATCGCCACGCCTTCCGATGGGAATACGGCGCGCATTTGGGAAATCAACAATGGCAAAGTGCTGGCGACCCTTGAAGGGCACGAAGACGTTGTGTGGGACGTGCAATTCAGTGGTGACGGCCAACGCATCGTCACGCGCTCTGCTGACAATTCCTCGCGAGTTTGGGATGCAGCCAGCGGGAAACTCCTTTCAATCATCAAGAACACCGAGGGGGTGCTTTGGAGGGCTCGGCCTAGTCCAGATGGCCGACTTGTAGTGACCGTGAGTAATGACGATGCCTCGCGAGTTTGGGAAGCAAGAGTTTGGGATGCGGCAAATGGGAATGAGATTGCTGTCCTCAAAGGGCACACCGATATTGTTACAACTGCAAACTTCAGCCCCGATAGTCGGCAGATCGTCACCGCGTCCATGGATAAGACAGCTCGGATTTGGGAAGCACTGACAGGCAAGATGATGCTCACACTTAAAGGTCATGGAGACGAGATGCGTAAGCAGGAGTGGCGGCATGGCGGCGAGGTCTGTAGCGCGGAGTTCAGTCCCGATGGCCGGAGCGTTGTAACGGCTTCCTTTGACCACACAGCGCGGGTCTGGGATGCAATGAGCGGAGCCCTTTTGACGACAATGAAGGGGCACAATTGGCTCCTATCCGGCGCGAGCTTCAGCCCCGATGGCCGGCGGATCGTCACGACGTCGTCTGACATGACTGCACGCGTGTGGGAGGCGGGAAACGGCAAGCTTCTGACAACTCTTGGCGGTCACGAAGGCAAAGTCACAGACGCCGAATTCAGCGCTGATAGCAGGCGAGTTGTCACCTCCGCGTCGAT
>JANYJH010000395.1 GCA_025361865.1 Phragmitibacter sp.
GGCCAACGCTTCGCCGCGAGCAGCAGCCCCGTCAGCTCACCGAGCCGATGATTGTTCGCGGATGAGCCAAAGGAAACATAGCGCGTCACCCACCAGACATGCGCAGGAACGATGGCGTTTACGAGCGCACGCTGAGTGGCTTGTTGTTCAGCACTCGCTTGAGACTTCGTCACCAACGCATCAAACCAGCAGAAATTGATGAGCCGAAGTCCGCCTTCGAGCGCGCTTGTCCAGTTGATGCCTTCGCCGACCGGATTCTTCTCCGCCCAATCCATAAGCCAAGCCTGCGCGGTTTTGATCGCTTGCAGATCATCGTTCACATAAGCGTGCATCCCGAGCCGCACGATCTCCGCCCAGCGATTGATCTCCCAGATCGTCCGCACATCCGCGCCATGAGGAAGATCGCGATGATTGATGCCATTCCTCATCGGAACATCCACGCCTTTGGCATAGTCGCGATGCCAGTTCGGGGGTGATGCGACCTGCACTTCATTCCAACCAAAGAGCGACCATTGGCCAGCGATCAGCTTCGCGGCGTCATCGTCCAGCGCTTGCTTGAGCAAAGCTGGAGCCGCATCACGAGACGGCATTGCAGGGACATCAATAGCCGATCCACTCAAGATCACACCGCTGATCTCATGCCGTGCAAAGCGCTCCGTCTGATGCCTCCACTTCTCCAAAGCTCGGCCCATGACCTCTGAGGCGGTCATGGCCTTAAGCCGATGGAAATACCAGGAAAGTGCAGCCATGATCAAAACGATGCCAGCACGATGGCGCGAGCTTCACGAATAGAATCCAGCGCCGCAAAGGTCAGCTCCATGCTTTGTCTGATTTGCGGATAAGGCATGGGATGAGCGGACTCGGCCTTGAGGAAACTGAGCCAGGCTTGCATCTCTTCCGCATGACCTTTGCTGGAGAACTTCTTCTTGGTCTCCTTGCGTTTTTGATGAAGCGAGAGGCTGAGGAAGTTTTCGCATTCGGCCACAAAGCCGCTCGCAAACACCCGGAACGTCTCTTTCGGGAACGAGTGATCGCCCTCCGCAGAATAGATGAGTTGCGCGCAGGAGCCGTCTTTGAACTCGATCTGCGCCGTCACAGAATCCGGGAACGCATGGCGTCCACGCGCTGGCCAGACGGTTTGTGCACTGATCTTCACGGGCTCACTTTCGAGCACATGGCAGAAGAAATCGAAGAAGTGACAGGCCTCACCCAACACCCGTCCGCCGCTCTCTTCGAGATTCGCATACCAATGATCTGGAGCGAGCGGTCCGGCGAAGACATGATAGGCGATGGTCTTCGGGCCGGGGATTCTGGCCAGTGCTTTCTTTAGCTCTACAGTGGCTGGCGCGAAGCGTCTATTGAAGCCGACCATGACGCTGCCTTCAGTGTTTTGAATGGCTTCGTTGATCGCGGTCAATTCATCACGAGTCAGACACAGTGGCTTCTCCACAAAGACTTGCTTTCCGGCCTGCAACCCTTGTAGAACCAGCGACGCATGAAGGTGATGCCGCGTGCCGATCATCACCGCATTGCCCTCGCTCGCGAAGACCTTTGCTGCATTCGTCTCCGCTTTGGCAAAGCCGAATTTCTCCTGCACATGTCGCGCACTGAGGCTCGTTTGATTAACGATCGTGCCCAAAGCAATGCCGCCTTTCACATGAGGCAGAAGCATGGTGCGAGCGAAGTTTCCGGCCCCGATGACGTCTAAGATTTCGGATTTCGGATTTCGGATTTCGGATTTTAAACCGCGTCCAACAAGATCACCAACTGCCTTTGTAGAAGCATTAGAATCCGCAATCCGCAATCCGCAATCCGCAATCGAATTGTATTCCAACACCACTCCGATGTCCCCGTTCCCGTCCTTCATCAGCTCATCATAGACGGAGATGGCATCGTTGAAGAGCGCCCGTTTCGTGGTGACAGGATTGAGGTTCAGCGCCCCCGTCTTCATTATGTGCAGGCAGCTCTCGAAGTTTCGATTCTCCGTCCAGCGCACATAGCCGATGGGGTAGTCCTTGCCGCCCCATTCATACTGGGGATCATAGCGCCCAGGCCCATAACTGCGGGAATAGCGCACCTGAATATCCTTCATGTAAGCGGTCTTCCAGGAGAGTTCAGGATCGTAAATGCCGACGATGACGATGACGCCGCGATCACGCAGACAGGAGATCGCCGTGTCCGCCGGGCCGCTTCCTTTGCCCCCGACGCAGAGCAAGATCACATCCACACCGTGGCCATCCGTCCATTCACGCACGGCGTCTTCGATCTTCGTTTGTGAAGGATTGATCACACGTTCAGCGCCCATCTTGGCCGCGACTTCGAGTCGTGATGAGACGAAATCCATCGCCATGACGCGCGCGCCAGAAGCCGCTAGAATGCTGGTCGCAAGCTGCCCGACGAGCCCCTGTCCCATCACCAGAACGCGATCGCCGATACGCACTTCAGCCTGCCTCACAGCTTGCATGGAAATGGAGGCCAACGTCGTGTAGGCCGCCTGCCAATTCTCAACTCCATCCGGCACTGGTGAGGCTAGCAGATCAGGCACTGCGATCATCTCCGCATGAAATGCGCACTCAGCGCCACCGCAAGCCACGCGATCACCAATGCGGAATCGCGTATTCAATTCATCCACTGCTTCAATCACACCCGCCGCGCTGTATCCCAGTGGGGAAGGGGATTCGAGACGATTACGCACCTTCTCGATGGCAGATCTCCAACCGAGAGTCTTCGCTGTATCCAGCACCTTCTTGACCTGATCAGGTCGCGCCTTGGCCTTCGCGAGCAGGGACATCCGCGCCTGTTCCACCTTCATCTTCTCGGTGCCGGGACTGATGACCGAATGCGTGACCCGCACGAGAATCCCCCCCGGTGGCGGAGTGGGCGAGGGCACCTCTTGCAGCTCAAGACGTCCGTCCTGATATTGGGCGAGTTGTTTCATGGAAAATGAATGATGATTCTCTAAGCTGAGATCGTTGAAATGAGCCATTTGCTCTTCCCTGCTTTCGTCTTTTCGACTTCGCAGACGGCTCTTAACGACAATGTGAAATCATCCCCGAGCTTCTTGCTCAAACCCTCACGGATGCTGGCTTCACGGCTGCCTTGCCAGCTCGGTCCTGGCTGGTAGCGCAGTTCTACGATGCCTGCTTGTGCCTGAAAGAACTGCACGGCGTAGAGGTCATCAAAGATGCGATCATGCATGTTGATGGCGGTCAGTGAAATTCGACGGCCAGTCGCGCTGAGGAGGAACTCGTGCTCACGTCCCGCGACTTCGCACACTTCCGGCCATAGGAATTCGGCTTCTAATGAGCGACTTCGGAGAGTCGCGCCCCCAGCAAGCTTCACATAGTCGCCCGTTCGATAGCGGATGAGCGGCATGACTTGATTATGAAACGTGGTGCCGATGACCTCGCAGAAGCCTTCCTCGTTCGGTTCGCCAAACTCCGCAAAACCATACGCGGGCCAGAAGTAGAGATGGTTGGACAAGCGTCCTTGCCCGGCGAGAACGACGCGCTCGCTGTGCCCATACCAATGAAATACCCGCGCACCGAAAACTCGCTCGATCTCGGTTTGTGCTTCCGGTGTGAGCTTCTCTGAGCCGCATAGAATCGACACCGGAGTAAAGTCCAACTTCAATCCGCCTTGCGCCATCAATCTCGCCAGCATGAGCGCCGAGGACGGATACATGTGAAGATGTTTTGGGCGGAAGCGATTCAGCTCATGCACATACTCTGGTGCCCGGTCAGGTGTGAGGTGATACGAGGAAAGCACGAGCCAGTTTCGCGTGGCATCGTAGTAACTGATGCCACCCTTCGCCTGTGATGAAGTGACGCCACCGCGCACCACCGCCACCTTGTCACCCACGAGATAGCCGCGTCGCGACCATTGAGCTTCGAGGTAAGCCTGCTCCTTAGGTCGGCTGACACCGCGTTGCAGATAGAAGCCAACGGGCACGCCGCTTGATCCGCCAGTGGTGATGTAGAGTCGGTCTTTCGCGCTGAATCGCGGATTCACCATTTTTTCACGATGTGCGATGAGGTCTTGTTTTGTGAGCAATGGGTAGTCCCGAAGCTGTTCGCTGCTGGTAAGCTGTGCCGGATCAAGCCCGAGTTCCGCAAAGCGTTTCTGATAGAAGGGAGCTTCATTGGCCGCCAGCAAAGACTCACGCAGAGCTAGTAGTTGATAACGCCCGATCTCTTCAATGGTCCATGATTCAGACTCACGAGCTTCGTCCTGAAACCGAGCATAAGCCTTACCATAACGCAGTGAAGCAGGCACTGCACGATACGCTCTGCCTGCCAGTGACTTCACTGGTTGCGGTGCTGCTTCGTAGAGCTTCAGCAGCGGATAGAGGGTGTCTTCGAGGGACATAGTTCCGCTACTTTTCCACTGCTCCCACCCAGCCGAAATGCGGCTTGAAAGCGAAGCCGTCTTCCTTCGTGTATTCACTCAACGCCTTCTGCTTCGCCGCATCATTCGACACCACTTGCAGGTCTTCATAAGCAAAGGGCGCGACCTTCTTCCGTGTCACATTGAACGCCCCTGCGAGCATCTTGATCTTACGCCAATCAAAGCCCATCAGCGCGCACGCAACACTATCCACGGCCAGCGGATTTGAGCCTGCGATGATCACGCCGCAGGGCTTGGGATCAGGGGCCATCGGGCCATTGCCTTCTCCGCCGATGATGCCATCCACGACCGCCAGATAACGCAGCGGCTTCGTGCGCGGCTTGCCTGCGCCGTCGAAGTAGAAGAGGCATTTGTTGAGGTCCACGACCATGCGCCAACAGGTATCGTTGCCATACCAATTGCCGGAACGCACGACTTTCTGCGTATCCCCAAAGATGAGTCGTCCAAGCTTTTTCACAGGAACGAAGAGCTTGCTGAGGAAGTGATGGCCGAACAGCGCACGCTTGATCTTGCCCATGAGGGAGTGCTCCAGCTTGGCCTTCAGAGTGGCAATGGGAAACTGGTCACCGCCTTTATCGGGCGTGCCTTCCGTGTGATGCGGCAGCCAGTTCTTGTTCGCATTGATACCGACCAGATTCTTCAAAGCGCAGGTCAGGCCGACCTTCTTATGGCACTTGAGCTTGGGGATGTTGATGAGCACATCCGCCTCCATCGGCGTGCGGCAGAGCATGTATTCGTGAGTGGTATCGCGATGCCGATCATTCGTCTCCGCCATGTTGTAGCTGGCTCCGTAGAGTTGGCCGAGACCGCTGAACTTCACGAACTCGCTGTCCTCATTCAAGCGCACATGCGTGGAGCCTTGGGGATCGCCGGGAAGCTCGGTCTTCTTCACGGTGACACCATCCACGGCCAGCCATTCTTCAGGTCGTAAGTCCAGCAGCTCAATGCGCAGGCTGGGCCAGCGCTCACGGCATCGTGCGATCATTGCATCGAGCCCGCAGTATTGACGAAGCGTCGCGAAGGAAGAATCCGTCTGCGGTGCATCACAGATGATGATGCTTCCCGCGCCTTGCAGCTTCGGTGCCACCCAAGCGATGACGCCTTCGATCACGCTCGGATGCGTGACTACATGCTCCCATTGATTGGGGCCGGGATGACGCTCGTCATGCTCCTTCACCCAGTTCGGTTTCAGCACGATGTTATGACCGCATTCGATGAAGTCAGCACTCAGCTTCAGCGCATTTAAGGCGTCAGCCACCATGCGATGGACTTCTGCGGCATGAGCGTAGTTTGTGGCACCTTGCCAGACGGAAACGGTCGAATGATTCATGAGAGATGGAGACGCGCAGCCCCTTCTACGGCGGCATAGATGTCACGCAGCGGCACGTTGTTTTGTTTGGCCAGAACCCGGCAGTCTTCGTATTCCGGAGCATACTTATGGGCACCATCTCCAAGGTCGGCGATCTTCACCCGCGCCTTACCGAACGGCGTTTCTACTTCCAGGCTTCGCCGCTTCAAGACGGTGCGCTTGACCTCTTGTTCACGAACACCTAGCGATGATGTTTCTGTGAGCAAGAGGCGCCGCATACGGGCAGCCTGTGACAGCGGGCAGATGACGCTCAAGAGCACACCCGGTCGGTTCTTCTTCATCTGAACATGGGTCAGCGTCACGTCCAGGGCACCACCCGTGAAGAGCAAGTCCATGATGTGCTCATAGTGCTCAGGATTTTGATCATCTATGTTCGTCTCCAAGACGGTTACGACATCTGTATCAGCAGCATCAGAACTCTCGCCGATGAAAACGCGCAGCAGATTTGGGATCGCTAAATCCCAAGTGCCTGCGCCATAGCCGATGGATTCGATATTCATCGCAGGCACAGCGCCGAAGCGGGTGGATAGATGTTTGAGCAAGGCGGCACCGGTTGGAGTAACGAGTTCCGCATTGATCTCTGAGCCGATGACGGGGACGCCTTTGAGCAGTGCCACGGTCGCTGGTGCGGGCAGGGGGATATGGCCATGAGCGCCTTTGGTGAAGCCACGACCCAGTGGAAGCGGGCTGCATTCGATGCGCTTAATGCCCAGATGTTCAAGGCCGAGCAGACAGCCTACGATATCAATGATCGCGTCTTCTCCGCCGATCTCATGCAGATGAACATTCGACATTTCAAGGCCGTGAATGCGAGCTTCCTCAGTGCCGATCATGCGCATGACCGTGATGGCTTGGGCCTTGACACAGTCACTGATGAGGCTGTCCGTGATGATGCGCTCGATCTCTGGCAGCGTGCGTGTGGCGGGCTGTTCATCCACGATCACATCCACCTTCGTTGCGCTGAATCCGTGCTTCTGCACGCGCTTGATTTCCAGCTTCCAGCCGATGACATCTAGCTTCGCTAACTCGACGCGCAGCCACTCCGCATCCAGCCCTGCATCTATCAAGGCCCCGAGGATCATGTCCCCAGAGGCACCTGCAATGCAGTCGAAGTATGCCGTTTTCATGAATGCGTGCTTTGCAGAATGCGGATGGCCAGCATCGCGGCACCGAAGCCGTTGTCGATATTCATGACGCCGATGCCTGATGAGCAGGAGTTCAGCATGGCCAGCAATGCGGACAGCCCTTGAAAGTTAGCACCGTAACCGATACTGGTCGGCACCGCGATGACGGGCTGTGAAACCAGGCCCCCAATGACACTGGGCAGCGCGCCCTCCATGCCGGCGATGGCGATGATGACGTTGCTCTGGCGGATCAACTCCAGCCTGCTCAACAAGCGATGCAGCCCGGCCACGCCCACATCATAGATGCGCTCCGTCGTGAACCCTGCGAACTCCAGGGTCTGCGCGGCTTCTTCAGCCACGGGTATATCAGAAGTCCCAGCGCAGATGATGGCGATTACGCCGGATGATCTCCTCGGCATCTGGCCGATGCGGAAGAGCTTGGAGACTTCATCATAGCTCCCTTGCGGAAGGCATTGGATCAGCTTCGATGCGGTCTCGCTGGTGACGGCAGTGGCGAGCGCGTGACCGTGAGCTTGATGAAGAATGGCCATGGCGTCACCTACTTGAGTCGGCGTCTTGTTGAGCGCAAAGACGACCTCAGGCATTCCCTGGCGGATAGCACGATGCGTGTCCAGAAGGGCTGATGCACTCTCTGTGTAAGGCAGCGTGCGCAGAGCCTCCAGAGCGGCTTCCGGCTTGGTCAGGCCCTCCGCAACTTGAGCTAGGAGTTCTCGCAGGGTGGATTCGTTCATGGCTTGCGATTGAGCACTTCATTCATGCTGCCTTGCCTGATGCCCGCCAGATCAAGCGTGATGTAGAGCCAGCCGAGTGCCTGCAATCCACCCGTAATATCAGACTGTTTTACGAGCACTTCTTGAAAGCAACTCACCGGCACTTCAACGCGGGCGATGTCGCCATGATGCCTCACGCGCAGTTCGCGGAAGCCAAGCGCTTTGAGATACTCCTCGGCTGCTTCAATGCGCGCCAGCAGATCAGTCGTAACCGCCGTGCCATAAGGAATGCGGGAGGAGAGACAGGCCGCAGCGGGCTTGTCCCAGTTGGGCAAACCAAGCGCCTTCGCGGCCTCACGAACGTCACGTTTAGTAAAGCCGAGATCATGCAAAGGACTGCGCACGCTGTGTTTCACGGCTGCCGCGCGACCAGGCCGCAGGTCATTCGTGTCATCAGCGTTCATGCCATCGAGCGCATGGGCAATGCCACGCTCATTCGCGAAGGTTCGTAGGGCGGCATAGACGTGATCTTTGCAGAAGAAGCAACGGTTGATCGCATTCGCCGCATAAGCAGAATCACTCGTTTCATCCGTTTCGATAAGCTCAAGTGAAACGCCAATACGCTGAGCAAGCTGGAGCGCATCGTCCCTCTCAGACTTCGGAAGACTGGGTGAAACAGCCAGCACACCGAGCGCATTCGTTTGCAAGGCATCCACCGCCGTCTTGAGCATGAGGCTGCTGTCCACGCCACCCGAGTAGGCGATGACGACGCGCTCCATCGTGATGAGTTCATCCCGCAGACGTTGCAGTTTGTTGGCCAAGATCGCGTCCATCACGGCATCAGGCTCTTCTGAAACTTCGGCGCTGTTTCTTTGATGAGATTCACCAGGAGATGGATCGTTTCTTCATTACTGCGCAAGGGTTGGCCGATCTCACCCGGCTGAAAGTTATCAGTCACTACGGACATCAGCGAAGGATAAGCCCAGCGGTGATTGATGTTCCGCGTGACGTTATCCCAGAGCGTGAGCCAGAGCCGCTCGCCGTGACTTGGGGTGCTCACGTCGGTTCCCACGAACCAATACAGGTAGTGGGCGCGGAGGTCACGCTTGGTTCCGTTATGCAGTGTGATGGGCTTTTCAATGTAGAGATCTTTGACCGTGAGTGTGCGCCCATCCGGCATCTCGATGGGCAAATCACGACTTCCCATCAGCGTCCAGCCTTGGCCCTGAAGACAGACCTCGGGACGGTGAATGCTGTTTCGTTGCGCACCGCTGAGCACGATGGAGGCATAAGCGATGTCGCCTTTCTTGCTGGTATAGGTGGCCTTCGCGAATTCCGTATCATCAGGCAGGAGCTTCTTCTCGATGGCTTCGGGCTCGCCCTTCTCCGCCGTGAATCCGGGCAAACTCATGGGGAGTGCCATGACAATACCCGCCTCCTTCCCGCCCGTGACTTCAGGCGAAAAGCGGCATGCCAAAGCCGTGGCGATGATGACTGCGGATAGGATGATGGCGCGGATCAGCATGGTTAGTTCTCCCAAATCGGCAGCGGCCTCTCGCGGCCACAGGTCTTGTTCAAGAAGCGCTCCCCCAGCAGCAGTCCGCCCAAGGCGATGATGAAGACGAAGATGCCCGCGAGCAGGTGGAAGTTGGACGTGTATTCCTCACCCTTGCCCACGGCAAAGGTTTGTCCGAATGCCATCGAACCGAAGACGAGGATGAGGATGCGCACCATGTTGGCCAGCACCGCCAAAGGGATGCTCAGCGCGAAAAGTAGGGCGCGCCGCCACGTTGATCGTTGCCGGAAATAGCCAAACAAGGCGGACACCATCATTAGCGCGAACAATGAACGAAGACCGCTGCAAGGCCCATCAATGTTCAGGTCAAACGCAGCGCCCTGCGCGTGATCACCCGCAGCGGCGGAGATGAGTCGCGTGCCTTCCTGAAGCGTGGCGACGCCGACATGATTCAGCAGCCAATGCGTGACGCTGACCATGAGATAGCGCAGTTGAAAAGCCAGCGTATCAACGAGGAACAGATACGGCCACGTAAAGCTCAGCATGAGCCATGCGAAGCTCACGAGCATGAAATGTCGCCAGCCCCAAAGCCACACCACAGCGGCTCCGAGCAGCACATGCAGGCTGGCAAAACCGATGAAGTAGAAGTTCCCGCGATAGCCGATCCAGAAGATGGCCAGTGAGATGAGCGCGATCAACAAACCGCTGACACTCGGCTTGGGCTCGATGCTGGATAACACCTCACGCTTCCTCCAAACGAGGAATCCAGCCACCAAAGGAGCCAGTGCCCCATGCGACCATGTCGGGTCTGTCCAGTAGGTTTTCAGCCACCAGGCGATGGTGAAGCGTCGGTCTCCGTAGCCCGCAGAATAAGGCAGCCCGAAGATCAGGTAAGTGAGCGCCACACCCACCAGTGACCAGGCGACGATCCTGCTACGGCTGTCCGCAGCGGTTCTGGATTTGGCTTCGAGGGTGGTCGTGGTCATCGTTTGAAAAACTCTGCGGCTTGCTTCATTCGGCTCGCTGCGTTATGGCCAAGCCATGCGGCTTCTGATCTTCAAGGTCAATCAACTCGGGGACAACGTCGTTTTTCTCCCTGTGGTGCAATGGCTTGCGAAGGTCTTGCCGAAGGCGGAAATCACAGTCTTCACCAGCCCTGTGGCCGCGCCTTTGTATGAGAAGGGAACTCCCGGCGTGAAGGTGGAGACGTTCGCCACGAAGGACTTCAACGGCGCATGGAAGAAGCCTGCGAAGCTGTTCCGGCTTCGTCAGTGCGTGCGTCAGATCAAGCCGGACGCCTGCTTCGTGGCACAGGATCAAGGGAACGTTGCGCACCTGTTGGCGTGGATGAGTGGCGCGAAGCATCGCATCGGCACGCATCTTCCTCACTGTCGCTTGGGGCCGCTGTTGACGCATCGAACTGAGCGCCAAATCACGGAGCCCGTCGCCTTTCAGAACTGGCAGATCGCAGCGGCGATGCTGGATTCGTTGGGCGTTGCTCGTGACACGATGCCGACTTATCCGCCGGTGCCGGACTTGAGTTGCTTTCGTAACCCAAGCGCTACGACGGAGCCCTTTATCCTCATTCATCCGGGAGCTGCGAGAGCTTACAGTCGTTGGCCTGCGGAGCGTTACGTGGAACTGGCGAACAGGCTCAGTGAAGAGATGAGGGTTCGTTACGTGTTGCAAAACGAGGTTGCGGAAAGCGCCTTGCTGGATCGTGTGACGGCCATCAAACCGGACTCGCTGGAAGACTTCATTTCCATCGTGAGTCAGGCCAGTTTCTTCATCGGAAACAACTCGGGACCGATGCACATCGTCTCCTGTTTCGGCATCCCCAGCGTGGTCTTCAACGGCCCTGCATCTCCCAACTGGAAACCGATGTGGCATCTTGATCAGTTCACCATTGTCCAAGACAAGACGCTGGCCTGTCAGCCTTGCGATACGATCAATGGGCCGATCAATCACTGCACGAACCCTGACGAGCCGATGGCCTGCATGAAGCGTTGGAGCGTTGAAGCGGTGATTCAGATGGTTCAAGGCTTGAGGTTCAAGGTGGAGTGAATCCAATCCCATAAAGCGGCACCGCGACGATGCGCGCTCATCTCTTCTCCGGTCTTGCGGGCCGCTAGGCTCATGGCTTTGCGTTGTGTCCCATCAAGTAGCAGGCGCATTTTTTCAGCGAAGATCGCCGTGTCTTCGGGATCAATCACGAAGCCGTTTTCACCTTCTCGCACCAGGGCTTCAGCGGAGCCTGCGTGTGCGCTGATCAACAGCGGAAGTCCAAGACAGGCAGCTTCATGCGTGACCACCGCATAGGTGTCCTGACGTGAGGGAAGCACGAAGACATCCGCCGTGCGCATGGCTTCGCGAAGGGCATCACCACTGAGAAAGCCACACCATTCAGTTTCGGCTTCGAGCCCAGCCTCGGTGATGAGGCCGCGCACCCAGGCATCATCGCCACCGCCGATGATGCGCAGTTTGAAAGCAGTGTGCTGACTCTTGAGCGCTTGGGCCGCCTTGATCCAAAGGTCGAGCCCCTTGCGCGGGATAAGCTGGCCGACATAAACGAAGGTCACTGGGGCATCCGTGACTGGCTTCTCAGCGGGCGTGTAGAGTCGGCTGTCCACGGCATGATAGACGGCGAGCGAAGGGATGCGGCGGCGGCTGATGGGCTCATGTGCAGTGGGGCAGGCGGCCATGATGCCCTTTACCCAAAGGCTCCAGAAGCCGTGCCAGAGCCTGACTTGAGGACGGAAGAAGGACTGGTTCCGTCGGCCCACTTCCGTGAAGGTGATGACAGGTAAGCTGTGCCATTTGGCATAAAGCAGACCGCCAAGAGCGAAGGGGGAATACTCCTGCACGATGATCATGCTCGGGGCGATTTCATCCAGTGTGCGCCACAGTTCACGCGATGGGAAGAAGCGTCGGCGGTTCTCCCGCCAGTGGGGATTGAGCAGGGGATTGCTGGATTGTGCGAGCTTCTGAGAGGCTACGCGACGGATCTCTAGATTGTTCGCGATGGGCGTGAGCAATGCTTCGGGATGTTCGGACTGATGGCTCTCCGGCCAGACGAGAACGGTCTTCCAGGGCTGAGGCTGAGCTTGCGCAAAGGCTTCAAACAAGGGCTTGAAGTAGGTGGCCTTGCAAGGCGTCACAATGGCGACGGAGGGCGCAGGCTGGGCTTTCACAGCGGCATTCATCTCAAGGGTCAGCGTGTTCATGCGGCGACGGCTTGTAGTTCTACGATGAGGCGTTTCGCGTAAGTCTCCGTGTCCAGTGCATGAGGCAAGGCGACTTTTGTGGGGGTCCATTGACCCGTGACAAACTCAGTCAAGACACGGGCGATGTCCGCCGCATCAAACTCTACAAAGCGTCCATTCAGCCCTTCTTGAAGGATCATCTCCGAGCCATGATGGCGGGTAAGAATGAGTGGCAGGCCACAAGCGGAAGCCTCGACCTCCACGAGCGCGAAGGCTTCGGAATAGGAGGGGAAGAGGAAGGCGTCACTCGCGGCGAAGTAGCCTTCTACATCCGTGACCATGCCAGTGAACGTGATCCAATCACGCCAATCGAGATGCCGGGAATCGAGCTGGGATTGCAAGCCGTGCAAGGTCTGCTCCCGCCCTCCGACGACCAGAAAACGGGCGTTCCGGTGGGTTTGACGTAGTTTGGCAATCGCGTCCACGGCAAGGAAGAATCCTTTTCTCCGATAGTGTCCGGCACTGGCAAAGACGAAGACTTGGTCGTTGTCCGTGAAGCCAAGTTTAGCCCGCATGGTGACTCGGTATTCAGCGCGGACTTGCTCATTAAATCGTGTGGGATCATAACTATTCGGCAGCAAGCTCAGACGAAGTTCTGGGTTCTCATTTCGCACGTCATTGGCCACGGCTTCGGAGACGCAGAGAACCGTGCGCGTGGTGGTGTTGATGAAGAAATGGCGCGTCCAGTGAAGGTTGAGCCAGTTCGTAACGCGCTCGAAGACATCGCGCAGGCTGTGGATGCCGAGTAGCTTTTGGCTGGCCTCCCAATCGAAGGGAGAGAACTGAAGCAGGCAGATATCGCAAGCGGCGAGGTAGGAGGCGACGGTGAAGATGACGTTAGGCCGAGCTTGTTTCTGAACGGTGAACAGCCACCACGCGCGGAGTCGGACGAGGATGGAGAAGGCGTAGCCGCGAAGGGTATGAAGGTCACCGATACGGGGCAGCTTCACGAGCTTATCAATGGGCAATCCTTCATCGCAATGCCAGCACCAGGCTTCGATGTGGAAGCCTTGCGCTTTCAGCATCGGCAGCGCTCTGACCACGCCTTTCATGGAAGGGCTGCTGAGGCTGAGATTGGGATCTATGAGCAGGAGGTTCACGCTTTTTTGCGGAAGAGCATGAGCAGGCCGTAGGGTAGATCTGCGCGGCGTTCTTCACGGCTCAAATGCGTTTCCTGATCCACCCAAGCTACTGGGGTGAGCCGTCCTTTGAAGGGATGTTTCCAGGCGCGCAGCATTCGTTTCGTGGTCGCGCTGGTGAGGAACCAGTCCTCCCATAACGGCTCCAAACCATAAGGGGCGAAGAGCGCGGCCAGCTCCTCTTCCGTGTAGCCTTCGCGCTTGTGATCATCGGTGTTAAACGGCTCAGGCGGACGCGGGACGGTAATCACAGCGTGGCCTCCGGGCTTGAGCACTCGGGATAGTTCTGCGGCTGCCAGCGCGTGATCCGTGATGTGCTCGATGACTTGAGTGCAAAGCACCGCATCCACGCTGGCATCAGGCACTGGCACGACGAGGAGTGATCCGCGAATGAGCTGCGTATTGGCTTGCTGGCCGAGGTTCGCTTCGAGTGTGGTGAAGTTTTGCGCGTCGTATTCCAACGCGATGACGCGCTGACAAAGGCCCGCTTTGAGCACACGACGCGGGAACTCGCCTGAGCCAGCGCCGCCATCGAAGAGCGTATCGAACTTGCCCACCTTGCGGAAGGCTTCTTCAATGCGTGGCCATTCGACTCGGTAACGAATGGTGTTCGCGGTGTAGAACAGACGGCGGTAGAGGGAACGTAAGCTCATAGGCGAGGGTAGGTTTAAGTGTCTAAAGAAGCGCAAGCACTAGCTGAACAAACTCCGCCGAATGGGGTAGGGGAGCGTCAATCGGATGGCGGCAATGGCGAGCAGACGAGAGGCTTTGCCGGCGGCGACGAGAACGCCCCAAGGTCCTAACATGCGCCAGTGAATGTGCCAGAAGGAGGCTCCCATGCTGGAACGTGGACCGCCAAAGAAAGCGTTCTTCAGCCAAGGCCAGACGGGGGTTTGGCTGCGAAGAAGAGAGGCTCTATAAGTGCCGTCAACGGGCTGCTTATCTTCTGCGATGCATTGCGGTAACATGAAGATCGGACCGTGTTGGCGCGCGATTTTCATCGTGTAGGAAACGTCTCCGCAATGATGAGGGAAGCTCTTAGCCTCGGGATAGCCACAGGCCTTGATACACTCTGGGGCGATGGCCACGAAGTTCCCACCGAAGGCATCACAAGGGATGGGCTGAGAGGTTGAGTCATCGAACTCAACCAACTGCAAACCGCTGATGCCGATACGAAAGCCACCATACCAGGAGCGGGTGAAATGGGGATTGCGCGTCACGCCTGAAGCGGCGGTTTGGTGCTCGACGGCAAAGCGTGCAAGTCCGGTCAGTGCGTCTGGAGCAGGGCGGCAATCGTCATTGAGCCAGACCACGCATTGGGCATCGTTGGCCATGGCATGTTTCATTCCCAAGGCAATAGCTCCCGTCCACCAAAGGTTTCCATCTCCACGAAGCAGCACACAATCGGGGTAAGCTTCCTGCACGGCGGCGGCGGTGCCATCGGTGGAGCCATCATCGACAATGACTGCGGTGACTTGTTGAAGCACTTCCGTGGTCTTGAGATGTCCTAGGCAGCCAAGGGTCATCTCTCGGCGGTTATGAACCGGGATGATCACCCATGTTTTAGGAGGGATTTGCGATGCAGATGCGGAAGGCATATTAATGCGTGCGCCGTTGGAATCTGCGCCAGAGTGAAAGCCCCAGTGGCGGAATTCGGAGGAAGCCTTCGATGATGACTCGTCCGGTGTCCAAGGCCTGAGGCAGAACAAAGGAACTCAGCACCCAAGCCACGCTATAAGAGATGAGCGTGGCCCAGGCCGCGCCTTCACCACTCCAACGGGGAATCCAGAGCCAGTTAAGTCCGATGTTCAGGACGAGTGCCGTGAGCACGGAAGGCAGATTCACCCACAGGCGTCCTTCGGCGGCGAGGTATTGAGTTCGCACCAAACCGATAGCGTAAGGTATGAGAGCCCAAGCATTGATCAGCAAGATGGAACTGCTGGCCGTGAAGTCTTTACCGAAAAGCAGGCGAATGGTTATGGGGGCTGCGAAGGCCACACAAGCAGCGAGGACAGCCGTGAGCATCAGGGTCATGCCCATGTAATCCGCGAAGCCACGATGGTAAGCCGCGAGGTCAGATTTCTTGAGTTGAAGAAGCGGAGAGAGGAAGAAATTAGAGAGCATCCCCGGCAGGAAATAGACCACTTCTGAGACACGGACCGCGGCCCCATAAACACCGGCTTCTTCCGCGCCGCGCAAGGCTTCCACCATGATGGTATCCACCCGGAAGAGCAGCAGCAGCGCTAGTTGGGAGACGATCTCAAACCATGATTCACCGAGCAATGCGCGTGCTCTGTCCCATGACCAGCGCCACGTTTTCATCCTGCCTCCGATGTTGTGGAAAAGCCAGAGGGTCGCGCTCAGAGAGAACCAGCACTCCAGCAGATAACACACGGCGTAGAACCATAGCGGCATTTTAAGTATCAGACCCACGACGGTGGCGACTGAGCCCGCGATGAAGCCAATCAACTGCGCCCAAGCGAGCCGCTCCATTTGCCCCTTCACCTCAAACCAAGCCAGCGTCTCTGTGCCAGCATGAGTGAAGAGCAGGACGCCATAAATCAGCACCAGCGATCCATGCTCTGGTTTGAGAGCCAGGACATAACCCACTAACAAACTGTAAAGCAGAGTTCCAACGGCCAGCCGTGTGAAGAAGGTCGCCCCTAGCGTATGCCACGCGCCGTCTTCATCACTGACGAGTTCACGCACCGTGATGCGATTGAATCCCATCTCTGAAAAGCAGAGCAACAAGGAGACGAGGGACATCGACACCATGAGCTGGCCGAAGCCGCCCTGACCCAGCTCACGCGCTAAGAAGCTCGTAATCACGAGGTTCACGATGATCCGCAACACGCGCAAAGCCACGGTGATGGAGTATCCGCGCCAGATGCGGGAAAGGATCTGTGAAGTGTGATTCACGATGCGAAAAGGAACGTTACTCCGACGTTCTTGAGGAAGCCGCTTAGGTCTGCGCGGCGGCGGTCTTCATTCCCAATAAACTCTCCCAGCGTTTTCTGAGACGCTGACAGGGACATTCGACCAACCAATAGCAAAGGCTGCCTGCGATCACGGGCAGCAGGAGATTGAGCGGGAAGTGCGCCCACCACGGGGACACATCATTAGGCCATCGGTTGGCGGGCGCGGTGAAGAATTGCTGCCATAGATAAACGCTGTAAGACACCAGCCCCAAATATACGAGTGGTCGTGAGTTGAGCAGTTGGAAGAATCGGCCTTCACGTAGGGAAACCAGACGCACGATCCAGATGGCCGTCAATACCGCCACGGCTGTGCCTTGAGGGGGATTAAAGACCCACGCATAACGGGTGGAGGCAGCGCGGCAGAGAAGCAGCGTGATGATCAGCGCGGCCCCATGCAGCATCTGTTTGCTCACGCTCAATGGGCGCAAAACCACGCCTTCATGCTCCTGCATCCACATCGCCGCCAAGGCCCCCGCCATGAGCGCGTCAGCGTGCATGGGCAGCCAGCGCCAAGCATCCGCTTCAAGCAACTGCTGATGCAAAATGGCGCGACTGATCAAGGAGATCACCATGACCGCCCAAGCTATCCGGCGCAGTGTCGAGGCCTTCAGGAAGGCCACGGCCAAAGGCCAGACGAGATAGAACTGCTCCTCCACGGACAAGGACCAGTAATGGGCGTTGAACCAGTCATTGGGCGTAAGATGATTGCGGAAAAAGAACAGGCTGCCCACTTGAGAGAGTGTGCTGATATGAAGCACGCCCAGCGCGTTCATGACGGAGATGAAGGCCAGATATAAGGCCAGTGGCGGCAGGATGCGCAGGGCACGTCGCAGCCAGAATCTCGGCAGGGAAATCTCACCTGACTTTGCCTTCTCACGCAACAGCAAGCGTGTGATGATGAAGCCGCTGAGCACAAAGAAAATCTGCACTCCCAGAAATCCCGTGAGGGTGCCGCGTAGTTGATCTAGCCAGAACCAGCCGGGCCAGCCTACGGAGCCGCCCGCGTGAGCTAACACGACCAGCATCGCGGCCAGTCCCCGCATTCCATCCAGGGATGGAAGCCGTTCATTGACCGTGTTCGTTTTCGTCAAGGTCGTCATATTATTTGTTCTCCAAGTCGGAGACCGCACGGGTCACTTCCCGATATAGAAACTCTCCACCAAATCACAGATAATGTGTCCAACCAGCAGGTGACATTCTTGCACGCGTGCGGTGATCTTTGAAGGAGCAGCGAAGGCGACATCCGCCAGTTCTGCGGCTTTTCCGCCGTTCTCGCCGACGAAGGCAATGACGACGCAGCCCTTGTTTTTGGAGGCTTCTAACCCTGCGATGACATTGGCGCTGCTGCCGGAAGTGGTGATGCCGATGACGACATCACCTTTGTTCGCCAAGGCTTCCACCTGTCGTGCGAAGATGGACTCGAAGCCGAAATCATTGGCTCCTGCCGTGAGGATGGACGTGTCTGTGGTCAGCGCGATAGCAGGCAAGGCGCGCCGATTCTGACGGTAACGCACGACGAATTCTGCGGCCAGATGTTGCGCGTCCGCAGCGCTTCCACCATTGCCGAAGAGGAGCACTTTGCCGCCTGCTTCGATGCTGGTGATGATGCGCTTTGCGAGGTCTTCGATGAGCGGCGTGAAGGCTCGAAGGCGCTCAATCGCCGCGAGGTGATCAGCGAGATGTTCGTTAATGATGGCAGAGAAATTCATACGCTTTGATAGGCGGCGAGCAGTTCCTCTGGCGTCAGGCAAGCGGTGCCGAGTTTTCCAACGACGATGCCGCTCGCGTGATTGGACACGTCTGCGGCCAGCTCTGGCGTCATGCCGCTGGCGAGCGCAAGCGTGAGTAAGGCGATAGCGGTATCTCCAGCGCCGCTGACATCAAAGACCTCGCGGGCACGCGTTGGGATATGATGCGGTGGCTTGCTGCGTTGGAAGAGCATCATGCCCTGTTCGCCCAAAGTGATAAGCACGATCGGCGTGTCCCATTTGTTGAGCAGGGTTTCGCCAACCTTCATCAGCTCGCTGTTCTGAAGAGGAGCAACCCGCAGATAAGTGTCCTCAATGCCTGCTGCCGCGAAGGCTTCGAGGCGGTTTGGTTTGACCAGATTCACACCGCGCCAGGGCAGGGGATTGCGCGGTGAAGGATCAACCGTGACGATGAGCTTGGTCTCTTGCGCGATCTTGGTGACCGAGTTCATCAAGGCTTCAGTGACAAAGCCTTTGCCATAGTCTTCGATCACGATGGCGTCGAGTTGCGGAGCCAGTGCGCGGAGCTTGGATTCGACTTCCGCCAACTCCATCTCCGTGAGCTTGGCGATGATCTCGCGATCAAAACGGACGATCTGCTGCTGTCTGGCAGCCACGCGGCATTTGGAGATCGTTGGGATTTGTTGGCTGATCAACAACGGTTCACAACCCACGCCTTCGTCATGCAGCAAGGTGCGAAGCTGCTCAGCCTGCGAATCGTGACCTACCCGCCCCATGAGCGAGATGTTCTTGGAAAACGGGGCCACATTGCGCGCTACATTGGCGGCACCACCGGGGTAATAAACTTCCTTAGTCACCTCCACGATGGGGACGGGAGCTTCAGGCGAAATGCGGCGCACGCTGCCCCAGATGAAGTGATCCAACATCACGTCACCGATCACGAGGATGCGGCAACGCGAGAAGTTCTGGAGATCAGCGGAAGTCATTCAAGCTAGATCATTTCACCGCGCGTCGGGCTCGCACTGCTTCGGCCAATTCTTCCAGAATGGCTTCCGTGCTTTCCCAGTTGATACAGGCATCGGTGATGCTTTGGCCATAAACCGCAGGCTTGCCATCCACGACATCCTGACGTCCTTCGACGAGATGGCTTTCGATCATCACACCGGCCACATCAAAGCTGCCAGCCTTGAGTTGTTCCGCAATATCATGAGCGACGACGGCTTGACGACGATGATCCTTCAGGCTGTTCCCATGACTGCAATCCACCATGACATGGGGAGGCAGACCCCGCTTCTCAAGCTGGGTGATGGCGCTATGAACTGAGGCGGCATCGTAGTTCGGCGAGGCTTTGCCGCCGCGAAGAATGACATGGCAGGCATCGTTACCACGAGTCTGCACGATGGCCGCCGTGCCGTGCTTCGTTACTGAAAGGAAGACGTGCTCACCTGCGGCTGCCTGAATGGCATCCAGCGCGATCTGGATGTTTCCATCCGTGCCGTTCTTAAAACCAACAGGCATGGACAAGCCGGATGCGAGCTGGCGATGGACCTGACTCTCAGTCGTGCGCGCACCAATGGCTCCCCAGGCCACCACATCGGCGATGTATTGCGGCGTGATGACATCCAGAAATTCCGTGCCCGCTGGCAGGCCGAGTTCGGCGATCTGAACGAGCAATTTCCTCGCTTCACCCAACCCTCTGTTTATATCGAAGCTCTCATCCAGATGGGGATCGTTGATGAAACCCTTCCAGCCGACCGTCGTGCGCGGCTTCTCAAAATAGACGCGCATGACCAGTTCCAGATCATCCGCATAGTGATCGCGGGCGATCTTCAGCTTGGCCGCATATTCCATGGCTGACTTGGGATCGTGAATGGAGCAAGGGCCGGCGATGACCAGCAGGCGGTCGCTGCGGCCCCGCATGATGTCTTCGCCTGCCAGACGGGAACGCACCACGAAGTCTTCGAGCTCACTGCTCAGCGCTATTTCTTCAATGAAAATAGCGGGCGGCACAAGGTCGCGGATATGCTCAATGCGGAGGTCGTCGGTGCGGTGATTGTCGCTCATGGGGTCTTGATCCGGTGTCACCGGGATGTGCAAATTCCGCGGTAGCGGCCTCTTGGCAAGTCTTTCGTCAGCAAGCCTTCGATCCGAGGCCAAGCTACCGCCCCCGGTCAACTGGGGCATTTCCAGAACCGAACTGCGTGAACTGCGTGATGTGAGAGGCAGCGCCACCAGAGGATGGAGCGATCTGGCCTTCTTCGAGGGCTTGGAGAGACCGCAGGAGAGGTCGCCGAAAGCCATAAAAACAAGAACCAGTTATGGAATTTCTAATACAGGCCATTCTCACTGAAATGCAAAATATAAACATAACCAAATTAAATAAATTTTGGCTTTGCTGCTGCGGATAAAAAGTGGATGACGGCTCTGCCATCACCAGTGTGAACAGGCCCTCGGGAGACTACTTTGGATCTTGGTAGAAGGATGAAGTGGGAAGCTGCCTTATTTTTTCATCACCTCACGCGGTGTGCGCTCGCTCAGGACATTGCTCGTGGGCATGCGCACGATGCTCTGCCGACCCAGGAAATCCAGCAGCAGATAAACGCGCTGATTGCCATTCTGCACGGACTCGATGATCCCCGTCAGCCCGCGCATCGGGCCTTCCGCCACTTCCACGGTATCGCCGACTTTCACGCCGTGGCTCACCTCGCGCACTTCTTCGCCGTGCATTTCACGCTTCAGATCTTCGATAACCTGATCAGGGATCGGCGAGGCAGCGCCTCCAAACTCGACTATGCGAATGACGTTATGCGCATGTTTTACGGCGCGGAAGGACTCGTTCAGAATGAAACGGGCAAAGAGATAGCTCGGGAACAGCGCTTCGGTAAACCAGACCTTCCCGCGCGGCGTGCTGCGTTGGAACCGGATCCGTGGGCAATACGCCTCTACACCCGGAAACGAGCGCAGATTCGCCGCGACGATGTGCTCGCACTTCGGTTTCGAGTGGACGCAATACCATTGGAGCTCGTTCTTGGGATCGGTCTTGTCTTGGTCAGGCATGGGAGCAGCCTTATTGATTACTCGTGAGGCTGGCCAATCACAAACTAAAAACCAGCGGGCTCATTCGTAGTGCACGGCCTCAGATCCGGTGAGCCACGGGAAAGGGAACAATCACTACCTCGTCCATCCTCCCCGTTGTAAGAACCTCCACACCATCCTCGTTGATGCGCGATGCTCTCACGCCTTGCCGTCCTTTGCCTTGCGCTCGTTTCACTCAGTCACGCGGCTGACAGGCCGAACTTCGTTTTCATCCTCTGCGATGACCTTGGCTATGGCGATGTGAAGGCGAACAACGAGAACGGTAAGATCGCCACGCCGCACATGGATCGTCTTGCGACGAATGGCATGAGGTTCACGGATGCGCATTCGTCCTCGGCCGTGTGTTCGCCAACCCGCTATGGCTTGATGACGGGGCGATACAACTGGCGCAGCCGATTGCAAAGCGGCGTGCTCGGCGGACTCAGCCCGCGCTTGATCGAGCAGGGTCGGATGACAGTCGCCTCCATGCTGCACGATCAGGGCTACAAGACCGACTGCGTGGGCAAATGGCACCTCGGCATGGATTGGGTGAAACTGCCCGGCAAGCAGGTCACAGAGCTGAATATCGAAACGCCTGACCAGTTTCATAACGTCGATTTCACCAAGCCCACGACCAACTCGCCGAACAGCGTCGGCTTTGACTACTACTACGGCATCAGTGGCTCGCTGGACATGGTGCCGTATTGCTTCATCGAAAACGATCATGTCACCGCGCAGCCAACCGAGATCATGAAGCTGGTCGCGAACTCGGGCGGCAAAGGCGGCACCTTCACCCGTGAAGGCCCTGGCGCTCCCGGTTTTAAAGGCGAAGACGTGCTGCCCACGCTCACGAAGAAAGCCGTGGAAGTCATCCATAAGCACGCTGCTGCGAAGGAACCGTTCTTCCTCTATCTACCGTTGAATTCACCCCACGCTCCCATTTTGCCAAGCGCGGAATGGCAAGGCAAAAGCGGTATCAATCTCTATGCGGACTTCGTTATGGAAACGGATGACGCCATCGGCCAGGTGATGAAGGCGCTGCAAGACAATGGCTTGTCAGAGAACACGGTGGTGATCTTTACCAGTGATAACGGCTGCTCACCCACAGCTGATTTCAAGACGTTGGCTGAGCACGGGCACAACCCCAGTTATATCTTCCGAGGCATGAAAGCGGACATCTTTGACGGCGGTCACCGCGTGCCCTTCATCGTGCAATGGCCAGCCGTGATCAAACCGGGCACTAAATGTGACCAGACACTCTGCCTCCTCGATTTCATGGCCACCGCTGAGGACATCTTGGGTCAGAAGCTGCCTGACAGCGCTGCTGAGGATAGCGTGAGCTTCCTGCCGTATCTGAAAAGCGCGACCGAAAAACCTTTGCGTGAGGCCATCGTGCATCACTCCATCAACGGCTCGTTCTCCATTCGTCAGGGCAACTGGAAACTGGAACTGTGTCGTGACTCCGGCGGTTGGAGCGATCCCAAACCGGTGAATCCCAAGGCGAAAGCCAAGGCCGTTTTAGAAGCCGCAGCAGCCTTGCCAGCGGTCCAGCTTTACGATCTGAGCACCGACATTGGCGAGCAGAAGAACGTGCAAGCCGAGCATCCTGAAATCGTAACACGACTCACGAAGCTCCTGCAAAAATATGTCGCTGAAGGTCGCAGCACACCGGGCGCACCGCAGAAGAATACCGTCGAGCCGAACCTCTGGAAGTATGCGAAGAAGAGCGATGCCTTATTAGGGGATTGAGGAAAGTGAGTTGCGTCTGGATTCGTTATCCATTCCGCCGCCGCTTCCCATGAAATCATTGCTTCTCAGCATCCTATTCGCCTCAGCCACGCAGGCCGCCGATCCTGCGGTGCTAGTGTCCGAGTTCATCTTTGATCCCAATCCGGTGCCGAGCTGTCACGCGACGACCATCGTGGAAGCGAAGGACAAGTCCCTCGTTTCCGCCTGGTTCGCAGGCACCGCCGAGGGCAAGCCCGACGTTTGCATCTGGTCATCGCGTTGCCTTGATGGGAAGTGGACAACACCCGTTAAAGTGGCCGAAGGCACGCCGCATCCCTGTTGGAACCCCGTTTTGTTTCAGCCACGGGAAGGCCCACTGTTGCTCTTCTATAAAGTGGGGCCATCCCCGAAAACTTGGTGGGGCATGGTGAAGACGAGCACGGACAATGGCTTGACCTGGAGCGAAGGCACGAAGCTTCCCGATGGCATCGTTGGCCCCATCAAGAACAAACCGGTGCAGCTCGCGGATGGAACTATTCTTTGCGGCTCCAGCACCGAGGACCAAGGCTGGCGCGCTCACTTCGAGCGCAGCACCGACAATGGCAAAACGTGGCAACTCATCGGCCCGGTGAATGATGGAGCCATCGGTGCGATCCAGCCCAGCCTCCTCACGCTCGGTGGTGAGAGCCTTCTGGCCGTTGGCAGAACGAAGCAAAAACACGTCTTCCAAATCGCCTCTAGCGACAACGGAAAAACCTGGGGTGAGATGACGCTTACCGATCTGCCCAATCCCAACTCCGGCACCGATGCCGTCACGCTCAAGGACGGTCGTCACCTGCTCATCTACAATCACACGCCCAAGGGGCGCAGTCCTTTGAACCTCGCTGTCAGCACCGATGGCAAGGTCTGGAACGCCGCGCTGGTGATCGAAGACAGGCCCGGTGAGTTCAGCTATCCTGCGATCATTCAGACGAGCGACGGCCTCGTTCATGCGACTTACACCTGGAAGCGCAAGCTCGTGAAACACGTCATCATTGATCCCGCCAAACTTACCCTCAAGCCCATCATCAATGGCGAATGGCCGCATTGAAAAACCACCACTCACTCATCACCCGTCACACTTCATCATCATGAATAAACTCGCTCTCACTCTGCTGATCACTCCCTTCTGTCTGCTTCTGCGCCTCCACGCTGAAGAGGTGCTCATTGTCGAAGACGGCAAGACCGAGCCCTTGCCGAAAGGCCTCGAGTTCCATCATGGCTCCTGGAAATTCGGTGACGGTGCCATGATCGGCGAACAGGTTCCGACCGAGAAGCATCTGGCCACCATCAAAGGGCTCATCCCCTTCAACCGTGTCAAACTGGAGTGGAAGATGAAGTTCATCGAGCCGAAGCAGAACTTCCTCTTCGTGACGTGGCCCGCTGAATCCAGCGCCCACGCGATGGATTTCAATTTCGTTCCCGGAACCGGTCAGTTCGCCATTGTGCGCCCGAAGACCAAGGACAAAGACGGTGCCACGCTCGTGAAAGGCCAGTTG
>JANYJH010000441.1 GCA_025361865.1 Phragmitibacter sp.
GACAGTTTAAGCACGCGGAAATGAGCGGTGTCATTACTGTCAGTGGCGGCGAAGGTGATGATGCGAGGCGGTATCAAGAAAAGCAAGTTGCCGCCGCCATTGCGCAGGTCAGCAAGAAATGATTAATTACCTTCCATGAAAGCTGCCGATCGCTATCACCATTTTGTTCGTTGGTCTGAGGAGGATCAGCTCTACATCGGCTACTGTCCTGACCTCTACATCGGCGGTGTTTGTCACGGTGATAATGACGAGCAGGTTTACACTGAGTTGTGTTCCATTATGCGTGACGAGATTGAGCATCGCGAATCAAGAGGCGAATCGCTGCCTCAGCCGTCAGTCCGTGTCACGAGAGATGTCGAACTCGTCGCAGCTTGAGTTGCCGATAAGAGATCAAGTTACAACACCGCACGGATCACCGTGGGTCCAGCCACGGTAACGCTGGCTCCTTGAAACCGTCCCATCAGCTTTTGCCCGAGTGGTGCTGAAGGCGTGATGACGATGATCTCATGGCCCTCATGCTCCACTTCAGTGCCGCCTGCGCTGGGGCCGATGAAGTAGAAGGACATGCCGTCCGTGCTTTCGAGAATAACCAAGGCCCCGATGCCTACCGCTTCATCCGCACGAAAGGCCCTCGGAGTCAGGACTTCATAAGCCCGGAGAGCGTCCTGCAGTTCCGCTACGCGCAAAGCCTGACCACGGGCGAGATAGGAGGCTTCCAGCGTGCGCGTGTCATACTTGTTCTCCGCCTTGCTATCAGGATCGCTCGCCGCCGCGCTGGCCGCATGAGCCGCTGCCAGACTGGTCTCCAGTTCTCGTTTGAGAGCGGCGATGATTTTCTTGAGGATGTCTTCTTTGTTCACCGAGAAGAGATGGATGGCAAGCATCCAGCCATCATCAAGAAAGTTCAGCAATGTGTCTGGTTTTCACTTTCATTAAGGCGCGGTCACGACCAAGCGGATGAAGTGCTTCGTCGTAGAAGAGGTCGGTGCGTTGTCTCGCACGGTGATGGTCGTCATGCTGCCGGAGGTCGAGTGAAGGGTTTCCGTGGTGTAGGCGTTGCTTGGCGTGTCGCCCGTTGGCGCATAGGTGGAGCCGTTGTGCCAGGTCACGAGATCATCGGAGACCTGCACGGTGTAGGTGACATCCGTGGCGGTGGTGGGACGTGTGAAGGTGAGGGAGAGGTAGTCGCCCGTGTAGCTTGGGATGGGCAAGGGCACACTGGTAGCGTTAACGGCGGGCGCTCCGAGGGCGTATTCGATGAGGTTACTGATGCCATTATGGTCAGGATCAGCGGTGTCTCCGGCGATGGCGGGACTGCCCGCATTGGTGCCGAAACGGGCCTGCTTCCAGACATCGCGGGGTGGAGCGACGACGATGTCCCGCACTTGCTCGGCGGTGCGGATTGCGCCCATGAAAAGCGCTCCGCCAGTGCTTAGATTAACCGCATAAAGACCGGAACCGGTGGCTCCCGGCAAGCTCAGACAGGCCCAACCGAAGGACGCTCCGGCTGGGATGTGAAGGGCTGCCTGAGAGGTGGTGTTGAAGCCGAGAACGCCCACCGTCATGAGCTGCCCCGTGGCAGGTGATAAGGGCTGACCGCTGGGTGAGCCGAGGGTGACGAGCGCGTCCTTCACCGCGTCGATGCCATACACGGTGTGCACGCCGTTGCTGACCACATCATCCAGGCCCACGATCAGCGGGACGGTGGCGCTGTTCACATCCGTAGAGGCATAGGCAAGGGGGGTGTCCATACTGACAAGGGCACCCGTGAGGGGACTGAGAGTGAGGTTTTGACCAGAGGCCGTGGTCAGTCTCAACAGACCTGTGACGTGATCAAACGAGAGATCCATCGTATCCCCGGTGAGCGTGGTGGTGATGGGCGCTCCGACTGCCGAAGCCCCGCCAGTGAAGGGATTAAGCGTGTAGAGAATGCCTGCGGTGCCGATGGTGAAGAGCTTTCCCGTCGTCGGTTGCACGGCCAGAGCCCGGAGTGAGTCGCCGTTGGTCAAGCCAGTAAGATTGTAATAAACGAGTGGCGTGCCCGGCGCGTCGCTCTTGAAAAGCAGGAGCACATTGCTCGTGTTCGTCAGGCCATACATGAGGGTGGACGGCGGCAGGTCATCATCCAGAAGGGTGAGCGTGGCGGTGGATTGGGTGCCCAGCACGGCACCGCCGGATGGCGCGAACAAGGCGAGGCTGATGGTTTCATTGGCCTCGATTAAGGAGTCATTGATGATGGGAACGCTGAAGGTCTTGGACGCTGAATCACCATCCAGCCAAGCCAATGTGCCCACGACGGAGGTGTAGTCACTGCCCGCGCTGGCGGTGCCTCCCGCAGGGGTGGAATAACTCACACCAACGGCTCCGGTGCTGCCGCCGACGCGCGTAACGGTGATGGTGGCGCTGCCTGCGGATTCGGCCTTGCTGTAGGCACTGGTGTTGAACTGCAATGCGCCCTGCACGGGCGGCGGCGTGGCTTGCCCAGTGCTTTCCAGCGCGCCGAGATCCATGCCAATGCTCTGCTGCACGCGGGCTTGGTAGCTTTGCGGAGCGAGGTATTCCTGTGTCACATCATTCGCGGGTAGCGCGGACGGCGGCTGTGCTCCGGCGGTGTCGATAATATTGGAGCCAGTGAGCACATGATAGTCGTGCCCGCTGATGTCCACGAAGTGCGCGTTGTTCGCGGCTGTGACATCCCCGACGAGCAAGTTGGCGGTGCCGTTCAGCGCACCGGACCAGAGATGGTTTGGTGAGTCCTTGCGCCAGTTCGGGCTGATCCAGTTATTCCCCAGCGTGATGTCGCCGCCGCCATTCGTCGTGCCCCCGGTGACGAAGCACTGCGCGCTGTAGATGCTGCTCTGCACGGACGTGTCGGAGAAGACGATGTTGTTACGGAAGTCCACGTTCTCATACGTCGGGTTCGTCACGTTCGCGTTTGACGTATAGGTGGCATCGGGCATGAGGAATAGGCACACGCCGTTGTGATGGTTCACGATGGTGTTGTTGTAAAAATGCAGCGTGCCGCGATGCACGGGTGCGTAGAGATTGGCACCGTCGAAGGCACCCCACATCACGGCGGTGATGCTGCTCGCATAGTTCTCGATCGTGATGATGTTCCCATACACATAAGCGTCCTGATAGTCGGGCTGGAGATTGATAAAGCCTGAGCCTCCCTGGCAATTTGGTAGCGCGAGGACGTTCGATTCGTCCGTCATATCGAACTCGTTGTAACGGATGATCTGCCCGGATGAGCGATCCTTGATGGCGACGCCGTGCGCATTGGCCCGCAGCTTTCCAAAGCGGTTGTATTGAATGATGCAGCCCGCGCTCTCGGTGTAAACGTGGTGCTCATGATACCCATTGCTGATGATGACGTTTGGATTGTTCGGGTCCACCGTGTAAGGCAGAGAGTTATCGTGAAAGTAGTTCTTCTCGACCAGCAGCCGCTGCGAACTCTGCGTCACGAGGTTCTTTGAATTCGCAAAGAGGCCGTTGCAGCAGTTGCTAATCTCACATCCGCGCACCGCGAAGTCATGCGCCCACTCAATGTAGATGCCGCACGCGAAGCCGTCGTAGCCATGCACCGCGCCGAATTGATCCTTGAAGCTGATGCTGTTGTCCGCCGTGTAGTAGGCGTTGCGGAGATCGAGGCTCTCAATGTCCACCCATGAGACGTGATACGCGCCATAGACATAGGTGGCCTTACGCGGGCTGACGATGATGAGGCCCCACGTTGTGCTGATGCCGTTACGCAAGTCCATGCTCGGATCATCCACGGCATTCTGCGCATCAAGGATCGGCAGTGCTGCCGTCGTGGGATCGGGTATGCCGCGTATGACGATGTGCTGCGCAGCGGTGCCGCTGGCAGAGATTTGAATCTTCTCGTGATACCCGCCTGCTTTGTAGTGGATGTTCACGAAGTCACCGGGTTGTAAGTTGGCCCAAGGCACCGCGCTTAAGGTGGTGCGAGGCTGACCCGGACCGACTTCATAATTGGTCGCGAAGACCTTCAGTGACAGGAAAAGAATCGTGGTGAGAGCGATGACAGATCGTGTGTTCATGATGGGTGGATGGTCGCAGAAAGTTGCCTGCTCACAATGGATCGAAGGTGGTAACGAAGCGGCCTCACGGCCTTTCCATTAGGGTCTCCAAGGCCCGTAGCGTGGCGCTCGTGCGGCCTTCCACGCCGAGCTTCTCGAAGATGTGATTCGCATGTTTCTTCACCGTGCCGATGCTGATGTCACAGATGATGGCGATGTCACTGTTGCACTTGCCTTGAGCCATCCACAGCAGCACCTCCGCTTCACGCGGGGAGATGCCCAGCCTTTCCAGCGGTGCCGCATCGTCGAAGCTCGGCCCATGCTGCACGCTCTGCTGAGCGTGGCGTTGTAAGCGAGTGCGCACGGCATCAAGCAAATCAAGGCGGGCCACAGGTTTGGGCAGGTAATCATCTGCCCCGAGTGACATGCCCACGCGGAGGTCGGGCATATCACCCTTCGCAGTAAGGAAGATGAAAGGCAGCGAGGCGGTGACGGGCTCAGACCTCACCTGTGCGAGCACTTCATAACCGTCCATGCCCGGCATCATGATGTCGCACAGGATCAGATCAGGCTTGTCCTCGCGCATTTGTTGCAAGCCGGTAGAACCATCCGCAGCGCAAAGCACGCGATAGCCCTCCAGCGAGAGAATCTGTGCGATGTTCCGGCGCAGGCTCGCATTGTCTTCGATGAGGAGAAGAGTCGTCATAGGATGGGAAGAGTCACAGTTGCCGTGGTGCCTTGACCCATCATGCTTTCAAGGGCGAGCGTGCCGCCGTGCAGGCCCGCGCAGCGTTGAGCGATAGCTAGCCCGAGGCCGGTTCCAGGCACATCGCCAACATTACCACAACGATGAAAGGCATCATAGACACGCGCCAAGTCCTGCGGAGGAATCCCGATGCCCTCATCACGCACGATGAACACCAGATGTGATTTTTCCAAAGTTACTTCGAGCATCACGGGCTGACCCATTGGAGAATATTTCACCGCATTGGAAAGCAGATTATCCAAGATGCTACCGAGCAAAGAGGCATCCAACGGGGCCTCATAATCAGGGGCCTTAACCGTGATCGGGCAGCATTCGTTTGAAGCGGTGGATACCTTGCGCACGATCTCGCTGCATAATGCCGCCACGTTCACCGGCTTCGGATGGCAGGAGAGCCTGCTGGACTCGATGCGGCCCAGTAGCAGCACGCGCTCGATCATCTCCGTCATGTGCAGCGTGTTGTCTTTGATCTCTGCGAGAACTTCGCTGCGACGCTCCGGTGTAAGCTGTGCCGCATAGCTTTCCAGCAGTTCCGCGCCGGAGAGAATGATGCCCAATGGGGTGCGAAATTCATGGGAGACGCTTTGGGTAAAGTAGCGTTGTTGGCGGAGCACCTCGCGCTCGGCGGTGAGTGCGACTCGCAGTTTAGCGGAACGGCCAGCCAAAGATGCCAGCACCAGCAGCGGCAACGCACTCAGACCCACGGTGATGAAAGTCAGCCAAGGAGTTGGCGGGCCATATTGTTGGCTGAACCCAGCGCCTCGCGCAATGGTGACCGACCACTGCGCAGTGCGATCACGTAGGGTCATGCGCTTGGCTCCAGAAGGCGTCGCTTCCTGTTCATCACGGGGCACCGCTGCGAGCACTTGATCGCGCAGCAAGGGCAGCGAAGCATCGCGACACATCGAATCAAGATCAATCCAAGCCACGACATAACCACGAGGAACCTTCCCGCTGCCGAGTCCCGGCACGGCCAGCAGCACTAGGAACTGATGATGGGCAACCATGCATCCCAATGTGGTATTGGGATCATCCAAAGGAGTGGCGGCCAGGGCTTCGGCCACACCCGGAACACTCATGAGATCATTACCGATGCCTGCTACCCGCGCGCGCTCCTCACTTTTCCAACGGACGATCAACTGCCGCTGCGACAATTCCGCATAGCCCAAAGCAAGAAGATGAGGCAGCCGCTCTTTCCACGGAAACTCGACCATCATCCGTCCCTTCAACAGCGCCGCATCATCGAGCG
>JANYJH010000111.1 GCA_025361865.1 Phragmitibacter sp.
GAGCAGCGTGTCGTAGTGATCCGCGAGGATGCGTCCGTTCGTGTTGAGCGGCCCCACATCGGAGACGACGAGGATTTCACTCAACGCGAAAGCCATGCGCTGACGAAGCTGATCTGGCCCGGTGATGGACTTCTTCCACCACGCATTCCACATGAGGTAATCCGCGTAGAGATTGTTGATGTCTGTTGTGACATTCGCCAAAACATCAGGCACGAGGTGCGAAGCAGACTGGCCGAACTGGCTGTCGATCCAAGCTGAATAACCCAGACTCTTCACATTCGCGAGATCGGTGGGATCAACGCCAAAGGTCGCCTGCATGAGGAAGCGCGCGGCTCCGGCATCCGTGCTGTGGTCATCCGTGTAGCCGGGGTCTGCGACGAAAGCGGGCGCGCTTTGGGAACCTGTGACGAGGGTGAAGTTTCCGCGTATTTCGCCGTTCGGATAATTCACGCTGTGGACGTTGATGTAAGTCTTCCCCGTCGTGATGGCGGTGAGCACATCAGCGGCACTGAGCGTGCCCACGGCGGCGAGGTTCCAGATGTAGCCTCCATCAGACGTGCGAAGTTCAGGATGGAAGGAGTCGATGTCATCAATGTCATAGATGATCTGGCTCGGGTTCGCGCCGAAGGGATCGCAATGGACGTGGTAGGCCGTCTTCGGGGAACCGAGGCCACCGTAAGTGAAGTGGAGAATGGCCTGCGTGCCATCCGCGCTGAGGCGCATGTTCGCGGTGCCTGTGCCCTTCGATGACGCGACGCCCTGAGGCGACATATTGGTCGCGTATAGGGTTCCCGTGGCCAAGACCGTGGCAGGATAGTCATAGGGCATCAATGGGTAACCGGGCACTACGGAAGTGCCGTCCGCAATGGCCGCGCTGGTTCCTGTGGCATCGAGCAGCCAACCGACGGACACATGGTCCGTGGTGCCGCTGCCATTGTTATGCAGCACTTCGTAGTAGTATTTCTTGCCTGCGGTCAGGGCCAGCCACGGTGATTTCTGATTGACCTGAGTTGACCAGGTTTTTGCGGCGGTTCCGGTGCCGGTAACGTAGGCACGGCGGACCTTGTTGATCGGTTCGGCATCGTTGGAGATCCAGAGTTCAGCCACGTTGTTCGCGGCGAGCCAGAAGTAATAATTGCCCGTGACCGCTGGCGTGAAATAACCTCGTAACCTTTCACCCGTATTGTTCGCGTAGTCCGTAGTGTCTTCGAGCGAGGTCAAGGTGGTGTCCTTGGATGACGGCGTGGCGTTGACCGGAATATCAGAGATGCCGCTGCCCGTGACGCCTGTGGTCCAGAGTTCACGCGTGACCGAGTTGCCTGTATTGATCACCTCAATGTCCACGACTGAACTGCCCGTGCCAGCTCCATTGGTGGCACTGATTACGATCTGATAATGCCCAGCCTGCGCAGCAGTTGGCGAGCCCGTGAGGACGCCTGTCGTCGAGTTCAAGGTCAACCAAGTGGGCAGCCCCGTCGCCGCGAAGGAAGTCGTCGGGCCGTTGCTCGCCGTAATGGCGTAAGAGAACGCTGTGGTGTTCCCAGCCAATGCGGTCGCCGTCAGCGGGCTGGTCACGGCGGTCGGTGCCGCGACTAAAGGGGCGGTTGTCGTCGAGTCAGGGAACAGGCGGTTCGTCGGAATAATCTGCTTTGGCTGGCTATCGCTATACCAGGAGAGATGGGCTTCGGCGCTGCCCGTGGCCTCATAGTATTCCATCTTGATGTCGTAAAGCACGCCCGCTTGAAGGTCGATGCCACCCGTGATGTCGGTGGCACCACCGCCGGGCCAGCGATCCACGAGGAGTTGATTGTTGACCCAGATCTTGACGCCATCATCCGCGCGACCCACGAAGTAATACTTCTCTGAATACTGCGGCAACACCTGACCCGTCCAGCGTGCGCAGAAGTAGTCTGGGTAGATGAGATTGGTATCAGGCGAGCCGATGCCCCAGTCACCGCTGTTGTAAGTGACTGGCCCGCTCGACTCCACGACCGTTTGGGCAATGGGAGCAGTCAGTGTGGCGTTGGCGTAATAATTCGCCGTCCAGCCTGCGGTGGTGCCAGCGAGCGTCGTGAAGGCATTGGCGCTGGAGATGTTGCCGAAGTTGCCGCTGCCGAGCTTCCACTGGAGTTTGCACTTCGCATATCCGGTGGTTTCAGCAAAGTCCACATGCATGTGATAGCGGGTTCCAGCGGTTAGCGTGAAGGCATTGCTCTGCTTGAAAGTCCCTGTGGCCGTCGTATCCCAGCCATTCTCTAAGATCTGCACATCACCGCTGCCGGAGTTCAAATAGACGCGCGCCTTGTCATCGGCATCGAGTTGGAAAATGTAGCTTCCTGTGGTGGTCGGAGCGAGGTAGGTGTCCCAATTGGCTGAGAAGTTATCTGGGCTGCCATTCGTGTAACTCGAAGGCACTCCGTAATACCAGTAGTTGTCCACCATCGGATCAATGCGGGAAATCACGGGAGGATTGAAGACGCAGTTCGCTAAGCCTTGTTGACTGTTGGGCACAGCGGTTCCCGTAATGGCCACCGTGAGCGTGGTGGAGGAGACTGCCGTGATGGTGTAAACCTTATCATAGGTTCCGCCCGCCAGAGCCCCGGCGCTGAACTGGAGATTGACCCGATTTTGAGGAGAGGTGGTGGAGAAGCCCGTAGTGCTGGACAAAGTAATGACCGCTGTGCCAGTGGTTGCGCCGGAGCCTTTCGTATAAGTGTAAGGAACCGTGCTGCCACCGAAGTTAACGAGGCTCGTGTAGCTGCTGTTCGAGCCTACGTAATACTTCGCGGTCAGGCCTGTTCCCGAGGCCGCTGCGGCAGGGTAGATGACCACACTGGCCGTGTCTGCCCCCGCCAAGGTGTAACCGCCGCCTGCCATCGTTTTGAAGGAAGCTGTCGCGTTGCTTCGGCGACCCGCATTCGCTTTGGGATTAACGGTGAAGGAGACCGAAGCTGCCTTTGGAGGAAACGTCACTGAGGCGGGAAGGGAGTCATAATCAACGCCTTCGGAAGCCGTGCCTGATTTCGTTAAGGGCACCGTGATGGAGCTGAAGAGCAGGGTGCCCGTTCGCGTGACGGTGACCGTGGCCTGATCACTAGGCGGCGTAAGCGCGTCCGGCGGCTGCGTGGCCGTGGACTTCGTCGTGGTGATGCTGACCTTGTTCTCATTCGGCAGCGCAGCGGTGATGCTCGTATAATCATTGGCCCCACCATGAGTGGTGGCGGTGGCTGCGCTGAAGCCCATGACCTTTTCGGCCCAATCGCTGACCCCGTCGCCATCGCTGTCTATGTCTTGCACCAGCACACGGAAGAAGGCATTGCCGCTGCCCTTGAGAGCCGTGAGCATTTGGACATTGCCATCGCCCGTTACTTGCACGGAAGGCGTGAGCGCGGTCCAGCTCTGCGCGTTCGAGAGCGTCGTGGTCTTCTGCACCACATACTGTTTCCCGCTCATGGTAGGGAAGCTGATATAGACGTTCGTAGCATCTGCGGTGATGCTGTTGATCTTGATCGCTGAGCCCGCGAGGAACGGATTAGTCCCTGCGGCGATCTCCGCGCCATTACTGACGCCATCGCCATCATCATCCGCAGCGAGCCATGCAGGGCTGGCCATCTGCGCATCCGTCACGCCGTAGAGCAGCTTCCAAACGGTCTGGCTGACGGCATTGTCCATCGGCTGAGCGTGGATGATGGCTTCCATGAGCAGGAAACAAATCAGCATCACGGGGGACAGGAATCGCATGAGGCGAGAGAAAGAGACGGCAAAGCGCAGACAGGATTTCATACGGTGGGAGGAGGGCGATGACGGAAGCCGATAGACTTGATCCTCAATGAGCCTGACGGATTGCCTAAAAAGCGTCAAGACTTTATCACGAACTCCTAAGTAGAAGAAGACCCTGCAGGCCGCAGAACGTGGCTTCAGGCGTCGCAGCTCGCAGTGCGCCTGAACAGTGTGCCTGCGGACCTGTGTGCACCTGATGTCGTAGGGGCAGGAGCACGAAAGCTAAAATAGGTGGCAAACGCAAGATTGCTGGATATAAGCGGATCACGCACAAACAAACACTTCTGTTCGCGACCCAACTGTTAGGCGTCGCTACGCGCATCCTGGAATGAACCCCGCCAAAGCCGATGCCCAAGAACTACTCGATGTCTTGCTACCATTCGCGAAGCAGATGTTGCAGCAGCACCGCGAGTTCTTTCCATTCGGCGGTCGCATGGTTCAAGACGGGACGATTGCTCACGTCGGCGCTACTGACGGCACCGAGCATCCTCCCTCACAGCCACTCATCCAACTTATGCAGGATGCCTTTCGCGAGGAGGCACGCACCACCAATCTTCGCACATGCGGCATCCTTTACGACGTTCGGATTGTCCCGCCGGGACGCAACGATAAGCAGGATGCCATCGCAGCCGCACTTGACCACGTTTCCGGTTACTCCGTCGTGGTCTTCTTTCCCTACCGATTCGACGAGTCAGGAGAGCTACACGTCGAGTCACCGTTTGCGAGCGAGGGCGAGTATTCCATCTTCGGACGCCCGGAGATTACCAGTCCATGAGCCTGTTCCCAACAGCCGCAACGCCTAACGGGGCCGTCGCTTTAGGGTGTTGAGCGGTGGCGGGGGAGACCGTTTACAGGGATGACGCTGGTGGCGGCTGCTAGGTCATCTATGCTGCGCGGCAGCTCCCGTCGTTGCTGGCGTGTGGAGGCACTCGATTTGGGCGCTGAACCCGTTTTTGAGGGCTTTCCCCCGCCTTTTCAGGCTCTCGCGGCGTTCTCTCCGGCCAGTTTCACGAGGTAGCCGGGCGCATTTACCACAAGCTTGCCCTAGTTGTGCACGAGGCAATGCAGCGTCCATACAAGGTTCACTTTCTCCTTGCCGCGATGCCAAAATCTCGTCACGCCTTGGTTGTGCCGGATGTTCCCCTCACAGAAACCCGCCCAATAAGCCCTCTCATCCGGTGATTCAGCCGACTAAAAAATGAATACGAATCGCGCAAACACGCCAAAAACCAGCTTTTTAACCCTTTTTGAGACTTCAAAAGAGAAATTGTAGTCTCAATTTTCAATATAGTTACTACTGTGCCGCGCACAATTACTACTTTCTCGCCGCCAGTAGCTACTTTTCGCTCACAGTAGCAACTGTCAGCGACATAGTAGCTACTGGAACGGCTAGACTAGGAACTATTTTCGGTGGATCGAGGCTCGATCCGTTGAAATAGCCACCGAATGTAAACCTTGATAGAGCGCGGGTGCTTGGATCAACCGCGAGGACGCGAAGTTTTTAGTAAACACTCCTTTTCATCATCCTCATATCTTCGCGCCTTCGCGGTCACATAAGCGCTTTTTAAACTCCGCTGATCGCAGGGAAATACCTTTTCTGGCATAACCAAGCCAGCCTTCTGCTTGCATCATTTCATGTCCCGCGCACTTTGCGCTCGCATCTCTCTTCTCACCTCATGTCCGCAAAAACAGCCCGTCCTGCCATCCGTCCCATCAAGAAATTGATGGTCGCCAACCGAAGTGAAATCGCCATTCGCGTCATGCGGGCGGCCACGGAACTCGGCATCACCACGGTCGGCATCTACGCGCAAGAGGACAAGTTTTGCCCGCACCGTTTCAAGGCGGATGAGGCCTATGAGTTGAACAAGGACAAAGGGCCGCTCGGTGCGTATCTCGACATCGAAGGCATCGTCGCCTTGGCCAAGGAGAAGGGCGTGGATGCCATTCATCCAGGCTACGGCTTCCTCTCGGAGAACCCGCTATTTGCCAAGGCTTGTGAAGACAACGGCATCATCTTCATCGGGCCGGACCCGCACATCCTCGACATGATGGGGGATAAGACAGCGGCGCGGAACATCGCTCGCAAGCTCAAGGTCTCCATCCTCGAAGGCACGGATGACGCCATCGAAGACCGGAAGAAAGCCATCAAAGCCGCGCAGAAGATCGGCTTCCCGCTCATCATTAAAGCGGCGTTCGGCGGCGGTGGTCGTGGGATGCGAGTCGTGCGTGAAGCCAAGGATTTGGAGAAGCTGCTGGATGAAGCTCAGACGGAAGCGAAGAACGCTTTCGGCAATGGCGCGGTCTTCCTGGAGAAGTTCGTCGGTCAGGCGAAGCACATCGAAGTGCAGATCCTCGCGGATAAGCACGGCAATGTTCTTCATCTTCACGAACGCGACTGCTCTGTGCAGCGTCGCCATCAAAAAGTCATCGAACAGGCCCCGAGTTATGGCATTGATCAGAAGGTCATTGATAGCCTTTGCGAGGCTGCCTTGAAGCTGGCCAAAGAAGTGAACTACACCCACGCGGGCACCGTGGAGTTCCTCGTCGATAGCGAATCTGGCGAGTGGTATTTCATTGAGATGAATCCGCGCATTCAGGTGGAGCACACGGTGACGGAAGAGATCACGAGCATCGACATCGTGCGCTCGCAGATCCTCATCGCCCAAGGCTACACGCTGCATGAAGAACCGCTCGGCCTTCCGGCGCAAGACAAGATCGAGAAAACGGGTTTTGCTATTCAATGCCGGATCACGACTGAAGACCCGGAGAACGGTTTCACACCGGACTTTGGCAAGATCCTTACTTACCGCAGCGCCGGCGGTTTCGGGATTCGTTTGGATGGCGCGCTCGGCACCAGTAATGCCGTCATCACGCCTTATTATGATTCGATGCTGGTCAAGGTCACGGCCTATGCGCGCACCTATCAACAGTCGCTGGACCGTATGGACCGGGCTTTGCGTGAGTTCCGTATCCGGGGCGTGAAGACGAACATTCCTTTCCTGATGAACGTCATTCATCACCCGATGTTCCGAGCTGGCAAGGCCACGACGCGCTTCATCGACAACAACCCCGACCTGCTCAAGTTCACCGCGCGTCAGGACCGGGCGACGAAGCTTCTCAATTACCTCGCGGATGTCAGCGTGAACGGGAATCCCTTTGCGAAGGGCCATTCGCTGAAGACGATGGGCAAGCTGCCCACCGCGCCCATTCCTCTGGCCGACAAAACACTGCGTCTGACCGAGCCGCCCAAAGGCACCAAGCAGCTTCTCACCGAGATGGGACCGGAGAAGTTCTGTCGCGATTGGGTCGCGAAGCAGAAGCGCCTTCTCATCACGGACACGACCTTCCGTGATGCGCATCAGTCGCTGCTCGCCACCCGCATGAGAACCTATGACATGCTGGCTGTGGCGGATGCGGTATCGCGTCGCACGCCGAACCTCTTCTCCATGGAAATGTGGGGCGGCGCGACCTTTGACGTGACCATGCGCTTCCTCCGTGAAGACCCTTGGGAGCGGCTGCGTCAGCTTCGCAAGCAGGTGCCGAATATTTTGTTCCAGATGCTTTTTCGAGGCTCGAATGCGGTCGGTTACACGAACTATCCCGACAATGTCGTGAAAGGCTTCATCAAGCATTCCGCTGAGAACGGAATGGATATCTTCCGTATCTTCGACAGCCTGAATTACCTGCCCAATCTCACGGCGGCGATGGCAGCAGTGCGTGAGGAAACCAGCTCCATCTGTGAAGGCACCGTCTGCTATACCGGCGACATCCTTGATCCGAAGCGCGATAAATACGGCCTCAAATATTACATCAAGCTGGCCAAGGAACTGGAGCAGATGGGTGCGCACATGCTCTGCATCAAAGACATGGCGGGCCTCGTGAGACCTTATGCCGCGAAGAAGCTCATCAAGGCGCTGAAGGATGAGATCGGCATCCCGATTCATTTCCACACCCATGACACCAGCGGCTTGAACGCGAGCAGCATTCTCAATGCCGCTGATGCGGGCGTTGACGTGGCAGATGCGGCTATCGCCTCCATGTCCGGCGGCACGAGCCAGCCGAACCTCAACAGCATCGTGGCCAGCCTGCTGCACACGCCGCGTGACACTGGTTTGGATGTGGATGCTCTTCAGGAGTTCAGTGACTATTGGGCTGCTGTCCGCGCCTTCTACAAGCCCTTTGACACCAGTGAACCTTACGGCACGGCAGAAGTCTATCTTCACGAGATGCCGGGCGGTCAATACACCAACCTCAAGGAGCAAGCCAATGGCATGGGCATGGGCGCACGCTGGCCGGAGATCGCGCACGCTTATGCGGAGGTGAACCAGCTCTGTGGTGACATCATCAAAGTAACGCCGAGCAGCAAAGTCGTGGGTGACCTCGCCATTGAATGCGTGGCGCGTGGCGTGAAGCCGAACGACATCATCAACCTCCAAGGCACCAAGTGGAGCAAGGATGTCACGAGCATGTTCGAAGGCTGGCTCGGTGAACCTTTCTACGGCCTCGAACCTGAGGAAGCCAAGGACTCGTGGAAGAAGTGGAACGCCCTGGCAGACGCCATCGTGGGCAAGAACGGCAAGCGCATCAAAGGTCGGCCCGGTATCCATGCCGCGAAGATTAAGCTAGATGATGTGCGCGTTGAATTGGAAGGCAAGATGAAGTGCAAGCCCACCGAAGATGATGTGTGGAGCTACCTCATGTATCCCGATGTCTTCATGAAGTTTGCGGAGTTCCGCAAGAGCTACGGCGATGTCTCCGCGCTGCCGACGCCCGCTTACTACTATGGCCTCCAACAGAAGGAAGAGATCAACGTCCATCTGGAAGCTGGCAAGACCCTGTTCGTTCGCTTGTTGAACATCACGGAACCGGATCATGCAGGTCAACAAACCGCGATCTTCGAGTTGAACGGCTACCCACGTCACGCGACGGTCACGAACAAGAACCTCGCGAAGGATGTTGTTACCAAAGCCAAGGCAGATCCTTCAGACGTGTTTCAAGTCGGCGCACCGATGCCCGGCATGGTGGCGAGCATTGCCGTGAGCATCGGCCAGAAAGTGAAAGAAGGAGAAACCCTTCTCACCCTTGAAGCCATGAAGATGTTCGCTGCCATCTCCGCGCCCTGCGCAGGCACGGTTCAGGAGATCTGCGTGAAAATCGCCGAGAGCGTGGAGAGTAAGGACTTGCTGGTGAAGCTGGTGAAGTAAGCGTTTGTCATGCCCAAGAAAATTAGACAACTCGTTGCAGAGCTTGCCCGTGCAGGCTTTCAGCTTGACCGT
>JANYJH010000033.1 GCA_025361865.1 Phragmitibacter sp.
GAACTGCTCGAGAGCGAATTGTTCGGGCACGAAAAAGGCGCTTTTACCGGCGCATTGTCCACGCGTTTGGGACGCTTCGAGTTCGCCGAAGGCGGCACCTTGTTCCTGGATGAGATCGGGGAGATTGATGCGAATATCCAGGTGAAGCTGCTGCGGGCTCTGGGTGAACAAACCATCGAGCGCGTAGGCGGCAGTAAGCCAATCAAGGTGGATGTGCGCGTGATCGCGGCCACGAACAAGGACCTCGCCGCGCTGGTTCGCGAGGGTAAGTTCCGCGAAGATCTCTATTATAGGCTTCATGTGGTGCGGCTGCATTTGCCGCCGTTGCGGGAAAGGAAGAGCGACATCGCCCTGCTCGCAGAGGCGTTTTTGCATGAGCTGGCCGAGTTGAATCGCAAGCCTTATAAGCCGCTCAGCGAGGAGGCGCTGCAAGCCATGATCGCTTATGACTGGCCGGGGAATGTGCGGGAATTGCGAACGGCCATCGAGCACGGCGTGGTCATGTGCAATGCCGCCCGCATCGGTGTGAAGAACCTTCCGCTGACCATCAGCGGCGGCGCGGCGGGTTTGTTTAGGATTGGTTCTGATGGCGGCAAACAGGGTGATTCTTCCAATGGCACCGTCGCTTACAGCATCGGTGGTGATTTGAATCTGGAGAAGATGGAAAGGGCCATGATAGATGCTGCCCTGCTACGAACGGGGGATAATCGCACCGAAGCTGCTGAGTTATTGGGCCTAAGCCGCCGCACGCTCCAGCGGAAACTGAAGGACATGGATCGCGTGAAGCATGTGCGCCGGGCGCTGCGGAAAGAGGACTAAGGGGACGTGTGTCGCTTCTTGACGTGGCGAGGGTTTGTCGGATGTTCACCTTCCCTGACCTTCATCCATTCACTGAAACATGCAGCCCCGAATCCATCCGCCTCGTCTCCTCACTGTGCTGGCTCTTTTCATGAGCGCTCAGACAGCGGGGGTATGCCAGTCGGTGATGAAGGCTTTGCCCGTGGATGAACCGCCGAAAGTCACGCTGGATGATGTGACGGTGGCCGCGCCAAAGAAGGATCTCAAGGCGGGCTGGCAGACGGTGAAAGAGGCACGGGCCATCACCTTAAGCATTCCCGCACCACGCGGGCAGATCGTGGATCGTAAAGGAATTCCGTTCGCGCAGACCCGTGTGGTTCAGTATCTCGCCTTGAATTTCCCGTTTATCGCAGGCGCTACGGATGCCCAAGTCATCAGCTTCGCAAGGGATCGCATCAATCGGGTGAACCAGATGCTGAACAAGAAATGGGGCCTCTCCGATGAGCGCCTCGTGCAGCATTACAAGAACCGGCGCTGGCTTCCCCTCGTCTTCTCGATCACCGATGGATTGAATGACGAACTTACGGCAGACCAGCAGACGATCATCAAGCCACTGCTCGCGCCCGGGAATGGGCTGCTGCTTCAGCCCTCCTATTTACGTTTCTATCCGAAAGGGGCCTGCGCCCCGCACATCATCGGCTACACGGGCAAAACGAGGCCGCTTCCCGTAGGCCCTATTCAGGATGGGGACTCCATGTTTGAAGAAGCTGAAGGCCGTGAGGGGCTGGAGAAGAGCTTCGACAAGGATCTACAGGGCAAGGCAGGGGTTCTCAATGTGCTGTTCAATCCCGATGGGTCCAAGGCCGACCAGCAGACCCTCAGACGCCCGACGCCGGGAAACAACGTGGTGACGACCCTCGATTACAGCTTCCAGAAATACGCCGAGAATGCGCTGGCCAAGCACACGAAGGGCGGCGCGATGGTGATCATGGAGGTCAAGACAGGGGACATTCTGGCGATGGCCACGTTCCCGAATTTCGATCTCAATCTCTTCGTCCCTGGGATCACGACGGCGAATTTCCAACGGCTCAATCAAGACCCGATGCTGCCTTTGTTTGCCAGATCCTTTCGCGGTGAGTATCCCCCCGCTTCGACGTTCAAGGTGGTCGTCGCTTTGGCGGGCCTTGAGAGTGGCCGCATCACCGCGAAGACTTCTTATGACTGTGACGCCAGTTTTCAGGTGGGAGATCGTGCCTTTAAAAACTGGGCGAAGGAGGGCGAAGGCCCGATGAATGTGGTGAGCGCCATCAAGCGTTCCTGCAATACCTGGTTCTACGCTGCGGGCCTGGACATCAAAGCGCCGCCCATCACGGATATGGCCCAGCGGCTCGGCTTTGGTGAGCGCACGGGAATCCCGCTGGTGGAGGCACCGGGCTTCGTTCCGACTGATCAATGGTGCCAGCAGCATCTCGGTCATAAGATGCTCGGTGGAGACATCGCGAACCTTTCCATCGGCCAAGGGCGCACCCTCGTAACTCCCTTACAGGCCACCGAAGCGATGGCTGCCGTAGCCGATGGCCAGAACATGCCGCAGGCCCGCCTCGTTTCCCAAATTCAGGATCTCAATAACCATGTGTTGCAAGCCTTTACCCCGATGATTCGGCGTAAGGTGGACTTGCAGGAAGCGGCCCGTGACACCGTTCGTAAAGGAATGGTCGCTGTGGTCAATGCCGATAACGGCACGGGCAAAGCCGCGCAGCTCGACGATAAATACCACATCCAGCTCGCAGGCAAGACCGGCACCGCCCAGTGGAAGATGGCAGAGAATCGTCACCTCGCATGGTTCACCGGATTTCTGCCTGCTAACGAACCCATCTACGCATACGCCGTCGTTTACGAGGGCCAGCCCAATGAAGAAATCAGCGGTGGGAAAAAGGCCGCGCCCATCGTCCATGAAGTCTTCGATAACATCTTCAGGAATGCCTCACCTGAAGAGCCCGCCTTGCTTCTTGCTCAAAGCAAAGAAGCCCCCAAAGCCATCCCCATTAAAGATGAGGACGAAGCCACGGATAATGCCCCCAAGGCCAAGCCGGTCGAAGAAGCCCAGCCTGAAGCCCCCCCGATTGATGAGAAAAAATCCATTGGAGGCTTCTTCAAAAGACTCTTCGGCGGCGGGAAGAATTAAGTCCTGTATCCCCATTACTATGCAACTCCAGCTTGCGACCCTCTGTGATTCCGCCGCCGACTATCAGGGGAAACTCTGCGTTCTCGGTGCCTTTGATACGCTCTGCGCCCAGCAGTTCCCCGTCGTCCATCCTCAGTGTTCTCTGGCTCTGCGGCTGCTCTTTGAACCGGCAGATCGTGGACGGCATGAAATGAGCATCATCCTCACGGACGAGTCAGGCACCGAGGTGATGCCGTCTTTTGCTCCCGTCATTGATGTCTCCTTCCCGACGGGCTTCGTGCCGTTCGTCACGCGTAACTTGGTTTTGAACCTTCAGCGCCTCCGTTTTGAGAAACCCGGCGTCTATCGTTTCCACATTTCATTGAATGGTGATTCAATCTCCAACATCCCACTGCGGGTGACCCGATTCGATGAGATGCGCGCGACCTCCGGCCCAGCGGGCTAAGAGTTAGGTGTATGCCTGTTTGTATATTGTTCAAATTCACTTACAGACCCCTTGCTACTGGCTTCTGAATTCTTCATCCTGCCATGTCCTCCTTTGACTTTAGCGAACCGGAAACGCTGGAAACGACCAGCGCCATGTCGCCCGTCAGTCAGCTCTCGGTCTTCCTGCATAATCAAGTCGGAGCGCTGCTCAGTCTCGTGCGTCTGCTGGAAGACAATCACCTCGGTGTGCTCGGTTTAAGTTTGCAAGACTCCGCTGATCTCACCCTGGTGCGGATGCTCGTGAGCGATCCTGAATCTGCCCTACTCATCCTGCGTGCAGAGGGAATCTCTTGTGCCTCGAAGCCCGTCGTCGTCGTCGAATTGCGTGAAGGAACTGAGGATCTCAGCCGCGCCCTTGCCGCATTGCTTTCTGCGGAGATCAATATCCATCATACCTATCCCTTACTCGTCCGGCCAAAAGATCGCCCCTTGATCGCCCTCTACCTGGATGACTGTGAGACCGGCATGGAAGCCCTGAGCCGCTGCGGATTCAAGGTGCTTACGCAAGACGATCTCAGCCGCTAAGGGCTCCAGATTCGCGATTAGATTTGTGATCTTTCGGCAGTCATCACTGACTTAAGTTTGCAGGGAAGTGATAACTTAGGACGTTATTTTCCTATACGTTTTTTACTCCCCAATGGCTGCTTTGAGTCGGTATTGAGCCTTGTTTAGTTCCATGACCGTATTCACATAATCGAGTCGGGCCTTGGTTAAATCCTGCTCGCTTTGCACGGTTTCCAGCACGATCCCCACGGCGAATTCCTTTCGTTCACGCGCCAGCTTGAGTCCTTCCTGAGAAGCTTGCACACCTTGCTTTGCGACCTCTAGTTCACTGCGAAGCAGCTTAACGCGCTCGTGATTTTCCACGACTTGTCGAGCCACTTCATCACGCGTCTTCGCCTGAAAAATAGCGGCTTGCGCGGCTTTGCTTTCGGCTTGGCGAATGCGGCTGCTATCAAAAAGACCGCCCGTTCCGATGCGCCAGCCAAGGGTGACTTGATAGTCTCCACTACTGCCGAAGCTACTGCTGTTTCCCAAGCCGCCGCCGAAAACTTGCGCGCCCAACGTCGGGACAAGCGGCCCGAACTTCGCACCACGCACACCAGTGCTGGCAGCAGCGGCAAGGGCGTCGCCTTGCTTCAACTCAGACCGATTGGAGAGAGCTTTGGCCAGCAGTTGGTCCAATTTCACGTCATCAGAAGTGAGCTTCATCGGCACTGCATCATCCTCACGAGGTAACAGTGAGACAGCGGCATCCAGATGGAGCACTTGCGCGAGTTTA
>JANYJH010000044.1 GCA_025361865.1 Phragmitibacter sp.
TCTCACCGAACTCACTTCCGTCTCACCATGAATACCCGTCGCTCCTTCCTCACCACGCTCGCTGCATCCAGTGCCTCCGCTTTGATGGCCCGTGATTACGGCCCGAACGCTTCTCCATCGTTGTATCCTGATCCGGACATCGTCGCGCTCGATCCGAGTTTTGGGAAATACATCCAAGGTAATACGCCCATCCGCAGGCTGCACACGGGATTGCTCTGGGCCGAGGGAACCGCGTGGAATGGCAGCGGAAACTATCTGGTGTGGAGTGATATTCCGGACAACGTCCAGATGCGCTACCTGCCAGAAGACGGTCATGTGAGTGTGCTGCGCTCCAATTCCAACAACAGCAACGGCAACACGTTTGACGCTCATGGCCGGCAGTTAAGCTGCGAGCACGGCACGCGCCGAGTGGTGCGCTATGAGCTGGATGGAAAGGTCACCGTGCTCGCGGATAAGTTCGAGGGCAAGCCGCTCAACGCGCCGAATGACCTCGTCGTGCATCCCGATGGCGGCGTGTGGTTTACCGATCCAGGCTATGGCAGCCTCGGTGATTACGAAGGGAACAAAGGCACGCTAGAACTCAAGGAAGCCGTCTATCGCATAGACCCCAGCGGCAAGATCGAGAAGGTCTGCGATGACGCAGACAAGCCGAACGGCCTCTGCTTCTCACCCGACTACCAGAAGTTCTACCTCGTGGACACAGGCAAGCCGGGGAACATCCTCGTCTATGACGTAGCTGATGGGAAGAAGCTGGGGAAGGCGAAGGAGTTCGTGAAGATGAAGGCGGGTTGGGTGAAGGTTCCCAGCGGTGCCATTTTTCGAAGTGATAAGCTCAGTGGAATAGCCGCTCCTCCCATCAATGCGGGCGGCTCCGATGGCATCCGCTGTGATGTGGATGGCAACGTCTGGTCAACCGCAGGCTGGGGCGGAGACGGCTACAACGGCGTGCATGTCTTCAACCCCGAGGGCCTCATCATCGGCCAGATCAAGCTGCCTGAAACGGGAGCTAATCTGTGCTTTGGCGGGCCGAAGCGGAACCGGCTTTTCATCGCCGCGAGTCAATCCCTTTACAGCGTGTATGTGAACACGAGCGGCGCGCATTGGTGCTGAAGTTTGGTAGCAGCCGACGTGAGGAGGCTCGAACTGAATCCTAAGCACAAGCAACTGCCGAACAGATAATCAATCCCACCTAGTTCGTTCCGCTGGCGACACGAACAGGTCACTTGAGACGGCCTTTACCTCTTCCACTGCATCCATGAACTTCAGAGCCTCCTCACGTCGGCATCTACTTCTTTTCTCCGTGAGGCCACGTTAGCTTGAAATAGATCCTCCAGAACTTCTCCCAGTAGTCATCTTGGAATAGGTGCAGCCTTGGATAACCAGGCAACAGACAACCGCCATAAGACCAGTCCCTGGCCTCGGTCACCAGCCCCGATCGAACAGGGTTCTGGATGACATATCCTGCAGTGGTCTCAAAAGCCTGATGCTTCGTTTCTTCCTTTCTCAGCACATGATCATGCGGCTGATGTTGGAATGTGAAGGGGCGTAATTCCGGCTCAAGATGAGTGCGAAGGAACGCGATGGAAATCCGTTGATCGCTTGTTTCATCCGTTCCCATCAAGAGCAAATGCAGGTGGTCAGGCATCAACACATAAGCGGGACACAGCAGGCGACCTCTGATCAAAGTATGCAAAAGCAGCTCGCGAAACCTGGCATGTAAGGCAGGCGTTAACCAACCTGTGCCTCGGTCTTCAATCGTCAAAGTCCAATGAACTACAGCCTCGCCTTGATAAGCCCTCGTGGGCAATCGCGGCAGGAAAAAAGGCCGATTCAGAGGATCGCGATCAAGCGGCATGAGTTGTCAAAAGTAGATGCCGACGTGAGGAGGCTCTGAAGTTCATGGATGCAGTGGAAGGGGGGAAGGCCGTCTCAAGTAACTTGTTCGTGTCGCCAGCGGAACGAACAAGGTGGAATTGATTCTCTTGTCGGCTGTTACGTATGCTTAGGATTCAGTTCGAGCCTCCTCACGTCGGCATCTACGAACTACAGCTCCTTGATCGCCTTCAACACATCCGCCGCCTGATCCGTCGTGGAGGCGCTGGCGTCATGCCAGACCACTTTGCCCCCCTTGATGAGGAATGCCTGACGCGAGGCGAAGCCGAGGAAGCTGCCGACCTTGAAGGCTTTCACCACCTTGCCCTCGGGATCGGCCAGCAGGGTGAACGGCAGCTTTTGCTTGTCAGCGAATTTCTTCTGCGACTCCACTTTGTCCATGCTCACGCCGACCACATGGACGCCTGCTTTGGTCAGGGATTCATAGGCATCCCGCAGGCTGCACGCTTGAGCCGTGCAGCCTGGGGTGCTGGCTTTGGGGTAAAAATAGACGAGGGTAAAGCCATCCTGCTTGTATTGATCTTCGAGCTTCACGGTCTTGCCGTCCTGATCTACGGCCTCCACTTTCGGCGCGGGATACGCGTCCACCTTGCGGCCTTCATTGGCTTGAGAAAAGAGGCTGAAGAGACTCATGGTAGTGACGAGAAGAAACGTGGTTTTCATGCGCGTGATGATGATACGCCTCTTCCAAAGATTTAGATTCAAGACACGATACTAGAAGACACAAGACAGAGCCCGGCTCCATCTTGTGTCTTCCAATCTTAGGTCTTCTCACTAAGCGAAGCGGCTTACTTCACCTCTTCCATCGCCTTCTTGATGTCCTCGGCTTGCTTGTCCGTGCTGGCCTGAGCATCATGCCACACGACTTGACCGTTCTTGATCAGGAAGCACTCGCGGCTTGCCATGCCATTGGGCTTTTGCACGACCTTAAAGGCTTGGATCACCTTCGCATCTGTGTCCGCGATGAGCGTGAAGGGGAACGTGAATTTATCGCTGAACGCCTTTTGCGCAGCCACGGCATCATGGCTTACGCCGATGACCTTCGCACCGAGCTTCGTGAGATCACTGTGCGCGTCTCGTAAGGAACAGCCCTGCTTGGTGCAGCCCGGCGTATCCGCCTTTGGATAGAAATAGACGATGACAAACGGATTGGCCTTATAGACCTCCGTGAGCTTCACCGCCTTGCCTTCCTGGTCAATGCCGTCCACGTCCGGTGCGGCATAAGGAGTGACTTTGGCTCCGGCTCCGGCAAAGGCGAAGCTGGTCGTGAAAAGGAGCGTGACGAGTGTGGGGATAAGTTTCATGGTGGAAAGATACGTAGCAGAAAACAGGGAGTTTCAAGCGTTCTCATTCCTCCCACATCCATCCGCCCTCATCGTTTCTCAATGTCTCCCGAAGCCGCACTCATCGCCCTCCCCTCCATTGCGGCCATTCTCTACGTCTTCAGTGCGCTCATGATCAAACGAGCCAGCGAATACGGAGTCGGCGTCTGGCGCGCCACGTTCGTGACGAACCTCATCGTCGCCGTCGTGTGCTCCTTTCTTTGGCTACTGGGTGGGCATGACCAGCCCTGGAGCCTTTATTGGCAGCCGGGCATCATCGCCGTCTTGTTCCTGCTCGGGCAGACCTTACAATGGCTCGCATTAGACCGGGGTGATGTTTCTGTGGCCGTGCCACTCTTCAGCGCGAAGATCGTGCTCGTTGCTTTCCTTAGCACGCAAATGCTCAGCGACCCCATCACGCCAAAGCTCTGGGCGGCGGCGGCTTTGAGCGTGCTCGCCGTAACCTTGCTGAACAAGAAAGATGAGGGCAAAGCACCCAAAAACATCGGGCTCACGCTCATCGGTGGCCTCGGGGGCGCGGTATGTTTTGCGTTCTTTGATGTGCTCGTTCAGAAATGGTCTCCAGCTTGGGGTGCAGGCCGTCTGCTTCCGATTCTCTTCTGGATGGGAGCACTGCTTTCGTTCTCACTCGTCCCCTTTTTCAAAGCCCCCCTCAGTGCCATTCCACGCCCCGCATGGCCTTGGCTGGTAGGCGGCAGCGCCTTGCTCGGCATTCAATCCGCCATCTTCGTTGGCACCTTTGCCATCTTTGGGAAGGCCACCATCACAAACATAGTTTATTCCGCTCGCGGTTTATGGAGCGTCGTTCTCGTATGGCTCATCGGTCACTGGTTCAGTAATCTGGAGCAGCATCTCGGTGCCAAAGTCCTACGCTGGCGACTGGTCGGCGCACTCATGATGATGAGCGCCATCGCCCTTGTTATTCTAAAGTAACCGCCTTCGTAAAAGCGTAGAAATAGAGCTTAATCAAAAATCGCAGGCGGTGCATCCCGACGATACGAGGCAATCACCAGATCACTCAGATAGCGATCCGGCTCTTCCACGGCACGTCGCGGCAACACGAAGGTCGTTTCCGCTGTGTTCGTCGTGATGAGTTGGAGGCCGAAGGCATAGTCCTTGAAGAGTTTCCGGCACAGATCCGCGACCGATGAACCTTCACGGGAAGTCCGTTCCACGAGCAACTGCGTGGCCTCTTCATCAAAGCGAATCTCCAGCCCGTAGTCGCGATGGAAGGCTTCCGCGAAGCTCTCCACTTCACGGGCAGCGACGCTGACTTGCACGGTCTTGGCCTTTTCACGGCACTCCGCCAGGGTGCTCAGCGGGTCTCGGACGAGGCTTTCATTGATGACTAATTCTTGCAGTCCCAGGCTGGGCAGCTCGAATTTGAAGTCACGCAGGGTCTTCTCCCAGACGGTCATCAGTCCGCGCGCTCCGGTCTTCTCTTCTGCGGCAATCTTCGCGATCATCCGCAGCGAGCTGTCTTCAAATTTCACGCTGATTCCATAAGCCGCGAACTCCCGCTCGAACTGCCGGATGAGGCTGCCTTCACTGCGCTTCATGATGTCGAAGAGATCATTCTCTTCCAAGGCGTCGCACACCACGCGCACGGGCAGACGACCGACGAATTCCGCTTCAAAACCGAACTCGATGAAGTCCTGAGTTCGCGCTTCACGCAAGGCTTCACTGGTCCGGCCTTCATCACGCGGCTTCGCTCCAAAGCCGATGACGCCTTTGCTTAAACGACGCGCCACGATCTTCTCCAGACCGCTGAAGGCACCACTCACGACGAAGAGAATGCTGCGGGTATTCACCACCTGACGGCGCGGCATGTCCCCCTTACGGAAGTCAAAAACCATCTGCAACTGCGAGCGCATATCATTCGCCGCATGAAGCGGGACTTCTGTTTCTTCCATCAGCTTCAGAAGCGTCGTTTGCACACCGCGACCACTGACATCACGGCTTTGCCGATCCCCAGCAGAAGCAAGTTTATCCACTTCATCGAGGTAGATGATGCCATGCTCGGCGAGTTCGATGTTACCATCCGCTTTCGCGACGAGATCGCGCACGAGGTCATCTACGTCACCACCCACATAGCCCGTTTCGCTGAACTTGGTCGCGTCCGCTTTGACAAATGGCACGCCGATCAACTCCGCGATGTGCTTGATGAGGTAGGTCTTGCCGACACCCGTTGGGCCGACCACTAAAATGTTCTGTTTGTGGAACTCAATCTCATCCGCTGCACGCGGATCGTTCTTCCTCATCTCACGCATCATGCGGGCGTGGTTGTAATGATCGCAAACTGCCGTGGCCAGGACTTTCTTTGCATCGTCCTGACGGATCACATAGCGATCCAGATGCGCTTTGATGTCCGCCGGTTTGTAATGGAAATCGAACCAGTGCTCGCCCTCATCCTTCTCTTCTTCGATCACTGGCGTGACCATCGGCGGCGGCTCTTCCTTGCCCACCTCGCGGAAGCTGGTGAAGAGCACATTGCTCCCGAACTGACTGCGGATAAACTCTTCTAGCTTCTTCCCGATCTCTTCCGGGCTGGCCGGTGGTGGGTCTTGTTTCGTGTCGCTCATCGTGTCTGTTACGATGAGAGTGGGAGGCTGGCAAGGATGCTTCGCTTTCCCTAAATGAGATCACTTGCCGCGAAGCGAATGTGGAGCTGCAAGCGCTTACATCGCACCCTCGGCACTGCTCAAATCTGGCAACTCCTCCTCGGAGGGTGGAGTTGGATTGGCAGGCTTGGCCACGCGGGGCTGCACACAGGGAACGGCGGGGCCTTGGGCTTGGGCAAAGCTTATCTTCGAGCGCAGCAGCAAGGTTCCCAACAGGAAATCCGCGAGTGGCAGCACCACATTGAAATTCTTGTGCATGTAACGGTGATGCAGCAAGTGGTGGCCGTTCAGGCGGAAGTAAATGCCGGAGCGCTCGACGATGCGCTTCTTCGGCAGATGCATACACCAGTGGATGTATTCATAAACGGCATAGTAAGCCACGAAGCCGGAGAAGGCTCCCAGAAGGATCTCCCAGTGGCCCGTGAGCCAAGCCACCGGAACCACAGGAACCAGGCACATCATGATGAGCACCGGGCCGTTCCACCAAGCCATCGGGATGGTCTCCTTATCCTTCTCATTGATCAGATGGTAAGTGTGATCCGCCTTGAAGGTCTGGTGATGGATGACCGCGTGCGCCTTGAAAGCATAGTCAAATTTCCCTACTGGGCGATGCATCACGTAGCGGTGAATTGACCATTCAAAGAATGATCCGACTACGACAGAAATAGGAAGACCAAGGGCGCACCAGAACCAGAATGAATCCATAAGTAAAAAAGAATGAAGACTGAGAATTTGCCAAGACGCTAACCAACGCGCCAGCCTTCGCGTATAACCTGACTTTGATCAACTGGAATTCCTAAAACGATCACGAGACGAAGTTCAATGAGTTTCTGATATTCATCGAAATGGAACCTGCATGAGCCGCGTTTGTTTGCTTCTCATTCCATCAAACATGAAACGAACCACCTCATTATTAGCCCTGCTCGCGCTGCCCCTAGCCGCTCACGCAGAACTGAAACTCCCCGCCATCATCGCGGATCACATGGTCCTGCAACAGAAGCAGGCAAATCCACTCTGGGGCTGGGACACTGCCGGCACGAAAGTGACCGTCACCTTCGCCGGACAAACCAAAACGGGCGAAGCCGGAGCCGATGGTAAATGGACCGTCAAGCTGGATGCCCTTCCAGCCAATGATAAGCCGCAGACCCTCAGCATCAGCGGCTCGACGAAGAAGGAAATCCAAGACGTGCTCATCGGCGAAGTCTGGATGTGCTCCGGCCAGTCGAACATGGGCTTCACGTTGAGCAGCGATTGGAATGGCGATCTCGAAGCCGCCGCTTCCAAGTCCTTGGTCAATCTGCGTTTGATCAAAGTCCCCCAAGTCGGCACGCAGGAGCTGCAAAACGACTTCAAGGGCGAATGGAAAAGCGCCACTGATACGGACGCCTGTAAGAACTTCAGCGCGGTGGGCTTCCTCTTTGGACGCTACCTGCATAACGTCCTCGGCGTGCCCGTGGGCTTGATTGATAACGCTTGGGGCGGCTCCGCTGCGGAAGCCTGGATTCGTCGTGACACCATTGAGAAAGACCCGCGTTTCCAGTTGCTCATGGAGAGCACCGTGAAGAGGGAGGCAGAGATGCAAGGCGAAGCCGCGAAGGCCAGCTACGCGCAGCAGTTGGAGAAATGGAAGGCCGATACCGAAGCCATGAAAGCCGCCGGTTTGAAGCCCGGTCAGCAGTTGCCCCGTCAGCCCAACTCACCCGATAGCTGGCTCCACGGCAACGCCCGCCCCGGCAACATCTTCGCGGGCATCGTCAATCCCACGCTCGGCTACGGCATGAAGGGCGTGATCTGGTATCAAGGCGAAACCAATGCGGGTCGCGCCTATGAATACGCCGAACTTTTCCCGTTCATGATCGAGCAATGGCGCAAGGAATGGAACCAGGGAGACTTCCCCTTCTACTGGGTTCAGCTCGCTGACTTCATGGCGGAAACTCCTGAGCCCGGCGATAGCCAATGGGCAGAACTTCGCGAGTCCCAGACCAAGACCATGAAGATTCCGAACAGCGGACAAGCCGTCATCACCGATCTCGGCGAAGGCAAGGACATCCATCCGAAGAACAAGCATGACGTGGCCGCACGCCTCGTGCGCTGGGCGCTCGTGAAGGACTACGGCCTGAAGATGCCCTACCACAGCCCCGAGTTCAAGAGCTTGGAAATTAAGGAGAACAAAGCCGTGGTTACCCTCGACATGTTCGGCAGTAAACTCCGTCCCTTCGACGTGAACGAAGCCATCGGATTCGCCGTTTGTGGTGAGGACAAAGTGTGGCATTGGGCCAAAGGCACTGTGACCTCGGATAACCAAGTCTCACTGGTCAGCGATAAAGTGGCGAAGCCCATCGCCGTCCGCTATGCTTGGGCGAATAATCCCGTGTGCAATCTCTTCAGTAACGAAGGTCTGCCCGTCACGCCGTTCCGCACAGATGACTTTGAAATGACCACCAAGCCAAAGCCCGTCGTCGCTCCAGCGCCTGCGGCTCAACCAGCCGCCGCTAAGCCTGCGAAGAAGGCTGCCTAGTTGATGGAGAACGTAGCCGCGCTTGAATGAGCGTGGGAAGGATTTCAAGAGTCAGCAGACTATCCCTTCAAAGATAGCTACAGATGTAAGAGGAGCGCTGAAAGGCGCTCCTCTTTTTTGTTGAAAAGCCCTTTCCGAAAAGCTCATCGCGGAGCGATGAAAGCCAGTAACGAGGGGTTGAGCGAAGCCACACCCCTCGTCATCGAACCTCATTTCTTCAGCATCGCGGAGCGATGCCAGCCGCCGAGGTAAGCAACGGGTCCTACCTGTTCGCGCACTGCTGGCATCGCTCCGCGATGCTATTTCCTGATGAATCAGACGAGGGGTGTCGCTTCGCTTAACCCCTCGCTACTGGCTCGGATGGCTCCACCATCAATTCTGCTTCTTTTAGAGGCTTTCGTTGACCACCATTGTTCAAAGGAGCGTTCCTACGAAAGAGTGCTGAAAGCGCGAGCGTCCAGTATGAGCCTCCGAAATCCTATGAGCGTTTAATCGTGTTACTCATTCCATTAGTTGCCCGATTCCCAACGTGGTATGCCACTCCCTATAGATTTCGACCATCCGCCTCAGAATGATCTCGCAAAGGGTATTGGCGGTAGCAGGGTCGGTGATGTTCGGAGACACCCCTTGAATCATCTCCCATACTTCTTCAGAAATGAAGCTATCCTCCCTTGTTTTCTCTTCCCCTAGCTTGTTATTGGGATCGGAAGATCCGTTCCTCCGATTGCGGGAAAGTTCTTCAGCCCTCTTATTTCCGATGGTGTTGTGCCAGTCCCGGTATCTTGAATCCACATACCGTTTGCGATGGGCCGACGGGTATATGTGATCCCAATCCCACGGGCTGGTTGTGTCCTCCAGAACAATATCCCACTGTTGGAAGTCCCTGAATTCTCTTTCGATGAAAACGCGCTGTGCAAACAGGAGCAAATGCGTGCTACCACTTAGAATTTTGATAAATCTGCGCAAGTTTTCTTGCAGGACGTTCTCACGCAGCAAATGTGGCGGCGTATTAGGTTCGACATCAGGAGGGGCTTCGTCAGGTATAGAAATGTGAGAGTAGCCGGAGAAGATGGGATGCTTTGGGCACATGGCTCCAAGATTTTCCCAAATGTATTTCGGATCATTAACAATCGTTTTCTCCAGAAAATCCTGTATGAGAATGGGGTCCGGAAAACTGGGCAATGGATTTTCGCTTCGAGAAAAAAGTGTCCGGATAGTCTGTGGGTTCCAGAACTCTCCGATCGGGCGGGTATGGGCTACCTGCATCCACTGCCGAAGGTTCTCCTGCTTCTGTCGAGCGTTTCCAGGCGCGAACCACGCGAGAGCGGTAATAGCAGCAAGCAGCGACCTGTGTTCCGGGCTCTCGAACCTAACTTCACCGCCCCGAAAGAGCCAATGAAGCAGGGCGAGAAAAACATCAGGTGCCTCGTTAATCGTCCGCGTGGCAAGAGCCGGGGGCAAACTATAGGCGGACTTCCCAGTCAGCAGGTCTCTTGCAGTCGCAACCGTCTCCGCCACTCGGTCACTTATAAAAGCTTCAAGTGCCCCCTTGAACTTGCTGTCGGTAATTTTAGCCTTGAAATCACGGAGCGTAAGAAGGACGTGCAGCTTGGACGAATCGTCACCTGCGGAAACAAGCCGGACCAGCAAGGAGAACAGACGCGAAGGAGGCATGAAACCTGCCGCAGCTTTTTCCACTGCGTCCTTCGCCGCAGGAAATTCTGATTTGAAGAGTGAAAAAATTAGTTCTTCCCCACCAAGTTGCTTTCCGCCCGTGTTCAGCCGCACGAACAGAATGGAGTTATCGTTTCTATCAACTCCGTCATTCCCTCTCGTGCGAAGATTCAGGTAATTCAAATGAACGCTGCAATCATTTAACGAAAGGCACGCTTCCAATAGTGAGGTCAAATTATGCTCGGAGAGACCGCTCAACTTGCTTCCGAATCTGGATTGCCAGGCCTCTGGTAAAAGTCGGCATTGACTGAGAAGAGACTCCTTGAATTGCGCCTCGCTGCAGGGCTTTATACCAGCGCATTTTATCAGGAAAGCCAACGGGACGGGTAGATTCGCTTCCCAAGGGAACGCATTCTTGAGCGCAAGGCTCGTATAGGGGGCGGCGGCGGCTGTTCCGATAAAAATTTGCAACGCCCTCTGCCTATCTCCCCAAGGCAAAACCTCTCCGGATTGCCTGTATCCCCACGGGTGGGATTGCGTGACCAAAAACGGGAAAAAGAGCTTCTCTTCATCCTTGGATTTTTCTGGCAGAATATCGATCCACAGAACAGGAATCACTTTCAGGGACCAGCCTTGTTTCTCTGTATTATCCGCCAGATAGGCATGACCTTCCCATGGGTTGTAAAATCCCATTGCAATACTCGTCACACGCTGTTGGCCGTCGAGCAGCCAATATTGGCCCGACTGATTTTCAGGAGAGTCCTTGTCGCCAATTTCGGAAAGTAGCAGCGAGCCTATTGGGAATCCACGTAACAGGGAATCCCAGAGGTTTATGATCCTCTTAGGTTCCCAAACAAAGCCTCTTTGCAGTTTAGGAAGATCAACACGCAAGTCGTTGGTGAATGCGGCTGGGTCTAGTTGCCAGTCAGCTATTTCCTGGAGTTTAACGCTTGGAATTGAGTTTCGTGTGGTTGGCATCGCAGAATTTAGCATGTTAGTTTTTTGGCTGCACCGCAAAAGCAAATGTTATTGCTTCTAACAAAAACGCTTGGGGTCCATGTTCTCCTTCAGCAACAACTCACGCGGCGTATTCACGCCCGCGTGTTGCATCATCGCCAGCAGGACACGTCCAGCGGCTTCGGCATCGGATTGGGCATGGTGGTGGTTGAACTCATGGCCGATGTGGGCCGCTACGGTATTGAGCCTATGGTTGGGTAGCTCCGGCCAGATGCGCTTGGCGAGGTTACAGGTGCAGAGGTAATCAAACTCAGGACTGGCCAGACCGAAATGGGTCAGTGTTTGCATCAATACGTCCATGTCAAAGCTGGCATTATGAGCGATGACGATGTCCGCTTTGCTCAAGTGCTCCAGCACCTCAGTCGCGATCTCGGAGAACTCGGGAGCGGCCTGAACATCAAACCAAGTCAGGCCGTGAATATCAGTGAAGTCGTCCCGAAAGTAGCCGTGACCTTTGGGCGGTTTCACCAACCAGTAAGGAGACTCCACAAGGTCATAGGGATTTCTAGTTTCGTCGTTGGAAGGTGCTTCGGGGCTTGAATCAGCACTGAACAAGGGCGGGACGCCCTTGCTACGTTTTTGATCAAAGATGGCCAAGCCGACGGCACACGCACTGGTGTGGCTGTAATTGGCAGTTTCAAAGTCGAGGCAGGCGATGATCATAGAGTTGGGTGAATCGTGGGTTTTCAGGATAAACGGTGGGGATGTGAGCGGGCTTTGATGAGTGCATGTCATTCGCGTTGGACCTCATGGTAGGTAAGGTGAATGCTTCAACGTCCTGGGTGTTTGCTCTTCAGTTCAGGTCGTCTTGAAATGAGCAAGGGTGCCCAAGACAATCCTGATGGAGGCATTGCTCTGAGGCGTGAGGGTGCGGTCGATCAGCTCGTCTCTTTGCAGCTTCCAGACCAGTTCATAGTTGAGTTCATGGAAGCGAATCTCAACCTGCGCGTCTTCGTTGTAATGGGGATCAAAGGCAAAGTGCTTCAACTGTTTTTTCAGCAGGTTCTTTTGTTGTTCCAGCAGAACTTTGTCGGGGTATTTATGAGCTTCTTTCGTCATCTCCTTAAGCTGAGTTGAAATAGGATGCGCATTCGTTTTGGATTTAGGTTCAATGATCATCTCTGGGAACTCGCTGAGAATCTTATCAAAAGAACTGTCGATTTCTGTCTCCCCGCTTGGCAATGAGAGAACAAGATACCCCTTAAGCTCTGGGTATTTCTTTCGAATCACGCCGAAGTGCCGCTTCGCAACAGCAATAACAATCTTCAGTTCTTGGGGATTTAACATGGAAACATTTTTGCTCCGTTCCCATTATCCCTCAAAGGAACCCAATGTCCCCAATGTCTGTCCTAAAACGGGGGGGAAGCATATTCCGATTCGCACCATTCATCAGTAGAAAGTGAGACAGGCGTCCCGCCTGATCAGAATG
>JANYJH010000051.1 GCA_025361865.1 Phragmitibacter sp.
GCGAACGTGCGGTGCGGATAGGCGACCTTGAGGCCGAGATCGCGCAACATGCCGAAGGCCTGCGGGCTGGTGACCTCATGAATGAGGTGGGTGTCGATGAGGAGCTGCGTTTGGCCATTCCCGAGGGTCGCAACCGAATGCGATTCCCAGACTTTTTCAAAGAGTGTCTTGCCCATGATGTTGGATACGTTTGGAACCACGCCCGAGATGGGCGGGGTGACTAACCTAACACATTTCAGCCGAACGCAAAAGGCGGAAATGGATTTTTGGAGGCGTTCCAAGGCCAGCCTGGTGAGTCAGGGCCTGTTTTAGGACTCGATCTGGAACAGTTCATCCAAGTTCACCCTGATCTCCGGCACGCTGCTGCACTCCAGCAACGCAGGCGCTTCACACACGAGGCTCACCTGATAAACTCCTTCTTTGGGCTGGCGATAGACCTCCACTTGGCGCTTCTTAGGCAGGACGATCCAGTATTCATCCACGCCTGCTTCGGCATAAAGGCTGGCATTTTCACGGTCAAGACTGACGCTGGAAACGGCGACTTCGATAACGAGTGCTGCGGTCGTTGGGTGGCTTTTTGAGTAATCAGCTTCGCTGCCCTTGACGATTGAAATGTCAGGCTCGGGCACTGAATCCACGATCTTAAGCGGAGCCTCATGACGGACGCTGAAGCCGATGGGAGCCAACGCATTGAGCAGCCGGTTCAAAATCAGTGACACGGTGACATGGAGTGGTGACTTGCTCATTTTTTCAACAACGATGCCGCGAATCAACTCCACGTTTTTCCGAAACACGCCCAGCTCCGTGAAGCGCTCATAGTCCTTCACAGACCAACGCATGACGCGCTCGCGGGCTTCCGGCAGATCAAGAATCGTGGCCATGAGAAAAGAGAGTAGCAGTAAGTTGAGGACTTGTCAGCGATAAAGGTCACAGCGGGGCTTTAGCCTTCTCGATCACGCAGTTCCTCAGCTTTCCCTCCGTCCGATAGGTCGCAAAGCCAAACGGCACGCAGTTCACCACTTCACCGGCACGCAAGGTCAGGGTGCGGCTGGTGATGTTCGTATTGATGATCGGACGATCATTTAAGAGCACCTTCAGCCATCGGTTTGAGACCTCGATCCGCACGCGATACCAACGATCATTCTCTAGATGTTGACTGCTTCCGGTTTCATTTTCGGAAGCATCAAAGCCGTCAATGGAGGAGATGCCGACCTGCGATCCACCCCAACCGCCAAGCACAAAGGTCACGCAACGCTCAGGACTGCCGACGGGAAACGTCAGAGCTCCGAAAAAGTCATGGCCGCTCGTGCGCATGGCCTCATAACTGATGGCGTAGTCTGTCAGCGGCAGCCCCTGCTTAGACCAGTCTGCGAAAACGATACCGGTCATGGGTTGACCTGCTTTCAGAACAAAGCCCTCGGCTTCACGCGCAGTGCCGCCTGTCTTGGGCATCGCGGCTTCTTTCCACTGGTCGATAAAGGGTTCGGCGAAGAGCTCCCAGCGTGTGATCGGCTTCGGTTGGTCACTCTCACCACATGAAACAAGGCCCAGAGACACTAGGAAGAGCGACCTCAAGAGAACGCGATGCCAGAGTGCCTGTTGCCGTAATGCCTTCATGGCCCGCCCATTTTGCAAATCAGGTCGAAATCCTTCTTCGTCACCTCCGTGATGCTCAGACGATTCCCTCGACGTAGCGTTAAAAGGTCAGCCAGTCGCGGTTCGTTGCGCAGATCCTCCAGCGTCACGAACTTCTTCAAATCAGCCTCCCAAGCCACATCCACCAGCAACCAGCGCGGCTCTTCCTTCTTGCTACCCTTATCGTAGTATTCGGACTTCGCATCAAACTGCGTCGGGTCCGGCTTTCCTTCACTGACGATGCGGACCACGCCCGCCACACCGGGGACAGGACAACTGGAGTGGTAAAGAAAACCAAGGTCACCCACCTTCATGTCATCGCGCATCATGTTGCGGACCTGATAGTTCCGCACGCCGTTCCAAGGCTCCGTTTTCTTCGGTCGCTTTTTCAAGTCGTCGAAGGAGAAGACATCGGGTTCGGTTTTGAGAAGCCAGTAACGCATGACAGTCAATGTGATGAGCACGGCGCTTGTTGCCAGTGGTTTGTTCAGTCGTAGAATCCGTAAGGACGATCCTCACACTGGAGAATCACTCACGTCTTCCGTTCTTATCGGCGTCGATGAAGGGAAAGCATCATCAAAGCGACAAATCTCCGTGGCTGAGTATGCTTTGTCATTCGCACGGTTTTGTTTCGCCGTCATGATTGAAGCCTCCCAGACTCCGCCTTTCTATGTCCAGATACGCCAGCAACCAAGAGGTCACTCGGTTCTTCGCCACCCACGGCATCGTCGTTACCAACGTCGCCCGTGAAGGCCCCGTGCGCCGCCTCAGAGTGGAAAATCAACCCACCACGCTGCCGATGGACGCCAGTCCTGACGAATGCCTCCGTCTCGTGCGCGAGCACATCGCCAAGGTTCAGAAGGGCGCGGTGCCCTAAGCAGAAGCCAGACCGCTATTCTCCCGGTGAATCATCAACTCGAAATGACAGCCGAAGGAAAACCGCATTAGATTCCTTTCTGCCTTCGTAATCTTAGCTCCATGAAATTCTGCCTCTCTTTCGCTCTCCTCTTCCACCTCGCGGTCGTATTCGCAGAAACGCCCGTGCCGACGGCGAACGAAGCCACGTTCCTCGCCAACATCCGGCAACTCACCTTTGAGGGGAAGCGCGCTGGGGAAGGCTACTTCAGCGCGGACGGGAAGAAGATGATCTTCCAGAGCGAGCGCGATCCGGCGAATCCGTTCTACCAAATCTTCCTCATGGACCTGGAGACGGGCGATCAGGAGCGCATCTCGCCCGGCATGGGGAAGACGACTTGCGCGTGGATTCATCCCGATGGCCAGCGCGTCATGTTCGCCAGCACGCACCTCGATGGTGAAGCGAAGACCAAGCAGGACGCGGAGATCGCCGAGCGCCTGAATAACAAGGTGCGCCGCTACTCGTGGGACTACGATGAGAACTACGATCTCTTCGAATACTCGCTCAAGGACAAGTCACTCAAGCAGCTCACCACGGCGCGCGGTTACGATGCGGAAGGCTCCTATTCGCCCGATGGAAAGAAGATCGTCTTTGCCAGCAACCGCGCGGCTTACAGCTCGAAGCTGAGCCCGGCGGACGAGGAGCGCCTGAAGATCGACAAGCAATACTTCATGGACATCTACGTCATGGATGCCGACGGCTCTAACGTGAAGCAACTCACGAACGTTCCCGGCTACGACGGCGGGCCGTTCTTCAGCGCCGATGGCACGAAAATCTGCTGGCGTCGCTTCAATGAAAAAGGCGATCAAGCCGAGGTCTTCCTCATGAACGCAGATGGCAGTGATCAGCACGCCATCACGCATCTCAACGCCATGTCTTGGGCCCCGTATTTTCACCCGACCGGCGACTACCTCATCTTCACCACGAACCTTCAGGGCTTCGCCAATTTCGAGCTCTACATCGTCGATGCCGCAGGCAAACATGAGCCCGTCCGCGTGACCACCACGGACGGTTTTGACGGCCTGCCCGTCTTCTCGCCTGACGGCAAAAAATTGAGCTGGACCAGCGGGCGTAGTTCTGGTGGAAACTCCCAGATCTTCCTCGCGGAGTGGAACGACGAGGCTGCCCGCGCCTCGCTCGGCCTCAGTTCAGTCCAAAATCTCAAACCCGAAATCCAAAACGTCGCTGCTCCTGATTTCACGAAAACAAGCCCAGAAATCACACCAGCGGACATGCGCCAGCACGTAACCTATCTCGCTTCTGATGAGCTCGAAGGCCGCCTCACCGGAACGCC
>JANYJH010000066.1 GCA_025361865.1 Phragmitibacter sp.
GTATCGTTTGGCGACTGCCCTCAGGCTGGAAGGCCGATGCTATTGACTGGCCAGCGCCTGAGCGAGTCTTCATGTTCGACATCAAAGCGCAAGGCTTTCACGGGGAAGTGATCCTTCCGATGCTCATCACGCCTCCAAAGGATTTAACGATTGGACAAAAGGTAAAGCTGGAAGGCAAAGCCTCATGGATGTGCTGCGGTCGCGACTGCAATCCCGGCTTCAAAGAACTGACGCTTGAACTTCCTGTGACCGCCGAGGCACCTCAAGCCGATGCGCATTGGAGCCAGCAAATCTCGCACAGCTTAGCGAACGTAGCCAAGCCCAGCGCTGACTGGGCGTGCTCCGCGAAGAAGCAAGGCAAGCAAATGGAGCTGATCATCCAGCCCCTGACGGAAAAGGCGAAAGAGCAGTTCAAGAGCATTAAAGACATCACCTTCTTCACCGAAGACGGATTGATTGATCCGAATGAACCTTCAAGTTTAACCAAGACCGAGCGTGACTTTACCCTGCTGCAAACGCTCTCTGAATACGCGCCCAAACCCTTCCCGAAAGAACTACAAGGCATTCTCCAGACACCGCAAGGTTGGTTGCCTGAAGGAGCTCCCAAGAGCATCAGGATTTCAGTGCCCTTGCTGCCGGAGTAAACTCGCTAGAGCAGTTTAAGTATTAGCGTGGCCACATTTCGCGTTGCGATAAAGTGGTCAACTCTACTCAAAATGGCATCACCATCTGGAGGAATGAAAACTCCATCAAGGCACCGCTGCTAGTGTCGATGTCACAGCTTAAAATGGCATCTCAAAGGCAACGATGCTGCTCTAGCGGGCACTCCTGCCCGCGTTCCTTCAAGGCTTTGATGCCGCTTGAACACTCACCTGCTCAAAGGTCGCCTTGCAAAGAGCGCCGTTGTTGTGGGCTGTGACAGCTAGGCCAATCACGGTGTCTGACTGCATGGCGATGGTGGCCTCTCTGATCTTCGTCCAGGCTCTTCCATCCGCTGACACGGAGCCGGTGAAGACATTGCCTTTGCGCTCCAGCCTGAGCCACGTCGCCCCGTTGTAGTTCGGGCCAGGATCATGGGCGCATCCACCGTTCTCTTCGACGCGCCGCTGGAAGGCCGTGCCCTGCGTCGGGGTCAGCAGCACGAAGGCATCGCGCGCGTTCGCGGAGCTGGATTCGCGGATCATGACGGCGGCTTTGGCCCAGTCATCCGTCTTATCAACCGACGTCACATGCGCGATGATCTGGCCGTCGCCATGCAGTGGCTGGGAGACGAAATGAAAGGCATCTCCGCCGTCCCAGATGTCCGCGCCACCGCCGAAAACGGTGAAGGTGCCGCCGCTGAATGTGGCGTCTCCCGGCTTCTCAACTTGGCCGATGTCATCAGCGGCCCACGGCTTCGGCAACGTGCTCGCAGCAGGCGGCAGGGACGCGATCCAGCGCGTGATAGCATCGACGGCTGAATCATCAAAGCGATTGCGCGCCAGCGGCGGCATCTTGATCGAGACATCTGTCGAGGTGATCCGGCGGTGCATCAGAGAGCGGCCTGCATCACCCGGCGCGACGACCTTCGCGCCTATCGTTGCCAGCTTGGTGATCACGGGGCCATTGACGATGCCAGTAGCGGCCAGCGGCGTGTCGTAGCGCCCGTCCCACAAGGCATGAACGCCGCCGGGGCGGTGGCAATGCGCGCAGTTGGCATCCAGATAGGAGCGGACGCGCTGCTCAGGCGATGCGCCGGAATCACTGATGGCCACCATCTTGTCGAGGCTGCCCAGCTTCGCTTCATCGAGCGCGTGATCAAACAAGTCGAGATGATTCCAAGCGCGGAGCTGGTTGTCGTGAACGTTCGCTTCAGGGTAAAAGGCATCGCCGTTGAGCTGCCTCGTCTTCGGGCCGAGCACGTAGCCTGCGGCTGGCGTGTGGCATCTCATGCAGTCCGTCTGGCTCGGGTAGGACCATTGCTGCTTGCGGGTCGTGCCATCGCTGTTGGTGATGGTCAGATCCTCATTGAGCGCATCAGGAAGCAGGTCGGCATCGCTGTTGTCGGCCCGCCATTTGTAGGTGACGCCATAGGCTGAACCGTTCACATCGCGAACCAGAAGGCGCGTCTCCAAACGTCGGCGCTGGGCGGGCCGGCGCTCGTCCATGGGCAACTCGAAGTGCTTTATAAAGACGGTGCCCTCCGGGAATTTCCACTCGCCCTTTTCAGCGAAGCCGATCTTCCCGTTCTCCGGCAAGGCCATCCAGCGGGTTTTCACCGCGCCATCACTCCACAGCGGTGAGTTGACGTTGTAAGCGATCAGCCCCGGCGAGGGAATCAGCTTTGCAGTGTCGGCGAAGGCACCGGTTTGCGATAGTAGCTTCGGCATCGGCATCCTCACGGGAGGCGGGCCACTGCGTTCAAGGCGGAAGATGTGGCCGGCCTCGCTGCTCATCTGGCAGAGGTAGATTTCGCCGTCCTGATCAAAGCCGAAGGAAGACAAGCCGACGTAGCTGGAGCCGGTGTTCGGCCCCGGACCATTTGGCAAGGTAGCAAGCTGGATCTTCGATGCGGGCGAGGTCGTTTCATCCAGCACCCAGATTTTGCCCGTGCCGTTGTCGCCGAAGATGTAGCGCCCGCCAAGGTCATCCGCCCACTTCTTGCCGCGATAGACACAGCCTCCAATGACGGCGTTGCCCTCGCCGTGGTTATAGTCGATGACGGGGCGCTTGTTCACGCCGATGAAGGGCGGCACCAGATCGCCCTTCAATCCTTCCACACGCGGCCATTGGAAGTTGAGCCCGGCGGGATCAGAGGGCTCGATGACATCAATCTCTTCACGCTCACCCGCGCCGACATCGCCGATGAAGATGCGTCCGCTCGGCGCATCAAAAGTCATGCGGTGCGGGCTTCGGAGGCCGATGGCGTAGAACTCTTCCAATGCGTTTGGCTTGCCGACGAACGGGTTGTCATTGGGGATGAAGTAGTTCGCCGTCTTGCCCTTCTGAGGCTGGCGCGGGATCGGATGGCTGATCGCTCCGCCGCGCTGATCCACATCCAGACGCCAGATGCCGCCGAAGAGATTTCGGTCGATGATTTGCGCGTCATCGTTTTCGTCATCGCCGTCCGTCACATACAGGAAGCCGTTCTTGGGATGGAAGAACATGCCGCCGCCGTTATGCCACACGGTGCGCGCTTCCTGATCAATCAGCACCAGTTCCGAGCCGGGGATGGCCACGCCATTGGCATCCAAGGTGAAGCGCGCGAGGCGGTCCCGGTTCGCCTTATCAACAGGCGGACGCACATTCGGATTTCCGACAACGGTGCCCGGTTGAACCCAGGTGTAGCTCACAAAGACGAAGTGATTCTGCTGAAACTGCGGATGAAAGGCGATGCCGAGCAGGCCGGAATCATCCCAGCCCTGACAGCGGTCGCTTACGTCCAGAATGAGCTTCTTGTCCGTGACATCCGCCTTGTTCTCAAAGGACCACACGCGGCCTTCGCGCTCCCACACGACGAGCCGCGAGGAACCGGGCAGCGTGCAAAGGCCGAGGGCGTTCTTGAAGGGGAGGTTCGGGAACGCCGGGACGGTCTTCCAGTTGCCGGAGACGCCAGGGCCGAGCGGCGGCATCTTGCCAGTGAGGAAGGCTTTGACGGACACTCGCTGGGTCAGGCCATACGGCAGGTCCGCCTGCGCTGATAAAGAAAGAGAGGCGGTGGCAAGAAAAGCGGCAAAGCCAAGGCGGGCGGAAGGAAACATGGACATCATGTGCCTCTGTCTTCGGCGTAATCGGCGGATTGTAAAGAGACTGTGCGTTGGCGACATCCCACCTGCAAGTGCGGCAGGGCTGCTAACACGCTATCGAGGGCCGCTGGTGTCTCGACGTTGCGGAGGCGTATGGCACCTTTGGAGGCTTCAGGTTCGCGCTATGATCTGGCACCAAGCGCCAGCGATTTGATGGCGTAGGTTGCAAAAACGCCCTTGCTGGCATTTCTGCCAACCAAGGCGCACCCGAACCGAGGAACACCCCTGCTGTCCTTTCCTTGCGAAACCCCGCATGGGCACCCGCGATTCTCTTTGCATGAGCCCAAGTATTTCCGAGGGTTCTCGCATGGCTAAGCAACCCACTCAATCCCAGCGGGATGAAAGCCATTAGCCGGGGGTCGAGGAGCGCTAGCGACGAACACCCCTGGACAGGCGAGCAAAGCGAGAAAGCAAACCCATGACGTCGCTGGGTAAGGCGGGTGCCAGCAGCGCGCTAACCACAGGCCGCTCGCAGCGATGTTCTCCCGGCGCACTTCTAGTGCCCTTTGAACTGGGACACATGCTGGATTCATGCTCCATCGGGTAAGAACTCCACCGGGGGTGGTCGGTCGATGCGACCTCGACCCCCGACTAATAGCTACCATCCTGCTGGGATGATGAGAGCCCGCGCTCGAATCCTTTTCTCATCCACCTGAACGATCCGCTTAAGCAGGATTACCGCACGGGATTGAGACCATACTTTGTTTGAACGGCTCTGACAGCAAAGACCGCCAAGCCCGCAAACCACGCCCATCCCAGCCACGGCATGGAGGCACTGTGTAGCGTGTTTAAAGCCAGCCAACTGCCTCCCATAAGCAGCAGACCTGTGGAGAGTGTTGCGCAAACCTGTTCATTCAAACGGAACAGCTTCGTGGAAACCAGCGAGACCAAAATGAAGAGCATCAGCACGAGCACCCACATCAGGAACCAGAGCAGCGGAAGGCACAGCCAAGCCATGATCTGTGTGAACGTGTTGAGCGGCTGCCACGAACCTAGCCACTGGATCATCATCAAAAGCGACCACAAACCAAAGCCTGTTGATGCCGTGAAAACGGGCCCAGCGGTGCGCTGATGGTTCGCTTTGATCTCCAGACACGGCTTGGTTTCCTCAGGGCTCGCCGTCGTTTCACCGGAACTTTGTGAAGCTGAAACCTGCTCTCCAAAGACAGGCTCAAACACGAACCACTGCCGCCAATGCTTCACGACCATGCTCGCCAGCACCTCACTCCAACGCTGCGCCGCTTCCTTTTGCGCCGCCTCTCGGCCTTCGCGATGCTGACTCATTTCAATCGCCGGAAAGGCTTCGATTCGATAACGCCGATACCCCATGCGAATGATGAACACGGGATAGATCGCCGCCTTGGCCACCATGCCGAGCATGAACGGACCACGCGGCAGATTCCAGGTGATCCCTTCACGAAAATTCACCGTCATCGGTGAGACATCGAAGAGGATGCGATCCCCCTGAATGGCCACCACATCGCCTTCGCCAAGGCAACGCGCCAGCTCCACGCCGAGCATGTTTCCCGGCTCGTTGTAGTGAATGACGAAGGTGCTGGACTGCTCTTCCTGGCGCTTCTGCTGATGGAACTCCTGGCTTTCGCGTTGACGCTCCGGCGTGCGCACCATGTGAATCTTTTGCTTGAAACAAGGCGCGAAAATGGGTGCCGCCACATCATAATTTCCCATGTGCGCCGTGAGCAGGATGGAACCCGCCGTTGAGTTCTCCAGCGCTTCCAGATACTCCTTCCCGACGATTTCCCAACTGATGACCTCTTCACCCAAGCGGACGTGCATGAGGTCCGCTAAGGTCCACGCGAAGTTCCAAAAGACGCGTAACACGCGAAGCTGACTCATCCACCTAGAAGCCCCTGGATGAATGATCCGAAGATTAGAAGCCACCGCGTTCCGCGTCTTCTTCAGAACCACGAAAAACAAAACCGTGCAGCCCCCGATGAAGACCGGCTCCAGATACCAAGGGCATGAACGCGCGCCCTGCCGCAGGGCCCGCAGCCAGAAGTCGCCATAGATGTTGAAACGGGACAAGTTCAAATGAAAGGAGGAAGGCGGAAGGATGAAGGATGAATCCGAAGGCATCAAGAGTTCCTACCAATTATAAACCTTGCAGCCCTTTCTGTTTTCATCCTTCGTCCTTCCTTCGTCCTTCACCCTTCCTTCATCCTTCGTCCTTCGTCCTTCACCCCTCGTCCTTCATTCTTAATTCTTAATTCTTAATTCTTAATTCTTCCGCCTTCATCCTTCATCCTTCCGCCCTCATCCTTTCCCTCATGCGCCTCCCCTCCAAGAAATTCGTCCCCCACCCTTTCGCTTATCATCAGGAGATTGAGCTGCGCATTGATAATGTCTCGAATCTCGGTCACGGCATTGGCCGCGTGGACGGTTGGGTGGTCATCGTCCCGTTTGCGCTGGCTGGTGAGCTGATCATCGCCCGGGTTCACGCGAATCATAAGAACTACAGCCAAGCAGATCTCGTGCGGATCGTGGAGCCTTCGCCAGATCGTGTGGAGCCGATCTGTCCCCTGTTCGCCCGTTGCGGTGGCTGCCAGTATCAGAACCTTTCTTACCCCGCGCAGTTGGCTTGGAAGAAGCAGCAAGTCGCGGAGTTGCTCCAACACATGGCCCGCATCGAGTTTCCCGTGGAAGACGTGATCGAGTCTCCGAGGCAGTTGGGCTATCGCTCGAAGATCACGCCGCACTTCGCCCAGCCTCGGGATGGAGCCATTCGCGAGATCGGCTTCCTCGAAGCCACTAGCCGGTTCCGCATCGTGGATGTGAAGCATTGCGACATCGCCATGCCGGAGCTCAATGGCAAACTGGCTGACATACGCGCTGACGTTCAGGCCAATGCCGGACGCTACAAGCGCGGAGCCACCCTGCTCATGCGGGCCTCCCAAGGCGCGGTGCTCACGGAGGCTTCACAGATCGCCGTGGAAATCGTGGACGGCATTCGTTTTGAATTCCAAGCGGGTGACTTCTTCCAGAACAATCCCTTCATCCTCCCCGCCTTCGTCCGTTATGTGGGCGATGAAGCGAAGGCCAGCGGGGCGCGTTACCTGATGGACGCCTATTGCGGCAGCGGCTTGTTTGGCATCGCCAATGCGCAATCCTTTGAGGAAGTCACGGGCATCGAAATCTCCGAAAGCGCCATCGTGAAAGCGAAGCATAACGCGGAGATCAACGGCATTACGAACTGCCGCTTCATCGCCGGCAGCGCGGAGAACATCTTCGCCGGCATCACTCATGCCGGAGCGGAGACCGCCGTCATCATTGATCCACCGCGGGCAGGTTGCGGGGATGGCTTTCTGGATCAGCTCTTCGTCTATGCGCCGAGGACCGTGGTTTATGTCTCCTGCAATCCCGCCACGCAGATGCGGGATCTCACTCGTTTCCTGGCCACCGGCTATGAATTGAAGCGCGTGCAGCCCTTTGATCTTTTCCCGCAGACGCGGCATCTGGAATGTGTGATGACGCTGGTGAGAGAGTAGTCCGCAGAGCCTTCGGCGGCAGGAATTAAATGCGGCTTCTGATGCTGAACCGCCGAAGCTCGGCGGACTCCTTTCTTCTCAACAAGCCGCATTCGACGTTCAATCCTCCCGCCATCGCGATGACCATGGCGATAATGAATGCGGCGATGCAGAAGTTCAGCAAGAGTATCCCTCCGCGTCTCAGCCAGCCTGTCAGCGCGGCGAGGCCAAAGAAGATTTCCAGCCACCGCTTGACCTGAAGCCGCCCCCAGCCTCATCCGTGACCAATCCATCCCGACCCTCTGCGTCCTAAGCACTAACGACCCGCCGTCCGCAGATCAGGCGAAGGCGAAGGCGAGCTGGAGTTTCTTGGACATAACTTAGGTAGGTAAGACCGGGGTTTGGTTCCCAGAGGCTTCTCACACCGCCGCCATGACCAGCGTCCGCACGCTGCCCGTCGTCGTTCCGTTCCCATTGGTCACGCGGGTGCGGAGCTTGAGGGTCTGGCCGACGCTGAAGGGGCCGAGGGCGTTTCCGCTGGGATCAGCGGGGGCGCTGTGGATGAAGTCGCTGTCCGTGCCCACCACCTGCCATTCCACGGTGCTGGTGGCGGTGCTATCAAAGGTGCCGTTCTCGTAGCTGAGGAGGATCTGGAGGCCGTTGCTGCCGCCCTGAAGGAGGCTCTTGATGCCGAGCGTGCCCGGCAGGTTGGCGGACTCGGTGAGGATCTGGGACAAGGCCGTAGCCAGCGCGGCATTCGTGCGGGCTTCCCCTAGAAGCTTGCTGTAGAAGCGCTTGTTCAGCCGGTCCAGAGCTGAGGCGGCATTCCGGAGTTCGGTGCGGGTCTGCGTGACCTCCGCCGCGCGGTCCTCCAGGGTCTGCTCCAGCGCGGGCTGCGCATTCATGCTGGCGGTGAGGTCCGCCGCGCCCTTCCCACCACTGGTCACCGGGCCACGGGGCGGGGTGCGGGAGGTGAGGTAGGCATTGATCTTCGTCAGAGCACTCACCACCTTTTTCCCACGCTCCAGCGCCATTTCCGTGGTGCGTGGCGTGATGGCGTAGGCGGGGGAGAGCAGATGAAGCAGGTCATGCTCCGCATCCACCCCGTCATCCAGCTCTCCCTCAGCCACCTGGGGCAGGGAGAGCGTGAGCCGCTGGACGGCTAGGTAACCCTGGTTCTCCGCATTGTTCGCGGTGTCGTAAGCTGCTAAGGCATCATCCCGAAGCTGCGCGAGCGCATTGAGAGCCTGGGACTGCGCGCTCAGTTCTGCGGCGCCGGTGCTGCCCAGCTGCAGGGCGGGCAGGTATTGATTGATGACGGCAACGGTTTGCGCACTGCGATTCTGAAAGGCCTGATAAGTTTCCATGGTGAATAGAGGGGATGTAGGTTGGCGAGGGGTGTGCCATTCTATTCCTTTTTTTCAATAAGCGAGCACATTTTATCCAAGAATAAATCACCCCGCAGGCCACGAACCGGGTCTGCGGCCCCTGACCCGCTCCGGCTCTCTCTGGCGGTGCGCTCCCTCTGGCCGCCAAACGCCTCCGACCGCCAGGGAAATCTCTATTGAGCGCGGAGAAGTCGCTTACGCCCCCCGTCAAGACGTTACCCGGCGTCTGCCAGACGTTTACCGGCCTCCGCCAGACGTTTACCCAGCGTGCCGGGACGTTTACCGGGCCCCTCGGGACGTTTACGGAGGGCGAAGGGACGTTTATCGGCCTCCTCGGGACGTTTACCAGGCGTGCCGGGACGTTTACGGAGGGCAAAAAGACGTTTACCAGGCCCACCGGGACGTTTACGGAGGGCAAAAAGACGTTTCGCGTTTAGCGTATGAGATTTTCGGTTTACCTAGGGAAAAACGGGCAGAGCATCGAAAACAGACATGCGGCACCAGGTTCGTGCGCGCCTTCTCGGTTCTCTCACAGTCGGCAAGGAAAAGAGGTGAGCTGGCCTTGAAGAGGGACTCTCCGGGCTCCCGTTGCGTTTACACCTCCCGTTAGGACGGTTCATGGCCAATAAACTTGGCAATGAGGCCCCAGCTTCTTCTTGAGGGCCTCCACCTCCTGCTTCTTCAGCCCCTCGCAACCATAGAGGTAGAGATTTTCCAACTCCACCAGCCCGGCGAGGCCCTGAAGCGCGCCTCTGCCCATGAGACCCGTGCAGTATGACAAGTCCAGCTCTCTCAATCCCTTCAATCCTGCCAGCGCGGCGGTGTCCTCCAGCCCCTCGCAACCATAGAGGTAGAGATTTTCCAACTCCACCAGCCCGGCGAGGCCCTGAAGCGCGCTGCGGCCCTTGAGA
>JANYJH010000080.1 GCA_025361865.1 Phragmitibacter sp.
TTCATTTGCCCTCCACGAGCCATCACCATTACGCCAGAGGAAATCCCCTCCACGGATAAATGGGCCAAGGTGGAGAAGCGCCCCAGAGAATTCAAGATCGACATGATCCGCTGTATCTATTGCGGCATGTGCGAAGAAGTCTGTCCCGAGCAGGCCATCTATCTCCGCAAGGATTACGCCATCACGGGCACGACCCGTGCTGAGATGGTCCATGATAAGAAGAAGCTCTACGAAATCGGCGGTGTGCGCATCGGTCTCGTCAACAAGTGGAATGAACTGAAGTAACCATGCCTGCGCCGCTGTTCTACTTTTTCTCACTGCTCATGCTGATCTTCGGCGCGTTAGTCGTGATCTGCCGCAATCCCGTGGCCAGCGCCCTTTCACTGGTGGTCAGCTTTGTGGGCCTCGCCGCCTTGTTCATCAGCCTTGACGCCTACTTCATTGGCACCATTCAAATCCTCGTCTATGCCGGCGCAGTGATGGTCTTATTCCTCTTCATCATCATGCTGCTCGACATCCGCGCTGAAGCGGGTCGCAAGCCGAACATGCTCGCCGTCGTCGGAGGCATCGCCTTGGCCGTCATCTTCTTGGTTCAACTCGGAAGCGTTCTCAGTAAGAACGAAATGGGCAACAAGACCGTGGCCGACGTGCCTATTAATTACCAAACGGCCGCACAGGTTCAAAAACTGGACACGATCAAAGCGGATCTCCAGAACAGCACCCTGCCGGATGCCAAGCTCGTGGGCCAGACCTTATTCAACCGCTACCCTTTCCAAATTCAATTGATCGGCTGTCTGCTCCTCGTGGGCACGGTTGGAGTCGTCCTTCTTAGCAAACGCGAAGTGAATTGAGTATGATTACCCTGAATCACTACCTCTTCGTCAGCGGTATTCTCTTCGCGATCGGCCTCACGGGCGTCGTGGCGCGGCGGAACATTCTGACCATCTACATGTGTCTGGAAATGATGCTCAGCGCGGCGAACCTGACGCTGGTGGCCTTCTCCCGCTTCCATCTCACCGATGGCCTGCCAGACTACAATGCACAGGCGCTCGTTTTCTTCACCATCACCGTGGCGGCGGCGGAAGTGGCCGTTGGTCTCGCCATCATCGTCGCGCTCTATCGCACGAAGCATAGCGTGGATGTCGGCGCGGTGGACAATCTCAAAGGCTAATAACGATGGACCCTCACACGCTGCCCGGAATCATCCTGCTGTTGCCCTTCGCATCAGCACTGACGATTCTGCTTTTCCACAGCCTGCTAAAGAACTTCGCCCATCTCATTTCCACGGCAGTCTCGGTCGTCATCTGCGTCGGCGCGGTGCTGCTGCTCGCCGGTCCTAAAGAAGAACTTTCCGTCGCGCTCATCCCATTTCTCAATATCGGCGACTTCCATGTGAACATCGGCGCGATCTTGGACAATCAGAGTCGGGGAATGCTCTTCATCGTAACCTTCGTCGGGATGCTCGTTCACATCTATTCCACAGCCTACATGGCAGATGACAAGGGCAAGGCACGCTTCTTCGGTGCGCTCTCGCTCTTCATGTTCTCGATGATCGGCATCGTGCTGGCTGACAACCTGATCATGATGTTCCTCTTCTGGGAACTCGTCGGCGTCAGTTCTTATCTCCTGATCGGTCACTGGTTTGAGAAGCCATCCGCCAGCGATGCGGCCAAGAAAGCGTTCATCACGAACCGCGTCGGCGACTTCGGCTTCATGACGGGCATCCTGATTTTGTTTGCTCTCAACAATGACGACCTTAGTTTTGAAGGACTTAAAGGCAGCATGGCCCAAGGCAACCTCCACGCGATCTCCGCTCAAAACGCGGGCATTATGACCATCGCAGCCTTGGGCATTTTCCTCGGCGCGATGGGCAAGAGCGCTCAAGCACCGCTGCACGTCTGGCTTCCAGATGCGATGGAAGGCCCGACTCCTGTTTCTGCCTTGATCCACGCCGCCACGATGGTCGCGGCGGGTGTTTACATGCTGGTTCGGACGCACTTCCTTTTCATCGAAGGTGGAACCGCTTCCACAGTTATCATGTGGGTGGGCGGCATTACCGCTCTAATGGCCGCCCTGATGGCCACTCAGCAGAACGACATCAAGAAAGTGCTCGCCTATTCCACGCTCTCGCAGCTTGGCTACATGGTGATGGCCGTTGGCTTAGCCGCTCCCGAAGC
>JANYJH010000099.1 GCA_025361865.1 Phragmitibacter sp.
AGCGATCCATCTTCAAATTCTGCCGTAACTGTTAGCGAATTTTCTTTAGCGGGAGCTTCTTCAAACACAAGGAAGAGGCTTTGCAGATGAGTGGGGCGCAGAGCGGACAGCGTCACCTTGATCCGCAGGTTCATGGGCACAGTGACGGCTGATTTCTTGCTGGGCCGCTCGTCTAAGAGCGTCTGCACATCACCCAAGGTGGCGGCTTTAGAGTCAGGCTTGATGCTGAAAGAGTAAGCCGTTGGATTCAGTGCGATGGGTAAGGCGGCATAAGCTCTGAAGCTGACGAACTGGCCCAGATCAACCATTGTGCCATCGGCTGCCACGAGGCTGACAGACTTCACATCACGCGGTGGATCAAGCCAGAGGAAGCGCTCCGTGGTCGCCGTGGCTGCCGTGCAGGGAGGATCAAAGGGAAGCACTTCGGTTTTGCCATCCAGTCCTTCCAGCTTCACGGAGAGCCCTGGGCTGTCCATCTTCGCTACCGTCAGATGGAGCATTCCGATGGTGGAAGGTTTCGCCAATCGAGGTGTCAGGGGATTGCTCTCTGCCTCTTCCAACAGGTTCTTAGCGAAGGCATAAGGATTGGCGTAAGCCTGAAACCGCACACTGCCGGGTGCGAGCTGATTGGTGGCATCAATCTCAGACCCCTCACGAATGCGGACATAGGGGAAGAGTTGGTTCGTGCGCAGCTTCGTGTAGAAGGCTTGGCCTTCATCATGGATGGTGCGCTGCTGAGAGGTGTTGAAGCCGTTCCGGCCAACCTTGCGGCCAAAGAAGGACTCGTAGTAGTTCTTGTCCTCGATGTAGAGGGCGGGCAGTTCTCGGGACTGGAACAGATATTTTTCCAGAGGCCCAGGCTGCCATTGGCCTTCATTCACCTTCACATATTCTTCCGGGAAATAAGACTGAAGACTGGTGACGATGCTGGCATCAGGAGGCAGCTTGATCTCTCTGAGCCAGTCGCCCAGATCGGAGGTGGCGGGTGGTTTGCCGAACTGCTGATAGAAGGTGATCACGTTCCCTAGTCGCGGCCAGAACAGCGTCAGCAAGCCTGCGATGAGCAGGGCTTGAACGAGCTTCGTGCGAACAGGAGAGGACATGATCAAAGGGATTTACGCCGACCCGTCAACGCATCATGAATGCCGAGAACGATGAGCACGAAAGCTAGGTGGAGCAGGGGATAGATGGGCAGGAGCAACCGTGGATCAAGGGCCGCTGGCAGCGAGAGCGTCTTGTAAAGATACCACTGGAAGAGGGTGGCATAACCGAACAGCACCGCGAGCTTGGCGAACCAGGGATGCCTGCGAACATCCCGGAAGATAAGACCCAAGACGAGGCCAAGCACGGCGGCGAGGATCACTAGACTGACGATCCATGTCTCCGAGTGATCCGTGAAAAGACTGTAACAACTGTCCAGCCACGTCTGCACAGTCGCGGCATTCGCGGCTACCAGATTCGGACTGTCCGTGCTGTAAATTCCCTGCGCCATCTTGCCATTGGGCGCGATCCAGTCACGGTTGTAGTTCAAGTAGGGATTGCAGAAGAAGTAGACGCCCAAGCCCAGTCCGGTCGCGATGACGCCGCGCTCCGCCAGGAAACGAAGCAGTCCCTTGGCATAAGGTTTGTAACGCCAGACGGACCACGAACCTACGATGACCACCAGCGGGAAAAGCAAGAACGTGAGAAACTTCGTGGCCACGGAGATGGATGCGAAGATCACGGCAAAAATGAAAGCGCGGTCATCCCAACGATCCAGTAGCTCCAGCACGCAAACGAGCGCGAGCAAGGAGAACATGGCCATGAAGACATCAGGATAAAAGGGATAGGAGGAATAGGCGAGGAAGCCGTAGTTCGTGAACAACAGCGCCGCTGCCCACGGAGCAGCCCGCGCAGTGAAGTGTCGGCTCGCCAGAAGCCAGCCCGCCAGCAGCATCCCCAGTGAAAACACGATCTTCAGCCCGCGCGTGATGACGTTAAGAAACTCCAGCGACATCGGGATGCCCAGCTTCCCCAGCAACGCTGGCACCAGCGCGTAAGGGTAATAACCGATGGCACCGTAAGCATTGTTCGAGACGCGGTTCGGGTCCATCGTTCCCAGATCATGCGCGTCGATGAGTCGCTGCATCATGTAGCCATCATCATCGCGAGAAGTCACCATTTGCATTGCATGGGTCTGGCTCAGGAAGCGCCACTGATGGGCCCCGTAAAGCAGGACAAAGAGCATCGAACCGATCTGAACCGCACGGCTGGAAAAGAGCTGTCGCAAGACCGGCCAGCAGACGGGAACGAAGCGTCGCAGGAACAAAGCGATGCTTCCTCCGATGATAAGAGCATTCACCATTCCACGGATGATCCGCACCCACGCGGCTTCCTTGATGAGGTAATACTTGCGACCATCCTTCTGCGGCGTGTCAGCACTCGGACTGGAGAGCCACAAGTTATCACCCCGCAGCATGTAGAAGCCCCCGCCCTGATTCATCACTTTTTGTGCAGAGGGACTTTGTTCCATTCCGGCTGAAGCTAGGAAAACGCGGTCCATCGAGAGCTTGCTAGGCGGTGCGTAAAGCCGCCATTGGTCCGCCTTGAGAGTCTTCGTAAGGTCAGGGCTCAAGTGCAACCGAACCCCGTGAGCGTTCACGTCTTTGATCTTCTTTAAGTCCAACTCCGTGACCTTACTGCCGAACTGAATGGCCGCCACGAGCACCAGCAAGGCGATGCCTAACGAGCGCAAGACCAGCCACGCACCGCGTCGGAGTGTGGCCGGATTTTGTGAGTATTCCCAGCAGCCGAGAATGAGCATGAGGCACAGCGCCACCACCCATCCGGCGATGATGTCCGTGTTACTGCCGACCATCATCGTCAAAGCCATCTTCAGCGCGCCGGAGATGGCGTAAACTGAATCGAAGGCGTTGTCGATGATGAGGGATTTCAGCATGAAGGCGCAAGGAAAGATCCAAATCCAAGGTTCAAGCAGTCACTCCCTTGAAGCTTAAGCGGAATCTCTAAAGGCTGACAAACTCAGTAATGGCCGCGATGACCTCATCCTTCTGCGCTTGGGAAAGCTCAGGATAAATCGGAATGCTGACGACTTCACCGGCGAGACGATGCGCGACCTCACAGCCCTGACGGGAAGCCTCCGGCGTATCCGCAAAACACTGCTGCTGATCCATCGTGACCGGGTAATAAACTTCACAGCCGATCTTCTTCGCGTTCAGGAACTCCTTGAACGCATCGCGTTTGCCTTCGCCGATGAGGCGCAGCGTGAACTGATTCCAGATGTGCTTATTATGCTCGTAGCCCACAGGAAGGACGATCTTCGCTTCCGCAGCGGCCAGCGCGGCGTCTTGTTTGCTGGCGCATTGGCAGTGAGCCGGATCGGCTTGCACGATTCCTTTTACCTTCAAAAGCTGTGCCGTGTAGTAGGCGGCATTGGCCTGGCGCTTGGCGGTGTATTCCGCGTAGTGCGGCAGCTTCACGCTCAGCATCGCGGCTTGTAGCGGATCAAGACGGAAGTTCCCGCCGACATAGTGATGGTAGTATTTCGGCTTCGATCCATGCGCGCGCAGGATGCGGGCGAAGTCAGCCAACTTGTCGTCATTGCAAACCAACGCGCCGCCGTCACCGAAGCCGCCGAGGTTCTTTGAGGGAAAGAAGCTGTAAGTGCCGAAGTCGCCGAGGGTGCCCACGCCCTTACCCTTGTAGCCTGCGCCGATGGCTTGTGCGCCGTCTTCGATCACGAACAAGCCATGCTCCTTCGCCAAAGCCATCACCTCGTCCATGTCTGCGCTTTGACCAAAGAGATGCACCGGGATGATGGCCTTCGTCTTCGGCGTAATCTTCGCACGGGCGTCTGCCACGTCGATGTTGAAACAAATCGGGCAGGAGTCCACGAACACCGGGACGGCTCCAAGGCGCGAGACACAGCCTGCCGTGGCAAAGAACGTGAAAGTAGGCACCAGCACTTCATCTCCCGCCTTGATGCCAAGGGCCATGAGCGCGAGCAAGATCGCATCCGTTCCTGAGGACACGCCGATGCAGTGTTTCGCGCCGACGAGCTTCGCGATCTCTTCTTCAAACTTCGTGACTTCCGGCCCCTGAATGAAGATGCCGCTCTTAAAGACGCGGGTGAAGGCAGCGGTGAATTCCGCTTCGAGCGGGTGGTTCTGGGCGTTAACGTCGAGAAGAGGAACGGGCATGAGAAAAGTGAATAAGGTTATCAAGGAGGAGTGGCCGGAAACTCAGCCACCCTGTGCGCCCCTTTGAAACCATCAGATGGCCGCTTGTGCAAGTCCGCTTTGGGGGGGAATGCGCGAAGCCACACTTTCTAATATCCTTTCGAGGATGGAATCAGACGAGCGTGATACAGGCTGCCTAGATTGTGTAGTTATAAAAATGAACAGGCAGGTTGCCTGTATCACGTTTCTCACGCTTTAAACTCATCATAGCTCACCTTGCCCTCACTAAGTTCAGCGGGCAAGGGAGCTTCTTCATCGAGCGTTAGGCATTTCACAGCGCTGTCGGTCTTCTGATAAACGAAGCCGGATTCGGGACAGGTGGCCTTGCCACTTTCATCGAAATTTAAGAGATGGCCGTGGCGGCTCATGTGGCCTTTCAGTCTGCCGGGAACGCCGACGATAAAGCCGTAGTCTGGCACGTCTTTGGCGACGACGGCTCCTGCGGCGATGAAAGCGTAGCGCCCCAGCGTGATGCCGCAGACGAGCGTGGCGTTCGCGCCCACCGTAGAGCCGCGACGGATGGTGGTTGGCTCGTAGAGGCTGTGCCGTTTAACCTGAGAGCGGGGATTAGTGACGTTGGTCAGGACGCACGAGGGACCGAGGAAAACATCATCTTCAATGACGGTGCCGGTGTAGATGGCGACGTTGTTCTGAACTTTGACGTTGTTCCCGATCTTCACACCGTCCGCGACCATCGTGTTCTGACCGAAGATGCAGCGCTCGCCTATGACGGCACCGGGGCTGATGTGAGCGAAGTGCCAGATCTTCGTGCCAGTGCCGATGCTGGCTCCGTCATCAACGATCGCTGTGGGGTGGGAGTAGTGGCTCATTTTGAAAGGATGAAGGCAGAGGGATGAAGGATGAAAAGCAGCAAAGTGGAAGGAAAGGTTCAGTATTTCATCCTTCCGCCTTCATAATTCGTCCTTTTGCCCTGCAAGCTCCATCACGCGGATAACCTCGACGCCGTTGCTTCCATCAGACACGGGTGTCTGTCTGGTTTGGATACAATCGAGGAAGTGTTGCAGTTCGAGCTTGAGCGGTTCGGCGGCTCCTTCAAAGACGATCTCGCTTCCGGCATCGACGTTGTTCAGCGCGGTGTCGATGGTCTTCTTCAACAGCGTGACCTTTTGCGCCTTCTCGTCATAGACGAGCATCCCGCGTTCACCTATGACACGAAGCATGCGTGAGTCTTCAGGCCAGAGCCAAGAGTTATGCAGTGTGGCTTTGATACCGCTGGGAAAGGCAAGGTGGAGATAAAGGTCGTCTTCGATGTCGGCTTGCAGTCCGCGATGGCCGAAGGCGCTGACGTCGGTTGGTTTCTCGCCTACAAGGTAAAGCAAAACGGCGACATCATGCACGCCAAGGCTCCAGAGGGCGTTCTCGACGCTGCGAGCCTTGCCGAGCTTGGCGCGCTCCTGATGAAGCGTGAAGACTTTACCCAGCTTTCCCTCGGCGATGAAATCGTGAATGAAG
>JANYJH010000122.1 GCA_025361865.1 Phragmitibacter sp.
ACCGGACTTCGGCAGATCGAGCCCGATCTTGAGCATGGCGTTCTTGAACTTGAGCCGGTCCTCGCCCTTTTCGATGGCCTCGGCATTCGCGCCGATCATGCGGACGTTGTGCTTTGTCAGGGTGCCCGCATTCCAGAGGGACATGGCGCAGTTCAGCGCGGTCTGGCCACCTAGTGTCGGCAGCAGGGCGTCGGGCTTTTCCTGAATGATGATCTTCTCGACGATCTCCGGCGTGATGGGTTCGACGTAGGTGCGATCCGCGAACTCGGGATCGGTCATGATCGTCGCGGGATTCGAGTTTACGAGCACCACCGTGTAGCCTTCTTCCTTCAGCGCTTTACAGGCCTGCACGCCTGAGTAGTCGAACTCGCATCCTTGACCGATGACGATGGGGCCGGAGCCGATGAGGAGAATCTTTTTGATGGAGGTGTCTTTGGGCATCGAGGGGAAAGGATGAAGGATGAAATGAGGGCAAACGGCGGCTTATCTCGCACGGTGAAAGGGGGATGTAAAGCGGGAGTCTGGAGAGCTGGGCTTCGGCTTGAATCTCATGAACTGACCCAGTGAGAACTGGCGCACTGAATTCTGGACACGGGGCAGGATTTCCACTTACACTCAGCATATTCCTCAATCCCATGATCGAACTACTCGTCTATGCCCCCGGCCTCCGCACAGGAGACAAGCAAATGCATCTCAGCCACCAGATGGACATGCTGGCTGCTCGTTACAAAGTGGATGTGGCGCACGAGATGGTTTATTTCGAGATCGAAGACCCGGACAAGATCACGCTACGTCAGGTGAATGACCTCTTCGAGAACATCGGGCTTCAGCCTCGGTTTGTGGGCCAGATTCCGGATGAGATGAAGCGCGGGGATGTGACGGATCGGCTCACGAGATAGGAGACGAGATCACTTTGGGAAACGAAGTCTTTTGAGATCACGCGCTGAATGGAGCACACGCAGAAGCTCAATGCCATTCAATGTGGGCCGATAAAAAACCACATACTTACCAAAGAGCAGGCTTCGATACGCGTCTCCCAGTTCTGGTCTAGGTCGGCCTACTAAATTGTTCAACGCGAGCATCTCAACCCGTTCATCAAGGCGCACGATGAATTTGTCCGCTTCAACTTCACTGCTTTCGGCGATGTAGCGCCAGATTTCAGCATAATCCTTGGTGGACTGGGTAGAGCGAACGATGGTGAACATCAGCCTGCCTTCACTGCCTTTCGTGCCAGGTGCATTTCAGCAAGGAATGCTTCCAGACTCCAATCTTGCACGCGCGCACCCTGATCCAGTTGATTGGCTGCAATTTGCAGGTCCGCACGTAGCGAGTTGATTTTTAACGTATCTTCGTCGCTTAACGCCTCTTCTTCTTGGGCTTTGAAGTTGTAGAGGAGATTGGCAAAGAAATCATCCTTACTTGCAAATGAACCTTCTTGCACAGCGCTATCTACATAGGCTCCGAGTTCATCTGGCAACTGAATGGCTAGCTGCGTCATGAATTCAATATGCAGACTTCTCCCAGTTGCGTCAATTCCTATGACAATCCTGCTTTCACTGCTGCTATTCAGATTTCACTGAACGAGCTGGCGACAGCCTAAACCCTTCCGACGGATGGAACGTGCTGAATTCCACATTGTCTGGCCAGAAGCGCAGGGTCACGGCTCCGGTTTCTTTCTGATCCAACAGGCGAATATGCCGTGATTGACACTCCAACCGTAGGCGGTCAGGCAATCGTTCATCAGCAAAGGTGGGATCGTTGGAGGAGATGATGACTCTTGGCTGAACGGCGCTGAGGAACTCGGATAGCATGGAGAAGTCTGTGGGGTTGTGATTGCGGATGAGAATGTCGCAGCGGAGGTCTTCGGGGCGGCAGGTTTCAAGGAGGGTTTTCTCGGTGATGAAGCCGGCGTCGTTGCACCAGAGGAGGCGGAATGAGTCGAAGTCGAACCGCATGATGAGCGAGCGGTCATTGCTCTGGCGGACGCTGGAGGTGGGCGCGGGATAGAGCACAGTGGCGCGATAATCGAAGTCCGTGGGCGAGGGGAAAATGACCTGCTGGCCCGTGCTGAGGCCGTGCGGAACGAGTCCCTGCGTTTTGAGTAAGCGGAAGCTGGCCGTGTTTCGTTTGGTCTCTGGAGTGGGCTGATAAATTTGTCGGATCGGCAGTTCATTCAACAGGGGCAACGTTCCGCCGATGTGCTCGGAATCGGTGTGGCTCAGGAAAAGGCCCTCCAAATCATTCACGCCACGATGGGCGAGATAAGGGCGGAGGAGATACTGAAAATCCCGTTTACTGCCGTCATCGAAGAGCCAGTCACTGGGGCCGATGCGGAGATGTTGAGCGGCCCCACCGCCGGGCATTCGGAGGATGGTGAGTTCAGCGGGTGGTTTGGAGTGCCATTGATCCGTGGTAGGGACATTGAAATAGGCACCGGGCACGGAGGCGAAAAGGGAAGCGCTCAGAAAGGCCAGCTTCGCCAAGGCCCAGTCGGCATTGCCTAAAAGGGACTGGAAGAAGGTGAGACCGAGCAGCCCGCAGAGGAGACGAAGAATAGCAGTGAAGAGCACGAGAAAGCTCAACGGCACCAGCGCCATATTGGCCACGACGGAGATGGGCGTGGCGATGGCGAAATGACTAATCATCAAGGGAATGCTACCTGCGGTGGCGGCGGCGGAGACAGCGAAGAGGCTCACGAGCCAGCCCCTGAATCCGCTCCATTGATTTTGCTGCGGCGTCAGCAATGAGATGGGGATGAAGGGATCGGGATGAATCCACGAGAGAAAGGGTCTTGTGAAAAGCGGGGTAAGCAGGCCGATGGCGGCGATGACGATGAAGGAGAGCTGAAACCCAGCGCTGAAGAGTTGCTGCGTATCGAAGCCGAGGATGATGAGCGCGGCGGCCCCGAGGCTGTTCAGGAGATCGGACCTTCGTTGGAGAAGGGCTCCGCAAAGGAAAACAGAAGCGGTGACGGCAGCGCGTATGGTGGAGGGTCGAAGCCCGGTGATGAAGGCGTAAGCGAAGAGGGCTGGTATTATGATGGCGAGCACCGCCGAGCGAGACGCGCCGAAGGGCTTCAAGAGCATCCAAAAGATGGCGGCGACAATGCCCACATGCAGACCGCTGACGGCGAAGATGTGGACGGTGCCGGTTTGCCGGAAAGGCTTCTCCATTTCCACGGAGGAGCTTTCCGTGCTGCCGAGCACCATCGCGAGAATGAGCGTGCGCTCTTGCTCATCGTTTTCCAGTTCCTGCTCTAGTGTCGTCTTGATCCATTCCCGACAACGCTCTGCTGTATCCGTGAGGCTATTAGAAAGGTTCCAACGGTCTTTAGATAGGCATTCCAGCTTGATCGGCCTCAGTTCGGCGATGAGTCCATGACGCAGTTCAAAGTCACGCTTCTCGAACTGACCCGGATTGTCGGCCACAGTGGCGGCGCGCAGATTGCCCTCTATCCGATACTCGCCCGGTGGCAGGGAGGTTTCTTTGGCTATGAGCAGCTTGATCGTGCTCAGACCTCGGAAGTGAGTGTCCTGGTTGGAAACGAAAGTATCCGACGCATGAAACCAAGCCGCCCCCGGCTGGGCCCCTGGCAAATCACGCCGCAGGGGCTTCTCGATCCGGCCTTCCACGATGACATGCTGACCGCCTTCGCTTTGCAACAGGCTCAAAAACAACGGATGCAGTCGCGTTTCTCGGAGGGCTAAGAGGTGCAGCGTCGCGAAAGTCAGGAAGGCCAGCCCCAGAAGCGGCCAGATTTTGCCACTCTTCCAGGCCAGTGCTGCCGATACGACGCTAATAGAGAGGAGCGTCCAGAAAATGGACGCCGGAAGCCATTCCGCGAATAGCACGCCCGCCACCGCAGCGAGAGCCAATAACCCCAGCGGTCGTCTGGCTGGGGAACGGGCTATCTCAGGCATGAGTGACTATGCAGGCGGGTTGGCGTCTTTGGCGCGTTGGGCTTGGAGTTGCTTGAATTGCGCCTGATCCAGTTCGCTAATCCGGTGTTTGGCTGTCGAACTATGACGGGTTCCAGGGAAGTCGCCAATGATTTGCTCCAGAACGCTTTTCGCACTGTCCCAAGATTCCGCGTGCGTGTAGATGTCCGCGATGCGAAACATGAGGAAGGCGGCATCATCCTGCGGCCACTCGCGAGCTTCGAGGTGCTCTTGCAGATAAGTCAGTGCCTCATCGGGCTGCTCCAGTTTATCCCCCTTGATCTTGGCGACTTCAGAAATGGTAAAAGTATCATCCGGCTTCTCGGCGAGTGCCTTTTCATATTCCTCAATGGCCCCTTCATAATCGCCGGATGCCATTTTAGCCGCCGCCTTCATGCCCTCATCCGCTTTGATCTCCTCGCCTGAAGAATACATGACCGTGCCTAAGGCGTCACCGATTTGAGGCAGGACAACGGTCACAAAGAGGAAGCCTCCAGCGATGGCTATGGAGATGATAGCCAGGAAGGGATACATGGGATTGTTCTGCCAGGCTTCGGCATGCCATTTGCCGACCACATAGAGGATCGCAAGGCCGAAAAACGAGATCAAACAGATGCGGATAACAAGGCGTGGGTTCATAGGGGGCGGTTGTTAGTTGAGAAAATTTAGCAAAAGCCGGGCCTCTGGAAAACAAATATAATGTGGGTAATTTCTCTGTTTCTAGTCAGTAACGGATGGAGTGCTCTTGGAGTCATCGGTTTATAAACGTCTAATAAAGAAGTTCTTGCACCTTGGCCAATATTTGCTCCTTTAGCGGGGTCTGATGGTTTGCATTCTCAAAAAGTTTGCTGGGACGAACTATCAGATTAGGCACTTTACTAAATAAAATTAGGGTAATTATAAGAATTATCTTGAACTTATCATTATTAGAGTGTTTAGTTAGAATTACTGTGCGGGCTTAGCATAGTGGTAATGCTCCAGCCTTCCAAGCTGGACAGACGGGTTCGATTCCCGTAGCCCGCTCCAAACCCTGATAACAGGTCATCCCAGCAAACATCATGAAGTCTCTCCATACTCCCACTCGTATAGCACTCGCCATCGCGAGTTCCTGCATCGTGTCCTTCGCGGCGTTTGCAGCAGATTTGCCTAACTGCGATAAGATTGCTGAGCTTGTCCGCGGTGCCGTGGAGAAAGAGCCTCAGAAAGTTCTCATCGTTGTGGAAGATGCGATGGTTACGAATGAAGCGTGCGCTGCTGAAATCGTTAAAGCTGCTATCTTAGCCTCTCAGGCCAACAGCGACTTGATCAAACAGATCGTAGCCACGGCCACTCACGTTGCTCCTAAGATGGCAGGTGTCATCGCCGAAGCTGCTGCCAGCGTCTCTGCATCACCGACTGCTGAAGTGGTGTCAAACGGCAAATACGCGAAGAGCGTTCAGCCAGTTCAGCCTCCTGTTATTGCTCCTGAAAGCAGTGGTGGTGATTATAACAAGGCCCCAGCGGATATACGCGGAGTCTATCTGACTGCTCCCTCCGCTGGCGGTGGCACGATCACCACGACCAAGACGATCATCAAAGAGAAAAAGGTCATCGTAAATCACACGATCCCTTGTGACTGCGAGGCGCAGTCACCATCCGTCGCATCTTCCCATTAAGTGAAGTCTTGTTCCGTGAATGCCCTGAATCACTCACGTCAACAATGCCGACCATCCTCGCTTACCCACCACCACCATGAAGTCGCTCGCCCAATACCTGATAGCCGGAGTTCTTCTCAGCTCCGCACATGCCTACGGACAGGGATTGCTCGCCCTGGGTCAGAATTCAGATTACTCCCAAAATCTGCCTCTGACTTTCAACGTGACTGCCGGTGGCGGTTACGACAGCATTCATTACAAGAGTGCTACTGATCAAAACGTGGACTCCGCATTCCTTCAGGCTGGTGTGGGCTTTATGTATGGTGAAAACCATAAGCCCACCCAATGGAACATCGGCGGTGACTTCGGAGCCATCCGTTATCTCGACGACTCCCAGCGTGGAGACGACCTTTATTACAATGCCCGCGTGGCCTTTAATATCACGAGCGAGATCAGCCGCCGTCTGAAGGTTTCAGACAACTTCTACCTGACCTACGAGATCGAACCTGACTACGCCATTGGAGCCAGCTCCGGCTTGCGCACGGGCCAGTATCTTTATGGTTATAACAACTTCTCTGTCGCCTACGCTTGGACAGAGCGTTTCTCCACCACTACGGGATACACCGTGGATGGGATCAAATACATGGATGATAAGCTGACTTCCTCTTACGAAGACCGCCTCACCCACATCATCTCCCAGCAGTTCAGCTATAAGTTGAATCGCACGACCTCCCTCACGGCTGAGTATCGTTACGGGATCACCAATTATCAAAACCAGCCGTCCGGTGGCATCAGCCCTGACTCCCGTTCCCACTATGTGCTCGTCGGAGTTGATCAGGCTTGGAGCCCGACCCTTACGGGTAGTGCCCGCGTTGGTGCTCAGGTTTATGAGTCGGAGCGCACTCACTCCACCGCTCCTTATGCGGAAGGCTCTATCAACTACGCCCTCTCCCGCAAGGCCAGCGTCCGCTGGTATGGACAGGTCGGCTTTGACGGTGCTGAGCTGGATCAATATGACTCCCGCTATACTTACCGCACCGGCATTACCGGTAGCGAACAAGTCAGCCAGAAACTCGCGCTCAACGGTGGCATCAACTACGTCCACAGCAGCTACAAGGGCAACTCTAATATCTCTGACAGCAGCGATAATGAAGTCAATCTGAGCGCTGGTTTCAAATACAGCATCTATCAGAACGTAAGCTTGGATGCGAATTACTCTTACTCGACCATCTCGTCTGATGTTGATCTCCGCGACTACAACCGCCACCATGTGAATGTAGGTGTAAACGCGAAATTCTAATCGCCGACCGCTAGAGTTCTCTCATCAAGAGAGAACATGGAAAAAGAAGCCCTTGCGGCTTCTTTTTATTTAGGTAAGATTATTAAGTTGTCCTAATTTTAAAGAAAACCATAATCAAGGTATGAACGCCACAAGCACGGAACTGCAACGACACGCGCTGGATTACTGGCAGATCATCAGGAACCGTTTGGGATTGATCTTATTGTCTTTCATCCTGGTTTTTGCGGTGGCAGCCATCGTTACTTACATCATGCCCAGGAAATATCGTGGCCGAGTGGAGATGGTGATCGAGCGCAATGTGGTGGACGTTCATGTGCAGGGGCATGAGTTGGATATGGCCAGCACCATCGGGGACAGCTTCTTGAAGACCCAGTTTGAAATCATTACGAAGCGAAAGACGCTCGACCGCGTGGTGGAGAAGCTCGATCTCGTCAAGCGCTGGAATCTCCCATCCAAGCAGGCCGCAGCGGGAAAACTCATCGGGAACATTGATGCACAATCCAGCATCAGGTCTGACTTTATCACTATCGAATACTTCGATGAAGACGCGACGTTGGCGGCAGATGTGGCCAATGCCATCGCTGAGAGCTACAGCGAGACCCGCTTGGAAGTGGACAGCAAGCGCTCCGACAACGCGGTTGAACAATTGACTGCTCAGATTACGGCCAAAGAACAGCAGACAAGGATGGCTCTGGATAAAACCATTGAGATCAAAAAGCGGCTCGGTGTTTTTGAAATGCCCAATTTTTCCACTCAGCGCTCGGCGATGGAAGCGGACGTGATGACCTTGGATGGCAACAATCTCATCACTGGTGCGAACGATGTCTGGAAGCTGAAAAAAGATGTCAGCGATATGGTGACGCAGACGGAACAGTTGAAAACACTAGATGGAGACGACCTCATCCGTCAGGCAGGTGAGTTGCGGGTGGAGAATGATACGATCAAAAAACTCGGCCCCACCTATCAGGATCTCCTGCTCAAGCAGCAAACCCTTGGCAGCGGCGGACTCGGCGCGGCTCACCCGACGATGAAAGGCATCGCGGCTGAGATCAAGAAAACGCGGGAAATGCTTCTGGAAGCCGCCGTGGATTATCGCAAAAATCTCTCCTTCCGTCTCTCCACGGTGCAGAAGCAGTTGGTGGAAACGGAAGCTCTGAACGATGCTCAGCGCAAAAAGGCCATTGATAAGCAGGCTGAAAATCAGGAGTTGCTGGCTGCCAAACGCGAATGGGAAATCCTGTCCTCTGAAACTGCCAAACTGAAGGACACCAAGGCCTCGAAGGAGATCGACAAGAAGATGTCCAAGACCCCCGTCACTGTCTATCAGGCGGCAGAAGCAGAGGGCCGTCCCTTCAAGCCGAACGTTCCGCTCAACCTCGCCCTCGGTGGACTCGTGGGCCTGATGTTCGGCTTTGGCCTCGCCTTCTTCCTCGAATATCTGGACACCAGCGTGAAGAGCATGGAAGACGTGGAGCGCCTACTGGGTGTTCCAGTGCTCGCTGTTATTCCGAAGAACATCGGCGTGCTTCATCGCACTACGGGCATGAATGTAGATGCGGAGGCTTATCGCATCTTGCGCACGAACATCGAATTCAACCGCAAGAACCCCACGGCGAATTGTATCAGCGTTGTAAGCGGTGGAGCGGGTGAAGGTAAATCCACCACGATGGTGAACCTCGCCACGGTCTGCGCTCAGGGCGGCTATACCACGCTCATCATTGACGCGGACATGCGCCGCCCACGGATGCACACCTTCTTTGACATCGCGAATAATCATGGCCTCAGCACTTACCTCACGACGGATGTGCCGCTCGCAGAAGTCGTCGCACGCACCCAGGTGGAGAACCTGTATCTGCTGCCCAGCGGCATCATGCCAGCCGATCCCGCAGGCCTTTTAAACTCCAAGAAGTTCACGGATCTCATCGCGGATGTAAAGAGTCGCTTTGATCTCGTCCTCATGGATTCACCGCCGATTCTCGGCGTGAGTGACGCATCAGTGCTCGCCGCAGAGGCAGACATGAGCATTATCGTGGCACAGCACCGTAAGCTGCCCCGTCAGATGTTGCTACGTGTGAAAATGGCCGTTGAGAATGTCAATGGAACCGTCCTCGGTGTGGTGCTTAATAACGTGGACATCCGCAGTGATGCCTCCTACGCCTACGCGACCAACTACTACACTTACTACTCCTCGGAGACTCCTAGCAGCAGTGAGAAAAAGGCCCGCAGCCGTCATGCAACGAAGTCAGTCGCCAGTTCCGCAAAATCTTCTACGCCTGCTCCCTCATCAAATGGTGGCGATGCGTTCTAAACGTGTTAGATTATGATAATTCCTACTAACATGAAAACAAACAACATTCTCCCACTCCTACTGGCCATCTTTGGTTGGTCAGCTCAGGTTAGCGCTCAGAACGCTGAGAACACCCTCCGTCCCGGTGATAGCATCATCGTTAAGCTCTCCGGTGTCCCTCAAGAAGAAATCGCCGTCGTCTCCACCAGCTACGACATCTCTGATAATGGGACAATCAATCTGCCCTACATCGGTGAAATCAAGGCCTCGGGGCTGCGCCCATCATCTCTGCAAAAGACCATCGAGTCCGCTTACAAGATCGGTGAAATCTTCACCCATCCCACGATCCAAGTCATGGCGAACAAAGACGGTGGCGGCACTCAGGTGATCTACGTCAGCGGTGAAGTGAAGACCTCGGGCCGTATCGCAATGTCTCCAAACATGACCGTGCTGGATGCTATCACCTCCGCAGGTGGCCCCACCGATTTCGGCAATATGCGCAAAGTGAAACTCACTCGTGGTAGCACGACCCGCGTCCTTGATCTCAAGAAAGTGGATGGCCCGGATGCAGCACTCCTATCCCAGCCGGGCGATAAGATTCACGTTTCCCAGTAAGGTCGGATTAATATGGTGAACGCAGCACGGCTCACATGGATTGATCTCCTCCGGGGCCTTGCGGTGGTGGGCATGATCGCCACCCACGTCGTCAATGCGATCTTGGACAGCGCCTATGACGTGACCCATTGGCTCAAGGAATTCCGATACTTCGCGGGCATCGTCGCTCCGACTTTCCTCTGGATCGCAGGCTACGTGCAGGGGCTAGCCGTCATCAAAGCGCAGCAGACGGGCCGCGCTATTTTCTCGTGGTCACGCGTTCAGAGGTTACTGATCATTCTCTTGATCGCCTATCTCCTCCATGTGCCGTGGGGCTACTGGTTGGCGGGAGACTTCGGCCATGAAAGCTGGCGATTGTTCCTCCAGTCAGACATCCTGCATTGCTTGGTGATCAGTCTGCTCGTGCTGATGCTCGCTGGTCAATGGGCTGGGCGCGGCTTCATCGGCGTGATCTTTGCATTGTTTCTGGCGAACATCATCATCGGCCCCTTCGCCCTTAACTGGAAGACTGGCTGGGTATTCATTGATGCATTCCTCAACAAAGAAACGGGTTCGCTGTTCCCTCTGTTCCCGTGGTTTGCCTTCTGCGCTGCGGGATGTCTGGCTTCCCATTCCCACCAGCGTGATTCCCGGGTGACTGATGCCTTGCTCGGCGTTGCCTTGATCATTGCCGGTTACGTCTTGAAGCCGGAGAGCTACACTTCCGCCACGCCGATTTTCTTCTTTGAGAGACTGGGCTGGGTGTGTTTGGGCGTCGTCACAGTTCAAACAATCTCCCCATATTGGTCACCGCGCTGGTTACAGCTCGCGGGTCGGGAATCTCTGCTCATGTATGTCGCCCACTTGGTCTTCATTTATGCCTTGCCCATCGGCAGCCAACCGTTGGACAAGCTACTGGGCCATACCCAAAGCATCACTGTATGCGTGGCCATCTTTCTCGTCATCCTCGCTACTTGCCTAGCCCTAGCGTGGCTGAACGAATGGAAGAAGCGTCGTGTTACCGACGCCTAGTCTCAGATCAATGCGCCGTCGCTTTCTCTGCACCGAGACCGGTGTGAGCACGCACGCGCAGTTCCGCGAACTTCGCTTCGGCTTCGGCCTCTGGCTTAAGTAGTGAACCGACGATCGCCGCGATGAAACCCAGCGGGATGCTGAGAATACCGGGGTTCTCCAGTGGGAAGATCGGCGTCGCGAGCATCCCCACGGGGCTGATGAGAATGAGACCGATGGAAGAGAGCAAGCCGACAGCCAGTCCGCTGACCGCGCCAGCCGTGGAGAATCGTTTCCAATAGATGGAGAGCACGATTACCGGAAGATTCGCAGAAGCGGCTACGGCAAAGGCCAGACCAACGAGGAAGGCCACGTTGATCGTTTGCAGCTTGATGGCCAAGAAGATGGAAATGCCTCCGACGACAAACGCCGCGATGCGTGCCACGAAGACTTCTTCACCATGCGTCTTTTCTTTGCCGTGATGGAGGACGTTCGTGTAGAAGTCATGCGCGAAGGAAGTCGAAGCGCTCATCGTCAAACCAGCCACCACCGCGAGGATGGTCGCAAAGGCCACTGCGGAGATGAAGGCGAAGAAGAGCGGACCACCGAGTTCATTGGCCAGTAGCGGCGCGACCATGTTCGTGTTCTCCTTGCCCGCTGCCGTGAGGATCGCCGCTTTCTTCATGATGGTGGCAGCACCGAAGCCGAAGAAGGTGGTCAGGATGTAGAAGAAGCCGATGATGAGCATGGCCCAGACGACGCTTTTTCTAGCCGTGATGGCATCAGGCACAGTGTAGAAACGGACAAGGATGTGCGGAAGACCAGCGGTGCCGAGCACGAGACCGAGGCCTAATGAAATGAGGTCCAGCGGTCCCCATGGTCCGGCCACGGCCACGCCATATTTCATACCCGGATCGAGCAGGTTCTTCGGTGCCGCTGTGCCTGCGTAGTCGGCTTTGGACACGTTCTCAAAGAATTCTGCGAAGCTGAAATGGTGATGCTTCATCACGAGGATGCTCAATAAAATAGAGCCGCCAAGGAGCAGGATGGCCTTGATGATCTGCACCCATGTCGTGGCGAGCATCCCGCCGAAGACCACATAGACGAGCATGAGAATGCCGACGCCAATGACCGCTGGAACGAAGTCAATACCGATGAGTCCCTTAATAATGCCACCTGCACCCACCATCTGGGCGATCATGTAAAAGGTGGAGACGACCAGCGTGCTCAATGAAGCCAGAGCCCTTACGGGACGGGGGCTGAGGCGGTAGGCCAAGAGGTCAGCCATCGTGTATTTGCCAGCATTACGAAGCGGTTCCGCCACGACGAAGAGCACCGTGAGATAAGCGACGAGGAAGCCCACGGAATACATGAAGCCGTCGTAACCCTTGAAGCAGATCATTCCGGAAATGCCGAGGAAGGAGGCCGCGCTCATGTAGTCTCCTGCGACCGCAAGGCCGTTCTGCCAAGCGGTGATATTGCGTCCAGCGGCAAAATAGGCGCTCGCGCCAGTATTGCGTTTAGCCGCCCAAAAGGTGATCACTAGCGTTGCCGCCACGAAAACCAAAAACATGCCTAAAGATACGGTCATAAGAATAAATTATTGATTGTCTAAAATGCTCTTGGCTTCCTTGTCCCACTGTCCGGCTTTCCGCAGATAGATGAACGCCAGCGCCCAGGCCATGAAGAACTGGGAGAGCGCGAAGAGGTAAGCGATGTTCACTTTGCCCAGCACGGCGGTCTTCATGAAGTCGGGCCAATAGCCGACGCTCACGGGCAAGGCGAAGTAGTAAACCATGAAGAACACGCAGGAGATGGTGATGAAGCGCGCCTTCTTTTTCAAGAGGTCTTGAAACGCAGGACGGGCCGCGAGACCGTCCCAGTCTGGAGCGGATGGATTGTTTTTGTTTTCGACCGACATGGCGCTGAGATTAGTGAGTGTGTGAGGGAATGGCAAGAGCCTATTAATGCTGCTTGTCGAAAGCTGCTTATGGGATAAGCAACTTCTATGAGCAAGCCAACGAAGAAGAAAATAGGCGTGAACACTCCTGCCGCGCCGCTCATTAACGAGGCTTTCGCCGGTCTGAAGATTCCCAATCTTCCGCCAGGAAAACCGGAGTCGGTGGTTGATCCTGAATCGCCGCAGAGCCGCTGGAAGATGGGCCGTGTGGTCTTGCAGAAAGAGACGGCTCATCGCGGGGGGAAGACCGTGATTGTCATCAAGGACTTTGCTTCTCATCTTCCGCAATCGGTCATTGAGACCGTGGCCAAGCGGGTGCGCGCAGCCTGCGGTTGCGGTGGCACCGTGAAAGAGCGGCGGATTGAAATCCAAGGTGATCAAGTGGCGAAGATCCGTGCCGTGCTGGAGTCAGAGGGCTTTACCGTGGCGGGACTGAAGTGATTCGTTTTAAAAAACAAGGAGCGGCGGTTTCCAACCGCCGTCACCATTTCAGCCGCTACGCGGTCATTTTAGGTCGGCGGTTGGAAACCGCCGCTCCTTGCTACTTCCCCTCCAGGAACGGCTTCACGATCCTCGTGCGGATCTTATAGCCCTCTGCATTGTGATGAAGCTTGTCCTCAACGAACAGTGAATCATTCGGCTTTCCATCGGGGCCGAGGAAGTCATTCCAGATGTCGATGAAGACCATGTTCTGGCCTTTGGAGATGATGTCCGTGATGAGCTTATTCATCTGTTTTTGCTTGTCGGCTTGAGCCCAGCGTGAAGTGCTGGGACTCTGGCCGAGGTAAGCGATCCGCACCTCGGGCAAGGCGGCGCGGACCTTCGTGACGAAGGCTTCAAAGTCCTTCGCGACTTGCTCGGGTGTCTTGCCCGCATTGATGTCGTTTCCACCAGATTGCAGCACGATCATCTTCGGCTTGTAGGGAATGACGATGCGGTCGGCATAGTAAACGGCGTCTTCAAGCTGGGAGCCACCAAAGCCGCGATTAATGACGGTTTGCTCTGCGAAGTCCTCGTGCAGGGACTTCCAGCGTGCGATGCCGGACGCGCCGATGAAGAGAGTGGCATTCGTGGGTGGAGGCGATTTCTTATCCGATTCTTCAAAAGCCACGATGGCCTTCTCCCATTTCTGGCTGGGATGCGTGAGAGGCGGTTTAGTCTCAGCGTGCAAGGAACACAGGCCGAGGGTGAGTATGGCGAGGAAGAGGCGTTTGTTCATAAGATGTGGTTGGATGATTTTACTTGTTCAGCGGCCCCCAGATTTCCTTGAGCAGCGCATAGGTTTCTGGTTCTGCTTCCTGGAGTTCACCATGCACGAACGGGAAGAAGTCGTTTGTTCCAAAGTAACTTTCGCTCATCTCCGCGAAGAACTCCATTGGGTTGGTCAGCGCGTAATGCTTCGTGCGGTGGCCGTCCACATGCAGCACGGAGTCGCCGTGGCCGCTGGCTTTATAATGCTGCCACGCCGCCTTGATCCGCGGCTCATCGAATCCGAAAACTTGATCGTGATAGGCGTGAGCGAGTTCATGCAAAACACACCACGGCTGGATATGATGATGGTTCGGACTGATCAACATGGACGCGATGGGAATGTGAACGCACTTCACTAAATCAGCGCTGAAGCCATGATCTGCGACCCATTGGGCACCGGAATGATATTGCATGTTATTCAAGGTGCCGTGGCTGAGATCCAATTGGATGATGACTTGCTGAATCTTCTGCAATCGCTCAGGCTGCATGACTAGCACGATGTCTGCGAGCCTTGATTGCAGAGAGGCGAGCGCGTGCTGACCCAGTGCTTCATTAGGCTCATGCAGCAGCCGCTCATCCACGCGCACGGTCCAGCCTTCCAGCTTCCGCAAGGTGTGTGACGTGGGCTTGGCAGGCTCTTCAGCTTGAGCAAAAGCGGTCAGGGCAAAGGTGATGACGAGCGTGAAAAATCGGTTCATGGCGGAGCAACAAAACGTTCCTCATTCCGTGATCCTCACAGAAACTTCCCTGAATGAGGCGCAAAAGAAACGGGCGACTCCCGCTAAGGAATCGCCCGTGAAAAACTGCGATGAAGCAGCGAGTAGAGCTTACTTCTTACCCTTGTGAAGCATGGCGCCAAGCTCAGTCATGTCGAGCTTGCCATCCTTGTTGGTGTCGTATTTATCGAAGTCGGATTTGCTGCCAGTGACGAACTCACTCTTCTCGATGGCTCCGTCTTTGTTCTTGTCGTGAGCCTTGAGGTATTCTTGGACAGGGTCTTTTTTACCGCCGTCTTTATTGGGTGTGTTGCCGCCTTTGGGTTTAGCCGCCTCTAAGGTGGTGGCGCTGAAGGCGATGGCGAGAAGGGCCATGCTGGTGGATTTGAAGATGAGTTTCATAGGAATGGCGTTGGTTTGGGTGATGATGCTCAAAGGCCGGAAAGACCAATGATAGCTTCAATGAGTTACAACGATTCAGTCGTCGTTTTGTTGCCCCAGTCTTACCAAGGGAGTTGCGAGGGCTGGTAAGGTCTGGCGCTACGTTTGGCTAAGTGCGGATGGGCTCATTCCCCTTTCTTCAGTGCCTGCCCCTTCTTGTCCACATCCTTCGTGGGATTATGCTTCGCGTTGGCAGTAGGTAACTGAGCGCCGACTTCGCTTCTCCAAGCAGCGAGCTTGGCCTGCAATTCATGCGCTTTGTCAGGCATCTGTGCGGCCAGATTATGCTGCTCGCTGATGTCGGCTTTGAGATCGTAAAGCTCAACGTGGCTGTCCTCGAAGAACTCAATGAGCTTCATATCACCCTGCCTCAGGGCGCTGTAAGGCGTGGCTCCACCGGGGTGATAATGCGGGTAGTGCCAGTAGATCGTGTCACGCTGGAGGCCGCCTGTTTGCTTGAGCAAAGGCACCAGGCTCACGCCATCAGGATGATGGGAAGGTTCATCACTGGTCGCGGTCATTTCGAGCAGCGTGGGGTAGTAGTCAGGAGTGATCACGGGGGCTTCGCAAACGCTGTCCGCCTTCGTCACGCCGGGCCATTTGATGATCAAAGGCACGCGCACGCCGCCTTCATACGCGGAGCCTTTTCCAGCGCGGAGAGGTGAGTTGTCGGTCGTTTGACCGAGGACGAGCCCGCCATTGTCGGAGGTGAAGATGACGATGGTGTGATCCGCTATTTTAAGCTCGTCGAGCTTCTTCAAGATCGCGCCAACGCTGTCATCCACGCTCTCTACTAGGGCCGCGTAAGTCGCGTTGTGTTGTTTGGAATCGGGCTGAATCTTGGTCTTGTATTTGGCCACGACTTCTGGCTTGCCCATGAGTGGCGTATGCACTGCGAAGTGCGGCAGATAAAGGAAGAATGGGGTGTCCTTATTCTTCTCCATGAACTTCGTGGCCTCGCTGGTGAGGCGATCACTGAGGAACTCACCGGGTGGTCCATCCGTCAGCGTCGCGATCTTATAAGGCGAGAAATAGCTCGGTGGCTGGCCTTTCTCCGTGCCGCCCAGATTGAGGTCAAAGCCCTGTTTATCGGGGAAGTAAGCTTCAGGTCCGAGATGCCATTTGCCAATGCTGGCCGTGGCGTAACCAGAGGACTTCAGACGACGCGCGATGTTCATCTCCTCCAGCGGAAGATGCATCATCCAGTCCGGCACGGTGAGCTTCGCAAAGGGCCGCACATGGCCGGGAATCCAGTCCGTGATATGCGTGCGCGCCGGATACTTTCCGGTGAGCAAAGCCGAGCGAGTGGGCGAGCAAACCGTGCAGGCAGAGTAGGCCTGAGGGAACTTCATGCCCTGTTTCGCCAAGCTATCAATGTGCGGCGTCTCATAGACCTTGCTTCCGAAGCAACCCACGTCCGTCCAGCCCATGTCATCCACGAGAATGAAGACGATGTTAGGCAGGCGATCCGCAGCACTGGATGATGCAGTGAGGAGAAGGAGGAAGAGCCAAAGCGATTTCATGAGCCACTCAACGAAGCGACTGCCTGCATCCTCTCTTCAAATCCCCGTAATGTTTCCCTCTGCATCCACATCAATGCGCTCCGCAGCAGGCACTCTCGGCAGCGCGGGCATCCGCATGATCGCCCCATTCAATGCGACGATAAAGCCCGCGCCATTGGCGATTTCAAAGTCGCGAACTTTCAGCGTAAAGCTGCGCGGTCGGCCCAGCTTCGTCGCATCATCAGAGAGCGAATTCTGCGTCTTCGCCATGCAAAGGGGAAGATCGCCGAAGCCACATTTGCGGAAGAGCGCCAGCCTCTCCTCAGCTTCAGGTGCGAGCTCCACGCCATCCGCTCCGTAGATTAGCGTGGCTATTTTGTGCAGCTTCACTTCCGTGCTGTCGCTCAGTTCATAGAGCGGCTTTAGCGGTGGCGATTCCTTCGCGGCAGCCTTCACCACGGCATCCGCCAGATCGCGAGCGCCATCGCCACCTTGACCAAAGACATCCGCCAGTTCACAAGCTACGCCACGGGCCGCGCAGAAGGCTTTCACGGCGGCGATCTCATCCGTGTGATCATTCGTGAAACGATTGATCGCCACCACGATGGGCCGCTCAAACAAAGCCGCGCTATCGAGATGCGCAGCGAGGTTTTCCAAGCCGCGTTCCAGCGCTGGAACATCCGTGTTTTGTAGTTCGGTCAAAGGCACGCCACCGTGCATTTTGAGCGCGCGAATCGTCGCCACGATCACGATGGCCGCAGGCGCGAGACCTGATTGACGACACTTGATGTGCATGAATTTTTCACCGCCCAGATCAAAGGCAAAGCCCGCTTCCGTGACCGCATAATCCGCATGAGCCAAAGCCATCCGCGTGGCCAGAACGGAGTTACAACCATGAGCGATGTTCGCGAAAGGTCCGCCGTGGACAAACGCCGGAACGCCTTCCACGGACTGCACCAGATTAGGCTCAATCGCGTCCTTCAGCAACGCCATGAGTGCTCCCGTGACCTTCAGTTCCTTGGCAAACACAGGCTCAGATTCCGCTGTGAAACCAACCACCATCCGGTCAATGCGGGTGCGTAGATCAGCGAGCGATTCCGAAAGACAAAACGCGGCCATGATCTCTGAAGCCGCTGTAATATCAAAGCCCGTCACGCGCTCCACAGCGGTGCGTCCGCGACCAATGCGAATCTGCCGCAGTGAGCGGTCATTCATGTCCATCACGCGCTTCCAGATGACCTGCGTGGAGTCGGTATGCGAGGACTGAAAGTAGAGCGCATTATCAATCACCGAGGCCAGAAGATTGTGCGCAGAAGTGATCGCGTGGAAGTCTCCAGTGAAGTGCAGATTGATGGACTCAGATGGCTGCAGCGTGCTTTTCCCGCCGCCCGTCGCGCCGCCCTTACGACCAAAGACCGGACCCATGCTCGGCTGCCGGAGCGCCAGCGCTGCGGACTGGCCGATCTTCCGCAAGCCTTGCGCAAGGCCGATGGAGATGGTCGTCTTGCCCTCACCGGCAGGCGTCGGCGTGATGGCAGAAACGAGGATCAGCTTCCCCTGTTGAGGCCGATCTTGCAGCGCCTTGAGCGAGACCTTGGCCTTATCATTCCCGTAGTAGGTGACGTGATGCGGATTGAGTCCGAGCTCATGAACGGTGGGTGCGATGCTGGCCATCCGGCATCAAGGGCGGGAAAGGTGTTTTTGCAAAGTTTTTCGGGTGGTTCAACGCACCATTATTAATCCTCTTGAGGTCTGTCGTCAGGCCACAAGTGTCCCGCAAGGTCTGAGGCCAGGCAACAGGCTATCGCAGTGCAAAGCTTTGTCCTCGGCCTGAAGCGTGGTTCAGCTTACTGCAAACGCCCCAGGGAAACCGCCGTGCTTCGTGATCGTGACGTCGATCTCCCGCATGAGGCGGCCTGTTTCATGCAGAGCGTTCACGATGCGCGGCCAATCCACCAGCTCATCAAAGTGGAGCTGGCGACCTTTGCGGTCCTTCAACCAGCGTTGCGCGGGGAGGTAGCCGCCGATGGGGAACTCCCAGGCTTCCTGCGGCACATTGTCGAAGTATTGCTGGTCGTTGATCCAGACGCGGCCAGTCAAAGTAGAAGGGGCATCCTGCCCCTTTTTGTTTGAAGGCAAGGGGCGGGACGCCCCTTCTACTTTCTCCCAGCGCACTTCGCTGATCACGTCTTCGCCTTTGATTGGAAAACCGATGCTCTCACCGTCGCCTTTGCCGCGGGCGTGCAAATCCACCAGATGCCCGCCAAGGCCAACCAGCTTGCTGAATAATTCAAAGTCCCGCGTGAGCGGTAGGCGCGGGAAGTCTGTGCGGAGGAATTCAGCGTAGCGGGCGCGATACGCTGGACTGTGGAAGACGGCATAGGCGTAGTTGAAGACTGCCTCCGGGCCGACGATGCGTTTCTTCAGATTGCCCAATCCATCGCGCGTGAAGGTCACGTCCATGCGCTTCATCAGATCGGCGATGAACTCCATGCTGAAGTTCGGGCGGCGTTCCTCCTCGGGCGGGTCTTCGCGAAGCAAGGACTCATCTTGAGGCAAGACCTTGCCTGGATAAAGATACAGCGGGCATTCAGTCGAGCCGTCTTTGATTTCTAGGAACACCGCTGGAGCAGGTAACGTTGATACAAAGGCATGGTGCCAGGCAGCAGCCTTTGTTTGCCGGACAACAGATAAACACAGGTTGTCCCGCCATGCCACATGGCACAGCAATTCTGTGCGTGGCCGGTCAACTGCGGCGACATCATAATAACACCACCTGTTATCAAAGGGACGGTAGGAGATCTCGCTGATCTTGCTCTTCCAATCCGGAGTGGAGCGTAATCGCTTCCTCGCATCGTGCAGCTTCCATGTGGAACTGTCTTGAACCTGAAACGCTCGCTTGGCTTCTTCATCCGTCATCTTGGATTCATGAAGTTTGGTAAACCTTTGCTCCAATTCGGCTTTGCTCATCGCATTCGCAAAATCATCACGATGGCTCTGAAAACCTAAAACATTTACTGGCATCATCTCAGTGATCTTCCAACCAGTCTCATACTCACTGAGCAGCTTGTGGTCCTGCGGTATGAACCAGTAATGAGGAGAGGATGGCTTGAGCGTAGTCCACTCGGTGCTTTCCACTTGATGCGTATCCAGCCATTCATACTTGCCCTTGCGCTGCGCGCTCCAAAGATGCGCGTGCTTCACGGTGGCGGGTTTCTTCTTCGCTGACTTGCCTTTCGCCGAAGGCGGATGCTTCACGAAGATGCCGATGGCGACGCCCTGCTGGATGTCGAAGACATTCTTGTCCTGGGTGGTAGTGCCGGGGACGCGCTCTTTCTTCTTCGAGTTCCCGTGGAGGTCGAGCACGAAGATTTCATCGAAGGTGCTCATGAGGCTCTGTCTCATGCCGCGAAAGGTCGGGTTGTCCAGATAGCCGTGATTCGTGATGAAGGCGAGGATGCCCTGTCCGCTTTGGTCAATGCGCCACTGCGACCAGCGGATGAATTTGACATAGTCGTCTTGCAGCCACTTCGGATTGCGCTCACCGAGCGGCTTGCCATCGCACTGATAGTAGTCGCGCACGAGCTTGCTGATCCACGCGCCCTTGTTCGCGCTGTGGCCGGAGTAGGGCGGATTACCGATGATGCAGAGCACCGGCTTGTGCTTCTTGATCTCGTAGGCGGCGTTGGCTTCGTTGCTGAGGATTTGCAGCGGCGGGAGCTGGGAGGTGGTGCGCTCCAGATCTTCTAGCGTGTTCGTGAGGAAGATGTTCAGGCGCTCGCCGCTGTGCGGGGCGTAGGCCCATTCCTTGCGGAAGAGCGGCTCCTTGTCATAGGCGGCGAGGGCGAGGCCGAGCTTAAAATGAGCGATGGCATACGGAGCCATGAGCAGCTCGAAGCCGAAGAGTCGCGGGAGCAGATGCTCATGAACGTAGCTGCTCCATTGCCCGCCTTTCTTCCCCGTCTCCATCTTCTCGCGGATGAAGTCCATGATGCGATAAAGGAAGGTGGCCGTGCCGGTGGCGGGATCAAGGATGAGCACGCGGTGGCATTCGCCAGGAGCGCCGACATCCTTGTCGGCATCGTTCTTCATTTTATCATTGCCGACAGGGAGGCCGGCTCTCCCAGAATATTTCACCTTGGCAGTGTCCGCGAGTCCTTGCTTAAAGCCAAAACGATCCTTCAAAAGGTGATCCACGCTCTCGACGATGTAGTTCACGACGGGCTCCGGCGTGTAATAGACGCCGCGCAGTTCGCGCAGCTTTGGGTCGTAGGCTTGCAGAAAAGTCTCGTAGAAATGGAGCATCGGATCGCGTCGGGGGCCGCGCCTACCGAAGTCATCGAGAATCTTGTCCATGTTGGAATGGGCCAGCGTCTGGATGATGTCCTCCACGAATCCGGCGAACGGTTCGTCATCGAGTCCTGGCCCCGTGATCTGATAAAAGAAATCCCGCAGGAAAGGATTGGTGGAGGGAATGAGCTTCTGCGCTTTCTCCCGCGTGAAGGCGATGGGGCCTGCGGAAGAGCGCGCGGAGAAGAGGCCATAGGCGAGCGTTTGCGCGAGCATGTCTGCGAAGCTGGCGACGGCTTTTGCTTCCAGCTCGGGGTCAAGATTCACCGCCAGTTCCGGCAGCAACGTAAGGGCGAAGGCTTCCCGCCACCCGCGCACCAGTGGTGAGGCGCTGCTGTTCGCAAACGAGCCGACGATGATGTCCCGAACCAGATGCGTGAAGTGGGCGAGCCGCTTCGCCAAGTCCTCCGCCGTGGCGATGTCTATCGGCTTTTGCGTGAGGAAGTTCTTCAGCAGCGCGGTGGTCTCCGCCTGCATGGCCGCATCGCTGTTCACCTTCCCGCTCGGCATCAGCGTGGCGAGGGTGGCCTTGCCGCGTTCCTTGCCGTCCACATACCAGCGGAACTCATGGCCGTTGGTGAAAAGCAGGTTCGGCAAATAGCGCCGGTAGCGGGTGAGCTGTTCGGTTTTCTCCTCTGTGGCGAGATCAACGTGCGTGTCCTTCGCTTCCACATAACCGAGGATGAGCCCTTCCTTCCTGCGGGCGATCTCGAAATCCGGCGCACCGCAGGCGGAGCGCTTCGGCTCATTCGTGGCGGTGATGCCTGCGCTGATGCCCTCTAACAATGCCTTCAGCGCAGGCCGGTGCGTGTGCTCTGTGGCATTGCCCGCCTTGAGATTGGCTTCGAGTTCTTTAAGATAAGTGGCGGGCATCCGTCACCTTTAGTAAAGCATCGAGAAATGGCAAGTGCCGTGGCACTGGGTAGCCCGGCCTAGTGATTCTTGGCCGTCTTCGCCGCTTCTTCTTTGTCTTCTTCAGCCTCCTTGGCCTGCTGCTCCGGGGTCTCGATTTCGGTGGAGACGATCTTGCCAGTCACAGCGTCCACTTGGACTTCCGTGATGTTCTTGGTCTTCGGCATGGAGATGTCAAAGGACCAGACGAGCGTCCCATGTTCCTTCTCCAATTCGGAGGATTTGGTTTTGCCATGCGGCACTTTTGCTAGAGCGGTCTTCTCTGCTTGGGCTTGGGAGATCCTGGCCTGGGCCTTCAGTGCTTCGGGTGATTCCTTGGTGCTGGCACAGGAAGTGATGAGGGTGAGGCTTCCCAAAAGGGAGAGGGTGAGGGCGATGCTTTTGCGGTCTGATTTCATAATGTGGCTGATGTTAGTTCTGATGAAGCCTTCGTTGTAACGTGGCGAGGGCTAAGCTGATGGCCTTCCATGACAAAACAGCGTATGAGACATGAAAGTGCCGTCATTCGCTAGGGCTGCTAAGCGGTCTCAAGGAGTGGAAGCGTCACCGTCACGGTCGTCAGTTGATCTGGTGCGGAATGAAACTGAAGATGGCCGCTGTGGGCGCTTACAATCCACTGAGCGATGGAGAGACCAAGGCCGCTGCCTTCGATCTGGCCCGTGTGTTCTTGGCCCCGATAAAAGCGGTCAAAGACACGGGTGTTCAAATCAGTGGCCAGCCCGGTTCCGGTGTTCGTGATAATGAATTGCACTTGGCCGTTTCCTTGGCTCAAGGTCATGGCGACAGTGCCTCCGGGGTGGTTATATTTGATGGCGTTATCCGCGAGGATGAGCAGGACTTGGCGCAGCCGATGTCGGTCGCCAGTGACGGATGCTTTGCCGCATGATTTTAGGGTTACATGGATGGATTTGGGACGCGCCAGTTGCTCGGCATCATCGGCAAGTTCATTCACTAGCTCTGCGAAATCCAGAGGCTGAACGGCTAGCGTGAGCTGTCCTGCATCCGCTTTGGTGAGCGTGCCCAAATCATCCACCATGCGGGCGAGACGCTCGATCTCATCAAGCTGGCTGGCGATCTGAGTTCGCTGTTCGGGGTCCAGATTCGCGCCTCCTCGCAGCGAGTCCTCCATGCTGCATCGTAGGATGGCGAGGGGTGTTTTCAGCTCGTGAGAAGCGTGCAGGGTGAACTCCCGCACTCGACTGAAGGAGGCTTCCAGACGGGCCAGCATGGCATTGAAGACTTCCACCAGGCGGGCGATTTCCGTATCCTGTTTCTCAGCGGGCAGTCGTTCACTCAAGGTCTTTTCGCTCATGCGCTCAGCGGCGTTCGCTACATTCTCCAAGGGCTTCAGCAGTCTTTGGGTGATCCACCATCCGCCGCACAAACCGAGAAAAATCGACGGGATGGAGAAGCTGACCATATGCCAGAAAATTTCATGGAAGACCTCCACATCATTGCCCTGAGGCAGCGGATGATCAGCAGCTTCCAGCACGATTTCTTCATAAGAAGGATAGACCGCAAGCAGCATGCAGAGCACGAGCACGGCCCCATACCAGAGGGTGAGACGGAGCCGCAAGGTCATGGCGGGAGTCTCAAGACGTAGCCCACACCGATTTCCGTGTGCAGGAGTTTTTGGGGATGATCGCGATCCATCTTATCCCGCAGTCGCCGGATGTAAACGTCCACGAGGTTCGTGCCGGGATCGAAGTTGTAGTCCCACACAGCCTCCAGAATGGCCATACGGCCCCGGATGCGTCCATTGGATTTCATGAGGAATTCCAGCAGTCGGAATTCGCGATTGGACAGGTGCAGCTTCACTCCTGCGCGCTCCACTTCACGGGTCATGCTATTGATCGTGAGATCGGCCACTCGCAACACCGTGGGGCTGATGTCTGGCGTGCGGCGAGCAAGTGCGCGAACCCGCGCGGCCAGCTCTGCGACGACGAAGGGCTTCGGCAAATAGTCATCTGCGCCTGCATTGAGACCATCCACTCGTTCGTTCACTTCCCCCCGTGCGGAGAGCAGCAGCACTGGCGTTTTGCCCTCGCGCTCACGGTAGCTGCGCAAGACGCTCAATCCATCAGGACCGGGAATCATGATGTCAAGAATGGCCACATCGAAACCGCCCACCAGCAGTGATTCCAAGGCGCGGTGTCCATCCCTGACACAGGTCACGACAAAGCCTTCCTCAAGACAGGCCTTCTCAATGAAAGCCGCCATCTTGGGTTCATCCTCGACAATAAGCACGCGCATCTCCGCCAGTGATAGGCCGGATCAGGCATCCTTTCCGTCCTTTTTCATAGAATGACAATACTTTCATGCAGGTGCCCCGGCCACCTCATCTCATGCCGCCACACATGGCAGCATCACGGCGTCCCGCATTCCGTGGAGCAGTTTCTTGTCAGATGGGACGACCGTAGCCAGCACACCGCCGAGATGGACTTCCTCACCGCTGAGGAAGTAGTAGGGGCAGAGGCGCACGCGGGCCTGCATCATGGCGATGGCTTGTTTCGCCTCGTCAAAGAACGGATGCGCGACGATCCGCCCACGATGAAAACGCTGCATGAGATGCGGATTCTGCGGGAAGCGTTGCAAGGCTTCATCAATGGCCGCGCTCCATTCCGGCTGCGGCAGATCGTGGCCGATCTTCACACCGCGTGAGCCCCAGCTTGTCTCAGAGTAGCCACTGATTTTGATGACCAGCTCGCGCTCCTTATTGCCGAAGCGCTTCATCTCTTCCCACGAGTGAATGCCGAGCTGCGGCCATTCGGCGAAGAGCGGAAGCCTTGCTGGATCAAGCACCCAGCCGTAAGGAATGCACTCACGAAGGAGGCTGAGATGCGCTTCTGACAAGGCGCGGTCCCACCAGGATTTCAGCGAGGGCGACCAGAACAGTGCCAGCCAGAGCTTCTCTTCCATGTAGGGCTTCAAGGGGGGCGTGAAGTTGATTTCGCCGCGCTCGGCCATCGCCAGCAACTCAGCGCCGTGCTCCACGTTATCCACGTCCCAGAGCTCGAAGAAGCGGTAGATGCTACGGCCTGCAAGGTCTTGTGGCGCGGTGCTCCAAGGATTCAGCACACGACGCTCGCCCCCTTCCACCGCGTTGAGTTGGTGAATCAGCCATTCCATTTCCGGCTGGTAATCAGAGGACTCGCGGGAGATGAGAAGATCGTGCTTCGGGAAAGCCTTGGCAAAGCCTTCACTCATCCCTTTGGCCCCACCGATGATTTCATCTCCAAAGTCAGCATAAGTTCCGCCCAACCAAGCTGTCAGCCCCATACCTCCTGGTAGCGAGTCCAGCTCCGCAATGCTCACCCCCGTCTCCGTCAGGATAAGGTCAGGGCGGATGACGCGCGGGAGGTCATGGCGCCAGCGCTCCAGACGACCGAGCTCGATCATGCGCGCGGGCTTGCCTTGATCGAGAAGCCGCGCCACCCAGCCTAGCGTGTCGTTTTGCGTGCTCTGGAGATAGAGTTCGTTACAAGCAATCTGGAAAGCCCGCAGCGCTCCACCGAGCAGATGCAGTTTTGTGACTAGTTCTTTGGACAAAGGAAAAGCTTCCGGGGAGAGCAGCCATTCCTTATTCCGAAACATACCGCCAGAAGGCAGGGCACCCCGCACGGTTTGAACACGAGTTTCAGCGGATAAGAGAGGGTAGGGGGGCATCGCTTTTAGAGGGTGATATAGGCCACTAACTTCTGCCACCTATTCTCATTAGTAGAATACGAGAACCGCCCAGAGGCAGAGGTATTTCAATATCTATATTCAAGCCTATTATTTTTAAACAATAATATCTAAAGCTTGTTTTTAAGCTGGGATAGCATCAGAATAATCCTTAGCATACACGTTATTACCCCCAAAATAACCTTCTCTATGAAAACCAATGCCAGACATTTCCAGAGTTTTCATCCTCCCGTCATGAGTTTAGCCGCCCGTATTAGACGTTCCGCCTTTACCAAGCTTTTCGTGGGTATCACTTCGGTTGTCCTGTTCGCCGGTCAGACCGTGATGGGCGCGACTTTAGTCTGGGATGGTGGCGGTAGTGATGCTAATCTTGCCACATCGGTGAACTGGACTACGGATGCCACACCCGTGGCTAATGACACGCTAGTTTTTGATGGCGTCACCCGCTTGGCTGTAACCAATAACTTTGCCGCTGGCACTGTCTTCAACGGCCTTACTTTCAATGCCAGCGCTGGCGCTTTCACCCTGAGTGGAAACCAGATTGGTCTGAACGGAAGCATCACGGACAACTCTCTTAATGCGGAAACCATCAGTGCTGCCATCGCCCTTTCCGCCACGCAGACGGCCAACGTCTCCTCGATGAATGGCAGCCTCACCCTTTCCGGTATTATTTCCGGGACAGGCTTCGGTCTGACCAAAACCGGCTCCGGTCTTCTGACCCTTTCCAATGCCGCGAACACCTTTACTGGCCCAGTCACCATCTCCGGCGGCACCCTTTCCATTGGAACGGACAGCACCGGCGTGGCGAACGCTCTCGGTTCTGGCGCATCCGGTGCTGGAAACCTGGTGATTGACGGTGGGACTTTGCGCGTGACCACTGCTTCAGCTCAGATTTCCACCAATCGCAGCATCCTCCTCGGAAACTCCGGTGCAGGGACAGGCGGAACGATTGATAACGGCGTTGCCATTTCCTACAACGGGGTCATGGCAAACAACGGCGGGACGAACACCTTTACCAAAACCGGCGCCGGCACCTTCAGCCTTGGGGGCGTGAATACTTACACGGGCAGCACCTTTGTTAATCAAGGCAACCTTAAACTGGACTTCACCGCAATCGGTGCCCCCACCTCCAATATCATCAACTCAGGTAGCACGCTTGTGCTTGGAGGGGTGCTCTCCGGTCTGAATAATACCCAAGGGAATTTCCTACCCGGCTCCGCCACCCTTAACGTCACTTCCAAAAGTGCTGCGAACAGTAGCCAGACCTTCAATGGTTTAACCTTAAATTCAGGAAGCAGCGCCATCACCACAACCCTGACAGGAGGGGGCCACGTTCTTCTGGCGCTCGGCGCCATTAATCGTAACTCAGGAGGAGTGGTGACTTTCACGCTTCCTGCCGCCACCCCTACAGCGATTGATGCCATTACTACGACCACTGCGAATACCAACGGCATCCTTGGCGGCTGGGCAAAGACCAGCACGGGTGATTGGGCGGCGAATGACGGCTCAAATAATATCATTTCTTACACTGGATATACCTCATTTGGAGCTCCAGGCGGCACGCTGACTGCGGCTGGTGGCGCGCTAAATGTTAGAACGATTGTCGGTGATGGTGCCATTTCCGCCCAAACAACTGGGACTACGGATGTTAATACCATCCTCTCTACTGATAGCGCAGTTCGCACCATCGGCATTGCTAGCGGTGCCACCCTTCGCCTCGGCACCTTTGGGGCTATTCGTAGATTAAACGCGAGCACAGATAGCACACTTACCATCGGGGTTGCGGGAAGCAGTCTGACCGCTGGCGGAGCAGCTAATACAGCGGGTGAAATCTTGTTGGATAGCACAGTTCTTACTAACAATACCGGAGCAGGCATGACGATTGCCTCAAATATTGTGAACAATGGCACCGGAGCCGTTTCCGTGGTTTACTCTGGGAATGGTAGCATTACGACATCAGGCACCAACACCTTTACGGGAGGCACGTTCATCAATTCTGGACGCGTCGTCGGTGCTTTGGCGTCTAGTTTTGGAGCAACTACAAGTGCCGTTACTATCCTGCCCGGCGCACAAGCCCTTCTCAGCGGCGCGGTCACTTATGCCCAACCCTTTAATATCGCTGGCACTGGCACCACTGAAAACGTAGCTAACGGCGTCCTTCGCCTCGGCAATGGCTCTACTGTTTCGGGCCTTATTACACTTCTGGCCGATTCACGTATTGGAGCCAATGGCACAGGCACTGCCACCACGATCTCAAGCAAAATTACGGGAGCTTACAATCTGGATTTCAGTGCAGTCACCACCGCGACGTTTACTCTTTCGGGCACTACGAGTGATTTCACAGGAAATCTCAGTCTTAACGGATTTGTTTCTGGCACGCCTTTGGCAAACTTGGCAACCACCTTGAAGCTCGGAAGTGGCACAGCCATCCCCGATGGGACCGGGAAAGGGAATATCATCATAAACGGCGGCACCAGCGCAAACATAACGTTCGACCTGAACAATCAGTCAGAAACCATCAACGGACTCGTCGCTACGGGTGCGAACGTTGCTCGCGCCTTGGTCACGAACAGTGGGGCTACTACAAACTCCGTTCTTACTCTGGGTGCAGGCGATGCAACTTCTACCTTTGGCGGGGTGATCTCCAGCGGTGCCAGTAAGACCTTAGGTATTACCAAAACAGGTCTCGGCACGCAGACTTTTTCAGGGGCTAATACCTATACGGGAGCCACCCTTGTAAACCTCGGCACCTTGGCCTTAAACAATACCACAGGAACCGTCTTGGGGAATACGGCGATCACCGTCGGTAACGCCACCATTACCCCAGGCGTCTCGGGGAATGCCACGCTACTCATTCAGGGAGCAAACACAGTCGGTGTAGCCGCTGGTGGCAGCATCACTCTTTCCGGTGGTGATACCACCACCACCGGGCGAGGCACGCTTTCTATGGTGGATGGCGTAGCCAATACGCTCACCATCTTCAGCCCGACGGTAGCTGCCAATAACTTCATTATTGGCGGCGGCGCCAGTTCCCCAGCAGCTCTGACCTTCGAACTCGGCGCAACTGGCGTGAATGACACCATTGCACTCGGTGCCAATAGCAAGATGCTAGTAAACGCCGGGGCCGGTATCATCACTCTCTCTCCGCTCTCTACTTTCACGGGCACGGGCACTTATAATCTGATCACCTATGGCTCAGGGAACGCTACCTACACCGGCGCGCTCACTCTGGCGACACCTTCCAATAACGCCTACACCTTCGCTCTTACGAATGGCCTTACTGCCGCCGCTTTGACCATTACTCAGGCCACTGGTGGTGCGACCGCCTTCTGGAATGGAAATGTGAATGGAGCCTGGAATGCCTTTGCTGATAACTGGGTCACCACCGCAGCCGGTGGCACGCTGGCCGCGCTGCCGGATCTAAACACGAACCTTACGTTCAGCGTTACTGGCGGCGGCTCGAACCTTAACACGACCCTCGGCCAGAACTTTACGGTAAACAGCATGAAGTTCACCTCCGCAGCGGATGCCACGCACGCCGTGACCATTGGGGGCACTAACACCCTGACGATCAATGCGGCCGCAGTGAACGGTAATGCCGCCGGTAACGGCATCACGGTAGATGCCAGCTCTGGGGCGCACACCATTACCAGCGCCGTAACCTTGGGTAACGCTCAGACTTGGACGAACAACAGCA
>JANYJH010000226.1 GCA_025361865.1 Phragmitibacter sp.
TTATCGCGAAGCGTTGCCTTGGCGCTCTTCGGGGGATTGGGTTCGATGGCGGGCACGTTGGCCGGAGGTGGCGGGGGCGTCTTGGCGAAAATCACCTCACTGAGCCAAACGCCGCGGTGCACTGGGCGGTGGCGCGTTCCATCAGAAGTCAGTCCGAGCGATGCGCCCATCGTGAGCAGACCGCCGCGATGATCCTCGGGCCTGAGCGAGATGCGCTGGAAGCCGTCCGCCTTCGGCTCCGGCAGTCCGTAGAAATCGCAGAGCCGGGGATTGGCCATGGTCCAATTGGAATCGAGGAAGCCATCCATGGGCAGGTTCTTCACGAGCATCTCGCGGAAAAACTCCACGGGCTCGTCCCTCATGCTCGTCTCCAGCCACGCGTCGTAGGTCGGGTAGAGCTTCTTGTCCGGTGGGAACGTGCCCACGCGGTGCAGTTGCAGCCACTGCCTTGAGAAGTCGTCGATGAAGCGATTGATCCGACTGTCTGCCAAAATCCGGTCCACCTCCTTCTTCAATCCCTCGCCGTTCAGCGTGCCGCCTTTGGCCGCAGTGAAGAGCGCTTCATCCGGCATCGAACTCCACAGAAAATACGAAAGCCGCGAGGCGAGTTCCCAGTCTGTGAGCCGCTCGCGGGCCACTGGGTCGCCCTCGACAAGGTAGAGGAAATTGCGCGAGGTCAGCACGCCCTGCATCGCAACCCGATAGGCGTCGGCTGGCTTTTCGCCCGCCTCACGCTCGGTGCGGTAGGATTGCAGATACTCGGCCAGCTCCTCCTGATTGACTGGCCGCCGCCAAGCACGTTCGGCGAAGCGTTGCAGATCCTGCGCGACCACTTCCGGCGTCGCGTCATCGGCCGGCACCAGACCTGCGCGCCGGGACTTTTCCGCATCTGTCTCCAGCGGCCCTTCCCATTCGATCCAATCGAGAAGCACCGTCGAGAAAAGGCCGTTCCCCTGGCCATCGAACATCTGCGGGGCGTTCGGATTCAGGAGCGTGGTCTCGCTGCTATGGGTGAAAATATACCCGCCCCGGCTGCTGAGCGCATTGCGGAAGGCCGCGCCGCTCCGGCGATCCACCACATCCGTGGACACCACGCAGAAGTCCAGATCTGCTGGCATCTCTAAAAACACTTCGAACTCATAAACCTGCGGCTTGTCCTCCGGTGCCGTGAGGTCAAATTCGATGAGGCCATCCACCGTCTCCTCGCCGGTGCGCTTGCCGATGCTCAAGTGAGCAGGCTGGCCGCCAGGCGGACGAATTCCGCTCGCCTGAATGCGCACTTTGTAGAGCCCGCTGTGTTCCGGCCCTGTTTTTCCAAACCAGTTTGGTGAAAGCGCGTTCTGGACGGTGCCGGGGAAGAGCAGGTAACGCAGCGGCCGCTTGATGCCGAACCGGTCCAGTGCCGCCTGTTGTTCCTTCCCGCCGTTGTAACGCAGATCCGCAGCGGTTTTGCGGACCTTACGCGCCTCGCCGGACGTGGCGGGAAACGCACGATCCAGCACCGTCCCCGCAGCGCGGTAAAAGCGATCCACATGTGAAGGCGACAGCGTCAGTTCTGATCCGACGCGTTCAAAACCATGCCACCGCGTGTCATCGATCAGCTCTCCCGGCTTGGCCGGATCGTAGCGCACCCCGAGCAGATCATAGACGGTGTTTTGATACTCCTTCCGGCTCAGGCGATAATGCGCCACCGACGGCCGCGCGGCCATTCGCGCCGCCCGCCCCTCCTTGAGCCGCGAGTCGAGACTCGTGACGAACGCCGCAATTTCCTCCTGCGTGGGTTTCTTCTCCTTGTCCTTCTTCGGAGGCATCTCCCCGGAATTGACCTGCTCGATCATCTCCGCCCAATGATGCGCATCCGCGCCCAGCTTGAAATCGCGCGAGAGCTGGTCGATCCGCAAGTCACCCTTCTCCTTCTTCGGGCCATGACAACTGACACAGTGCTTCTCCAGAAAAGCGTCAAACGGCTCGGCGGAACGAACGGCACCGGCAAGGCCAAGACTGGCGGCAAAAATAGCTGAAGGGCAGAAAACGAAACGTGTCATGGAATAGAAGATCCATACGCAGCCAATGCACCCGCGCATTCATGGAAATGGGCAACACACCTGGCTTAACGGGAGAAGGAAGAAAGTCCCAAGTCCCATTTCGCATGAATGATGCGGCCAGACTTCATGTGATGGGCCGATGAACTGGATCAAGCCAGCTAAAAAAGCAAAATGGAGGCGAGGGCGGGAATCGAACCCACTGATGGAGCTTTTGCAGAGCTCTGCCTTACCGGTTGGCTACCCCGCCGTAAACTGCTGAGCATGAACTCTAGCGGTATTGGCTTTACTGTCAAAAGGTTCTCATTGGTCTCTTCCTAGCCGAAGAGATGGGTCAGCGGCTTGCCTTTATCCACGACGGTGAACGGGCGCTTGCTCGGTGAATAGAGCACCTGATCCATCGGGAGGCCCAAGGCGTAGGCGATGGTGGCGTTGAAATCAGGGATGGTCACGCTGTTCTCAGCGACGGCAAAGCCGCGTTCATCCGTGGAGCCGTGGACTTGGCCGCCTTTGATGCCGCCTCCGGCGAGCAGACAGGAGAAGGCTTTCGGGTGGTGATCACGACCGTCGTTGGCATTGATCTCAGGGGTTCGACCAAACTCGGTGGCGAGCACGACGAGCGTGTTTTCCAGCAGGCCTCGGGATTGCAAATCCGCGAGCAGCGTGCTCATGGCCGTGTCCAGTTCCTGGGCGAGCTCGGGCACCTTGGTGAAGTTGGCATTGTGCGTGTCCCAACTGCCGAGGCTGACTTCCACAAAGCGCACGCCGCTTTCGACGAGCCGCCGAGCAAGGAGACAGCCCTGACCGAAATTGTCGTAGCCGTAGTCCTTACGCAGTTTATCGGACTCGAGGCTGAGATCGAATGCCTTTAATTCCTCACTGCGCATCATCTTGATGGCGTCGTCATACATGTCCGCATAGGCGCGCACATTTTTGAGGTCATAGGTCTGTGCGAACTTGTGATCGAGCTGCTTGGAGAGGTTCAGCGTCTTGCCAAAACCTTCTTCGGTGAAGAGCGCGTTCTGCTGGGCGTTCTGCACGCCATCCGCAGGGGCGTTGATCATGAGCGGGGAGAACTTGGATTCAAAGAAACCCGCGCCGGGGTGACGGCTGTCATTGCCGATCATCACGCTGCCGGGCAGCGCGGGATTGCCACGCCCCTGAAACTTTTGCAGCCAAGCCCCCATCGCAGGATGGCGAATGGTGCTGCGCAAGGTGTAGCTGGTGTGCATGTAGTAGTTGCCCTGTTCATGCGCGCCTTGCGTGGAGTTGAGAGAACGGACTAAGGCCACCTTGTCCATTTGGCGGGCCATGAGCGGGAGATTCTCGCTGAGCTGAATGCCATCGACATTCGTCTTCATCGTCTCCGTGGTCCCCATGACTTCTTGGCCGGGCTTCGGGTCCCAAGTATCCAGATGGCTCATGCCGCCGGTCATGTAGAGGTAGATGACGTTCCGCGCGGTGGCGACTTGCTTGAGCGGCGAAGAGTTCTCACCGGGAATGGCGAGCGCTTTGCCGGAGAACTGATCCATCAGGCTGACGCCAAGGAAAGTCTTCGCGGCGTTGCTGACGAATTGGCGGCGCGTCGGGGCCTGGAGGTGTTGAAGAAAGGTCTTCATAAGATTCGATGGGGAAGGGGCTACTCGATGAACAGGAACTGCCGTGTGTTGATCAAGGCCCAAAGCGCCTCGTATTTACCACGCTGCGTGGGCTGGCCGTTCGGGCCTTCAATGACGGGCCGGAGGAGGCCCTTCTCATCATCCGTGGCGTGTCGGCTCATGAGGCTGAGGTAGATGGTATCAATGGCCGCATCGGTCGTCTTAGCGTTGTTGAGTTGGCGAGAAATCAGTGTGTAGGGATTGAGGAGGCTCTTGAAGTATTTGCCGTTGAGCAGCATGAGCGCCTGCATGACGGAGCCTTCTTTATTGGAGTTCTCCACTAACTCGCGATCGGACTGGCCGAAGGTGCGCAGGAAGTGGCCGTTCGGCGCTGGCGTCCGCACATCGGCGGCCCGCATGACGGTGTTTTCGAGAGCTCTCGTGAAGCTGGTATAGTTCTGCTTCTGCTCCTTCGTCTTCACATTGAGCCGTTCCATTTCCTTGTCCTGATGGGTCTTCGCTTGTTGCTCATAAGTCTTGCGACGCTGGGAAATGAGGAGATTGAGCGCGTCTTCTAAGGTCAGCTTTTCATTCCGGTCCGTCTTCTGCTTGAGGGTGAAGGACACTTCCTTGGCAAAGGCTTCGTCATCCACCTGTTGTTGCAGTTTTCCTTCTTTGGCCAACTCGGCGAACTTCTCGAAGCCGACTTCATAGACAATCTTCTCGACAGCTTCGTCGATGTTCTTCCGCTGCTGTGCAATGGTTTGCTGCGCCTTGCGGATGGCCTGTTGATCATGGTTCGCATTGGCAGCGCGAAGCTGATCTTGAGCGTTGCGGACATCCAGGGAAAGCTGTTTCTGCACTTCTGCGATCTTCTTGGCTCCAGCGAGAATCTCTTCCACGCTCTGGTTGTTCATGGAGCGGTCTTCCCACTCGGTTTTCGTGAGCACGCGCTCGGTTTCCAGCGCCGCAGTGCGATTAGGCGCATCCGGGTTCTGCTTGTAAAGAGCGACCATGGAATCCCAGACCTGCTCAGCGCTCATGCGGCGCACGATGGGGCCGGGGAAGTAGTAGGGCTCGCCAAGTTCCAAGTCCTTTGTGTAAGCCGTGCGTTGATATGTCTGCGTGTTCAGCACGATGCGCAGATAACCCTTCATGTCATAATTCACGGCCTTCATCGTGGCTTCGAGGAAGTCCATCAAAGCGGGGTTCGTGGGCACGGTGGCATCGGTCAATTCATCAATGGGATCAATGACTCCCATGCCCATGACTTTCTTCCAAAGACGGTTCGCGATGACCAGCGTGAACCGTTGATTAGACGGAGAGGTCATCCAGTCGGCGTAGGCTTGCACGGGCTGCTCGCCTTCTTTGATGATCTTGCTGGCACCAGCGGAACCGGTCATGCCTGCGGGGATCATCGGCGCGACGACATCATTCGCTTTCGCATCCTTGTAACGGTAGTCACCGGGCAAGCGGATGGCCTTGTCCATGGAGAGCACCGTGTTGTAGCGCAGTGCACGCAGGATCTCCGTCATTGCACGTCCCATGTCTTTGCGTTCATCCGGCGGGAGCATCGGCTCAGGGCCTTTTTTAGAGCCGTAGAGCGTGCGATTGAGCACCGGATTATTGAGCGCGTTCGTGCCCGTCATGCCGTAGGTGTGGGCGGCCATCTGGTAGTATTCCTTCTGCGACCAGTTATCGAAAGGGTGGTCATGGCACTGGGCACAGACCATCTGGGTGCCGAGAAAAATCTGCGTGGTCACGGCCATGTTATCCAGCGGCATATTGAAGTCGCGGACATAGTAGCCAACGGCACCGTTCTCGTAGGACTTACCGCTGGCCGTCAAAAGCTCATGGACGAACTGATTGTAGGGCTTGTTGGAGCGCAGGGAATCCTTGATCCACTTGGAGTAAGCCAGTCCGCTGGGAAGGCTCAACGTTCCACCGATGTTCTGGTGCTTCAGGCGCAAAATGTCCGCCCAGAAGTTGAAGTAGCTCTGCACATAGCCCTCGCTGGCCAGCAATTGATCAATGAGCTTCGCCCGCTTGTCGGATTCGGTGGACCCCAGGAAATCAAGCACCTCTTTTTTCATGGGCACGCGACCGACCACGTCCAGATAAACACGGCGCAGAAAGACTTCATCACTCGTCACGGCGTTGGGAGCCAGCTTCATCTCCGTCAACTTCTTGCCAACGAGGTCATCAATGTGACCGGCCACCGCTTTGGGATCAGAGACATCAGGCTTCGCAATCTCCTTCTTCGGAAGCGCCGCGCTGACATGGGCGAGGGCTCCCGCGATGAGGCAGGCGGTGATCCAGGGGCTTTTGTTCATCATCTTCATTTTGAAATGTCGGACTACGGGCTTGGAAACGATGCGCCGTGGGCTGTCTTTCACCTTTTCGGGCACTTCTGAAGCCGGACAAAATGACTTTCTCTTTGCGAAACGTATTCTCATCGAATATCAGAACGGCTTGTCCCGTCAAACCCCTATGAACGACCCTGCCGTGGCTTCGCCTGCCGCATCGCCTCCTAGCGAGGTCGCCGATCTGGAATTGGTAAAACGATGCCAGGCTGGTGACGCGAGATCGTTTGAGCTACTCGTCACACGTTATCGCGGAAAGGTTTACGGCATGTGTTATCACCTCGTCCAGAATGAGCAAGATGCTTGGGATCTTGCGCAGGAGGCCTTTATCAAGGCTTGGCGAGCGCTGCCCACGTTCAAAGGAGAGTCCGCGTTCTATACCTGGATCTACCGCATCGCCCATAACGCTGCCTATGACTGGCTCCGCAAAAAGCGCATCCAGAGTGACGGCGAGTTCGATGATGAGATTCAGCGTGACATTGCCGCTGGGGCCGAAGCCGTGCCGCATGGGAACCTCCAACCCGATGAGGCGATGAAGAACGCAGAGCTGGGCGCGCGCATTCAGGCCGCCATTGCTCAATTACCCGCCGACCACCGCATGGCCATCGTGCTGCGTGAGGTCGAGGGGCTCAGTTACGAAGAGATCGCGAAGATCATGGAATGCCAGGTCGGCACCGTGATGTCGCGCTTATTTTATGCCCGGAAGAAACTGCAGGAACTCCTGAAAGACGCCTATGAAAACGACTGAAAATAACGATCAACTCACCCGCTGGCTGGATGGTGAACTGACGCCTGCCGAGCGCGCCGCGTTCGAGGCCGAGATGCAGAGCAATCCCTTGCTGCAAGAGGAAGCGACGATGATGAAACGCATCAGCGAATCCCTACACCAGAGCGTGACCTTGGAGATGCCCGTGCCCCACAGTGACTTCTTCAACAGCCAGATCATGGACCGCGTTTACGAACTTCAGAAGTCCGAAGAACGCGCCGCCGAACCGAGCAACACCCTTAGCTGGTTTTCGTGGCTGCGTGCGCCTTGGGCCATCGCTGGAGCTGCGGCGCTGATTGCCGTCACCGCGCTGATTTGGCAAACCAGCGGCACGGAAGACCGCACGGAGATCGTCAGTCTCTACGCGCCCAATCCCAGCGTGCAGGCGAAGACCAGCTACAACGCCGCCGCAGATGCCACGGTGCTGACCCTTGATGGTCTCGATACTTTCCCCGCCGATAAAGAGATCGCCGGATACCAAGTCCATCACAGCGAAAACGATGCCGCGCTGGCCACGACCACGCTCTACAATGAGAAGAATGAAGTGCTGGTGGTAATGGCCACGGATGCGACGAATCAGCCGACGATGTTCACCCGCTAATGCCCCACGTAGCTCCATCACCCCATCACCAAATGGCACGTTCCATCGCGAGGCATCATCGTATCTGGACCTCGTTAATCATGTGCGTAGCGCTCGTTCTTTTTGTCAGTTCGTGCTTCGCTCAATCTGAACCGCCACCGAGCATCACTGCCAAAGCCGCCACGGAAGGCCGCGTCTGGGGCGCGCTCATCTACGCGAGCAACTCAAAGACCGACAAGAATCAGGAGACGCCCGATTTCCCAAAGCTCGCTACTCGTTTGGGCAAAGCCTTCCCTTTTACCAACTTCGAGATTCTCGGCCAGCACACGCAGGTGATCTTTCGCGAGTATGAATCTTGGGTGGTTCCATCGAAGGATCTCTTCCTGAAACTCGACTCCAAAGGCGCGGCTAAAAAAGGCGGCATCAATCTCCACATCCAGTTCTGGCAGGCGCAACAAGTCCTCGTGAAATCTGATGTCGTTCTTCAGTTGGACAGCCCGCTTTTCATTGGAGGACCGAAGTGGCGCGATGGTCGTTTGATCTTCGTCCTCGTCTTGAAAAAACCGGAAACGGCAAAATAAGCGGCTGTGGAACCGCGCGGCGCGCTTTCCTTCTTGCTCTCAGCCCCGCCGATGTGGTAAACCCTTTCCCACATGAAGCTTCTCGTCCGCCTCCTTTTAATTGCCTACGTCAGCACTCAGCTCGTGAGTTGTGCGGCTGCGAGTTCACTACTGAACACGCCCGTGAATATGATCAACAGCATCTTCTCAATGGCGGGCCGCACGCTTCATGTCGAGAACGAAGAGCCGAAGAGACTCCACATTGAGCAGCGTGATTTGCTGCACCAGGCTGACCCATCAGCCGTTCCTGCGGTGGAAGTGAAGCTGAAGCCCGAAGCCGCTGTTGCTCAGCTGCGGTAAGCAGCAGGCATCTTCAAGAATGTCCTTTGGCTTGAAAAAGAGGCACCTGATGAGCCGTCTTCTTCATCCGCAAACTCATTGACGCACGCCGTCATTCTTCCCATCATTCGCCCTGCGCACCTGTAACTGATCCATGAGCACCGACTTCAAATCCATCCTTGTCGAGAACCGAATCTTCCCGCCGTCCGCTGAATTCCAATCCAAAGCGCGCCTCAGCAGCATGGACGAATATAAGAAGCTCTGGCGTGAATCCATCGACGAGCCGGAAGTCTTCTGGTCCCGCGAAGCCTCAGAACTGAGCTGGCAGAAGAAGTGGGACAAGGTGCTCGATTGGCAGCCGCCCTTTGCCAAATGGTTCTTGGACGCCAAGGTGAACGTTTGCGAAAACTGCGTGGATCGTCATCTGCTCAACGGTCGCAAGGACAAGCCCGCCATTATCTGGGAAGGCGAGCCGGGAGACAGCCGCACGCTCACCTACCAGCAGCTTCATGAGGAAGTCTGCCGCTTTGCCAACGTGCTCCTCGCTCAAGGCGTGACACAGGGTGACCGTGTGCTCATCTACATGCCTATGGTCCCTGAGGCCGCCATCGCCATGCTCGCCTGTGCCCGTATCGGCGCGGTGCATAACGTGGTGTTCGGGGGATTCAGCTCCGAGAGCATCAAGGACCGACTGCAAGACAGTGGCGCGAGTTGTGTGGTCACCGCTGACGGCGGTTACCGTCGCGGAAAGATCGTTCCGCTTAAGGACAACGTCGATACGGCACTCGCAGGCACCGACGGAGTAAAGCGAGTCATCGTCTTGAAGCGCACCGGTCAGGACATCCAGATGCAGCCTGGCCGTGATGTCTGGTGGCATGATCAAGTCGCTTCCGTCAGCGCTGAAAACACTGCCGAAGGTTTCGATAGCGAGCATCCTCTTTTCATTCTCTACACGAGTGGATCGACCGGCAAGCCCAAGGGCATTCTGCACACCAGCGGCGGCTACCTTGTCGGCACCTACATCACCAGCAAGTATGTCTTCGATCTGAACGATGATGACATCTACTGGTGCACTGCTGATGTTGGTTGGATAACGGGTCACAGCTACATCGTCTATGGCCCGCTCTCGAACGGAGCCACGGTCCTGATGTATGAGGGCGCTCCGGACACTCCGCATCAGGGCCGCTTCTGGGAGATCATTGAGAAATACAAAGTCACCATCCTCTACACCGCGCCGACCGCGATCCGCGCCTTTATCAAATGGGGTGATGAATGGGTGACCAAGCACGATCTCAGCAGCCTGCGCCTGCTCGGCAGCGTCGGTGAGCCGATC
>JANYJH010000268.1 GCA_025361865.1 Phragmitibacter sp.
AGGGTTGATGGGTGCCATAGAAACGCCGCCGGGACGGCAGCGCTCCCAAGGGCTACTTAATTCAGCGTCTCACTAACCAACCCACGCGATCTTCCCCAGCGCACAGAAGATCAAGCCGGAGCGCACCTGAGCTGGAGCCAGCCCCGTGAGCCTGCTGACGGCCTGCCTGTAAAGCGCCATCTGCGGGGCATAGCCATCGGCTTTGATCTTCATCGCGGCTTCATCTGCCACGGCATCCGTTTTGAAATCGAGGATGGTCGCGCGCTGCCATTCCCCTGCCCGGTTCTTTTCCAAGACCACACGGTCGAAGACGCCAGAGATCCATTGGCTATCGAGCATGATATCGAAGGATTGCTCACGCCAAACTTCGCGGTTGGCCTGTGGGTTTTGGAACCACGGCAGAACTTCTGGCGATGCCAAGGTTCGACTAACAAGCTGCTCTGCCGCTGAAGGTGGCACAGCCATCTTGGCTGTGGGTAGTTCAGGCATCTTGCCTGAATCACTGACAACAGGCTGGAAGCCTGTTCTACTCACAGCCAGGATGGCTGTGTCACCTTTATCAAGCCACTCAACCCGAGAAAACAGCTCATGGACCAACGTCCCGTAATGCCGTGCAGACTCGCGATTGGGCGAGAGCAAATCCCGTCCTGAAACCGTGTGCGTTTCTTCCCCGGAAGGCGTGCGACGTTGGACAGGTCGCATGATCTTGCGGATCATGACGCCCAGTTTTTCAGTGGGTGCCGTAAGGGCCGGAACAGGAGTTTCTTGGTCAGCCGTTAACGACTTGAACCACTCCTGATCACCGGCCTCATACCAGCAATCCGCTTCCACTTCGCCCACGACCCGTTTCTCGGGCTTCACCGTCACGAGCGTGCTCTTCAACAAGTCCACTTCAGAGCGCCCATGCCCCCTGGCAGGCATGACGAGATAGAGCGCTTTCTTCGCCCGAGTCATGCCAACATAGAGTCGGCAGAGCGATTGATAACCCAGCCGCGCTTTGTCCTCGCGCACCGCTTCGCTCAAGGCTTCATCACGGTCGCAAAGGACCGTTGGTGGCTGATCGAGCAGCCATTCGATTTCGCCCTGTTCATTGCGCCGCGTGAGAAGCTTTTCGCTGTCGTTATTGCTCGACTGATCCAGCGCGGCGCTTTGAAGATGCGGCATGATGACCACATCAAACTCCAGCCCCTTGGCCTTGTGAATGGTCATCACCTGCAAAGCCCGACCCTGCTCGGAAGCCCGCACTTTATAACCTCGCGCAAACTGAATGAAGGCATCCACATCGCGACTTGCCCCCTGATCAAACTCAGCAGCCAGATCATAGAACTGACTGAGACGCCAGGCGCTGAAGGCATCCCACGCTTCATTCTTATCCCTTCCTCTCCGCAGTCTCTCTGCCCAATCGCGAACAACCGCGAGGAAGCCCTGAGTGGCCACTGTGCGCCTCACTTCAGCCCCGAGAAGATTCGCGCTATTTTCATTCAACCACGCGGCCAGAGGGGACATGCGGAGATGCTGCTCCGCATAGGAATCCGCAGGATGCACGGCCAGTTGCAGCACACTCATCAAGGCCAGCGTCACCGGGTTGTCCAAGGCCACAGAGACTTCAGATTCACACACCACTTCGACCTTCAACAAACGACGCAGCACGGCGCTGATACGCTGAGCTTCTTCATTGGTGCGCGTGAGTATGGCGCATGATAAACCGCGATCCAGCGGTGCGATGTCACTGATCAAAGCGGCCACCAGTTCATCACGACAAGTCTTCGCATCCGCTTCTTCATTCTCCGCTGCGGAAAGCAATGCGGCGTGGCCCATGAAGGCGCCCGCAGAGCCAGAAGCCTGATGGGTATCGAAGCTCCACCAGCGCATGGCATCGGGATAGTTTTGATTAAGCAGCGCGGTCTTGTTGAAGACCTCGTTCACCATGCCGAGCACTTGCCCGCAGGAACGGTAGGAAGTCGTCAATGGCTCGCCCTTTTCCATGCGCACTTTGGCGTAGCGAGACTCCACATCGAGAAACAGCTCTGGTTCCGCCTGCCGCCAGAGATAGAGGCTCTGTTTCAGATCGCCGACCGCAAAGAAACTGCGACGGCCCTCGGGGTCCGTTGCGGCTTCATCCACGAGGTTCGAGACCACATCCCATTGCCTGCGGCTTGTATCTTGAAACTCATCGAAGAGCCAGTGGCGGAAGCGGCTATCGAGCCGGTATTCCCACTCGGTGCGCATCGTCTCCCATTGCTCCTGCCAGTCATCACCTGCGCGCAAGGCTTGGATGCGGCCCGCCAAAAGCCAAGTCAGATCTGCAAAGGCCAGCCGTCCGCGACTTCTCACGCGGCGCTCGTATTGCGTATCAAAACGGGAGACGACATCGCGGCGACCCTGCGTGCGTTCGCTACGGCACTTCAACTCACGACCGACGACGATGTCCAGCACATCCGCCAAGGCATTGCCTGCTTTGAGATCGAGAACCTTGCGCTTGCTGAACATCATCCATTCCCCGGTGCCAAGACGCAGGCTTCCCGTCTTGTTGCGCTCTTTGGCTAGCATGAACTTCAGCGTGCTCTCTTTATTGATCGGTTCACCGGCGATACGGGCCATTGATTCGGCAAAGAAGTCTTCCCATTTCTGTTCGCCCTTATCGCTGAAGAAGGAAATATCCAAGCTATCTCGCAGGTTCTCGATGGCTTGTTTCAGATCCCGTTCCGCCTTCCATGCGGGTGCCGTTTGATCCGGCCACACGACTTCACGAGAGCCCCAATTCTGCGGCGTCGAGCACTCCATGAAGAGGCTGTGGAGGCTCGTGAACCAGGCTTCCAGATTTTCGGCAGGTCGGTTCAGTTCCTTCCCTACCGTGGCCCGTTTCCAGGCTTCAAGCATCTCGCTGAAGGCCCGCTCATCCTTCTCTCGCGTGATCTCCACGAGCATCGCATTCATCACTTCAATGCGAGCTTGCGTGGTCTCGTCTTCCGCCATGATCGAGGCTCCGCCAGCGAGACCGAGTTCAAACGGGAAGCACTTAGCCACAGACGCGAAGAAGCCATCTATGGTGCCCAAGCGCAGACGATCCATGGCCTTGATGACCTTCCGCAGTAAGGCCAAGGCGGCACCGGGCACGGCGAGTTCATCCACGTAGCCTTTGGCCTTACGAGGATCATGAGCCAGTTCGGCGAGCTTTTGCAGAATACGCTCGAAAAACTCCCGCGCCGCTTTGCGCGTAAAGGTCATGGCGGCAATGCTCTCCGGCGGCTCACCGAGCGCGAGCAAGCGCAGGTAACGCTTCACCAGTTGATAGGTTTTACCAGAGCCTGCCGAAGCGCGAATGATGGCGTTGTTGACTTCCATTACGCGGCCCTCCCTTCCAGGATTTCACTCGGGTCGATGCTGACCAAAGGATCGCCGAGCAGCAGTTCATACTCCTCATATTTCACCTCTGTGGGTGGCCAGAACTCGGCGGCTTGAATGCGCTTCAAGACCTCCTCCGAGCAACGCACCGCATCTGCGATGGTGTCTTCATCCAGGTTTTCCCATAGCGCTTCTCCCGTTTCAGTCACGGTCGAGGGCAGGGCAAAATACGCGGCGCTCACTTCGTTCTCTGGATACTTCTGACGGAGCGCCCAGACGTAAAGTGGAAGCTGCACATCCACCCAACGGCGCGGCTTGCCATCGGCATCCGTGAAGCATTGCCAGGGCGGCGTGTCTTCATCAGGCTTCGTCAAATGGGCATCGCGCGGCTTCGTGGGCTTGCCTGTTTTATAGTCCCAGACTCGGATGGCTTTCGTTGTCACATGCTGATCCACGCGATCCATCGTTCCGCTGAAGATGATGCCACTGATCGTGAGTCCCCAGGTCTGCGCCCTATGCTCCGCATGAAGCGTGCGCCAACCCGTGGCGCGTAGATTGGCCAAGACCTCAGCCGCAGCGTTGAGACGTTGTCTTGAGGACTCAAGCTGCATCTCCACCGAGAGCAGTGGATGTTGGCCGAACTTCGTCCGCCACTGCTTCACGATGGCTTCATCCAACCACTGCGCGATGACGCTGCGATCCATGCAGTCGGCCAGCGCTGACTCCAGCACATACTCTTTGAGCGCTTCATGCAAGAGGATGCCGAAGTCCATCGGCGAGGCTTCACGTTGCGCGGCATTCACCGGACTCATGCGCAAGACGTTGCCGAGATAGTAGCGAAACGGACACTTCAAATAGGCACTGATGGTCGAGGGTGAAATGCTCTCCAGCAGCTTCGGTTTCAGGGGCGGCTTCAAGCGGAAACCCATATGACTCGGCGGTTCCGGCGCGCCGTTGGCCGTTCCGTGCTGCGGAAAGAGACGCTCCACGCGACTGACCAGCGCGGCATCCTGACAGTCAAACAAGAGGCGCGATGGGCGCAAGGCATCGCCTTGATCATTGACGCGACCGAGAACGATGCGCAGTCCATGATGAGCCCGACGTTGCTCGGTCATGGCTCGCAGAAGATAGGCATCGCGAGCGCGGCGTGACGCCTGTGAAGCTAGGCCCAGTTCATGGCGCAGCGCGTCCGGAAGGAAGGGATCGCCGGTGACGATTCCAGGCACATGCTCTTCATTAAACCCTGTAATGACCAGCCCGGCGGCGGGTTCCCAAGGAAGCTCCAGCCAGCCGTGGAGCACGAAGTCCACCTCCCCTCGTGCTTCTGAGAGACGCACGGCTTCGAGCTCGCTGAGCAGGATCGTGAGAAGGTCTGCGGAGGACATCTTCGCGGTGAGTTTCGTCTTGGTCTCTTCCAGTTCTTGAGCCAGACGCATGGCCTCACCCATGAGCTTCATGTAGTCACGGTCAATGAGGTTTTCCGAAGCGAAGTCGCGGCCCACGTAGATCCATTCCAGCAGGCTTCGCAAGGCTTGGGAGCAGTCTTGATGCTGCCAGGATTCCACCAGCTTCTGCATGGTTTCCAGGATCGTGTGGAGCGGCTTGAAGTCAGTCGTGGCACAGGCATCCTGCCTGTGGGTAGAACAGCCATCTTGGCTGTTGCCATCAAGAAATTCAGGCGGCTCGCCTAAATCATTACTGACAACAGGCAGGATGCCTGTTCTACCCACAGGCTGGAAGCCTATGTTACAAGCCTGATCCAGCGTCGGCGGCAGATGCTTTACGAGCAGTTCATCCAGAGATCGCAAAAGCCTGCTCTGGCTGAAGTCCTCCGTCTTCAAGGCCTGCACCACATCATCCATGCGCAGGAAGGTGGTGACATCACTCCACATGCCGGATTGCACGACCCTCTGCCAAGCCCGGATGACCTGCGTGAAGGCGTGATGCGATGCGGCGCGACCTGCGGGATCAAAGGCCTGCGCGGCCTCTCCGGCCAGCGTGCCTTCCAACGGTGCGTTCAGCATTGGATCACATGCGCCGACCGCGATGGTGTGGCCTTGTTGCGCCAGCTCCTTCAGCAAGGTCACGGCTTGCGCGGCTTGTTCCTGCGGGGATGGCAGGATGTGCAGGAACTCATTGGCCAAAGGCAGCTCCAGCTTCGCGTCATCATTCCACGCACTGAGGAGCGGTGTGCCGAGATCATCAAAACTCGCGCTCATCCCTGCGGGAGCATGGACATGAATGGTGACGGCGCATTGCAGTGAAACCTTGTGCAGCCAGCGACGCACGAGCTGCGGCGGATCAGCCAACGCCATGACACTGATGCGCTTCACGCAATCAGGAAGCTGCGGTTTCGCGGCTCCCTCACGTTTGATGTGCTGAGAGTCTTCGACACCGAGCTTCTTCAACGCCGCCTCATAACGGCCCTCTAGCTCCGCCAGATCAAGCCATCGCGCATGATCCATCTTTTCAGCCAAAGACTCGGCCACAGAGTTCATGGTGTGACCACCCGCCCCGAGTGACCGCTTCAACGAGCGCAAGGTCTCTGCCGTGCCCCGAATCCATGCCGCATCCGGCTCTTCCTTGAGCGTAGGAAATAGCGCCTCGAATGAACCCATCTGGAGGCCTTGCAACGCCTCCGTCCAAGCCAGGCTCTCTTGCACTGAAGAAGCCGCGCGATCTTCAGGCACGTTATAGCGCAAAGGCGTCTCAGGATGCCAGACATGCGGCACGAGAACCGCGCCGTTTTGTTCCGCCGCTTTCGCTGCCAGAGCCTCACGCAACCGACGCCCGGCCTCCACCGTGGGCACCAAGATAACGCGATCACTGAGATTCAACTCCCCGCCATTCCAGTCGCGAGTGAGTTCAGTAACGGCCTTGGCAAGAATGGGCGCATCCCAGTTCCAGAAATCGAGTGTGAGCGGCATGAACGTGGATAGTGGCGGGCCGTGCGACTTAGTAAAGTCTCACTCGGGACTATTGCGCGGCACTCGCAGGTGAGAATGCGCTGTCCATGGAATGACAAATGTTACTCACACATGAATTCCATCATTTCGGTTGACGCCGAAATTAAAGAATCTTAAGAAAGCGGTATGGATACACCTTGTCCGAGATGCCAGCATCTCAATCCTCCTGTCAGACTTGTCTGTATCGCCTGTGGTGAACCGATCCAACGCGAAATGCCTCCACCCCCATCCTTGAATTTGAGGCAGACTGAGGAACCTCTCAATCCGACTGCGAACTGGGCTTACATCTCAATCATCGTGGTGCTCGCGGTGGGTGGCCTTCTCTATCGGGCACTTGTGCTGCACCATCTTGAGCAAAGCGCGTCTCTCTTCATCGGGCTTCCGACGATCATGGGGGTGCTTCTCGCTTTGGCACCCACGCCAAAAAGCCTTACAGGAATGATCATGAAAATGATGACTCTGGGTTTGTTGCTTTCAGGGCCTATTCTCGGAGAAGGCTTCATCTGTGTTCTCGTTACCGCACCACTCTTTTTGGGCATTGGTCTGATCGTCGGTCTGTTTGCTGATTATTCCCAGAGGAAGGAAGACCGTCAGAAAGCAGCGAGAAGAGGTCGTCTGAACCTGCTTATACCACTCCCATTACTTCTGATGAGTCTGGAAGGGACGATGCCATCGCTGAGTTTTCCACGTAATGAAACGGTCAGCGTTACAGAGACGATACCCGTTTCAGCGGAAGAAGTGCAGAGTGCTTTGTCAAAGCCCCCGAGCTTCAACGTCAGACCCACTGGTATCCTCGGGATAGGTTTCCCCGTGCCTCTCGGAAGCCAAGGTAAAGGATTAAGCATGGGCAGCCGGAGAGTCATTCATTTCTCAGGCGGCGAGGGACGACCACCGGGCGATTTAATCTCTGAAGTTACCGCCAACGGAGAAGGTTTTGCCCGCTTTAGCATCATCTCCGACACCAGCCACATTACTCATTGGCTGAACTGGAAAGATTCTGAGGTGAGCTGGCAGGCGCATGATTCGACATCTACCTCTGTGACTTGGACTATCCATTTTCAGCGGCAGCTTGATCCGGCGTGGTATTTCAGATGGCCCGAACGCGTAGTCGTCACCGAATGTGCTCGTTACATGATTAGAGCCTGCGCGATGCCATGATCACTGTCCTCCGCTCAGGGTGCCTGATATGGCCTTCACTTCTCCTATTCGGGCTCATTATTTGGCGCAGGCCTGATGCCCGACTGGCGGGTGCGGCGGGGGTGGCCTTGCTGTGGAATTTATCAGCGTTGCTGGCCCTTAATGATGTGGCCCTACTTATGGAATGGTGGAGTTACTCGGCTCATGGTGGACTGATTCATGGGATGCCCGGCGAGCTTCTCATCGGATGGGCGATGCTTTGGGGTGCAATCCCCATTCTGGCCTTCCGCAGTTGTTATCTGTGGCAGCTCATTGTCGCGGCCTTGTTTCTTGATCTTCTCGTCATGCCTGCTTGTGCGCCATTGATTCAACTTGGTCCACATTGGCTCTTGGGTGAAGCGGTGGCATTGGTCATCGCCTTGATTCCCAGCTTGTTTCTGGGCCGCTGTATCCAGTTTAATCGCTATCTGAAAGTACGAGTGGCTCTTCTCGTGATCGGCTTCACCGCACTGATCTTCTTTGTTATTCCAACCTTTTTATTGGAGCAGTCATCAGGCTCTTGGGGGGCAGCCTCCGCACGTCCTGTGCCTGTGAGTTGGCTCATTCTCTCCTGTGTCTTTTTCGCGGCCATACCTGCATTAAGCGCCGTTCAGGAATTCTGTGAACGTGGTCAGGGCACGCCGCTCCCCTTTGATCCGCCCCGCCGAATGGTCACGAGTGGGCCATATGCCTACATCACAAACCCCATGCAAACAGGAAGTGCGCTAGTGCTGTTACTATGGGGATGGTGGGCTTGCAGTCTGTGGGTTTCCGCTGCTGCAATCGTCTCTATCATCATCAGTATCGGCATCGCAGGGTGGCATGAGTCGAACGAGCTAGAAACTCGCTTTGGTGATGTTTGGACGCTGTATCGCGCTGAAGTTCGTAACTGGCTTCCACGCTTGAGACCACGCGTATTGATTCCCTGCAAAATCTATGTAGCAAGGAGTTGTGACCCATGCAGTCAATTGGCTGACTGGCTGAAGAAGCGACAACCCATCGGACTCGTGATCATCGAAGCAGAGAAGCATCCTACGAGAAACCTGCATCGCATCACGTATGAAGCTCCGGGTTGGTCTGAAGAGGGTTTGGCGGCTTTCGCACGGGCCTTGGAACATCTTCATCTTGGGTGGGCGTGGATCGGATGGATGCTGAGGCTTCCCATCGTCTGTCCGGTTTTACAGTGGCTCTTAGATTTGTCAGGAGGTGGGCCGAGAAAGCTGACGCTTCCATCATAAACGCTGCTCAACGGCTCCGTTGCTGACTTCATAACAATGCCCGTTCAAAGTCGTCTGCTCCATCCAATCAAGGAACGTGGTGGTGATGAAAATCTGGGATTCAGCGGGAAGCGCGGTGAGCACGGCTTGGCGGCGGGCTTTGTCCAGCTCGCCGAAGATGTCGTCCATGAGCAGGAGCGGGGCTTGTCCCCTCGCCTCTTCCAAGACTCGGGCTTGCGCGATTTTCAGGGCCAGGCATAGCGTGCGCTGTTGGCCTTCAGAGGCGAAGGCGGAAGCAGCGCGAGCATTGATCTCTAGGGTGACATCATCGCGATGGGGCCCAGCGACGGTGGATCTGGAGCGCTCTTCTTCGGCGCGTCGTTCGTGGAGCACGGCGGCTAGGTCATCGCCTTCATAGCCGCGTGCATAGCTGAGGGCGGCGACCTCGGTGTTACCACTGAGATGCTGCTGGACGGCTACAACATGCGGCTCCAAGGCGGTGAGCAGGGCTTCCCGACAACGTCGCAGCACTGACCCATGCTTTTGCAGCAGCACGGCGTAGGCGTCCACCTGTTTCCACGGGATCACGTCATCCCGTTTCAGCAGGTAATTACGACTGCGCAAAGAGCGCTCATAAGCCTTCAGGGCATCCCGATATTCTGGGAACATTTGCGCGGCGGCAAAGTCCAGAAAACGCCGCCGATGCTCCGCGCCACCGCGCACCAGATTCATGTCGGCATGGTCCAGCCAGACGATCAGGGCGGTGTTCTTCAGATACTCATCGCTGCGCGTGCAAACCGCGCCACTCACGGCCAGACGGCGCACGGTGGCGTTTTGCGCATAGCGCAGATCCACGTCATTCACGGTGCCTTCAATGAGTGAGGTGCTGGCCTCGAAGCGTATCCATTCGCTCTTCGTGGAGGTGCGCGGAGACTGCAAACGCATGAGCACGCACACGGCCTCCAGTAGGGAGGTCTTGCCCTGGGCATTGCGGCCATAGAAGATATTTACCCGTGGATGCAGGGCGAGCGTCGCTGTGGCAAAGCAGCGGTAATCACGCAGGAACAGTCGGGATAACATGTGAGCGCTGATGATGAAACACGGTGGAGCATTGTCCAGTAGGCACTTCCTGAGGTTGCAACCAAGGCGGCATGGTAGATGCTAAGTGTAATTCAGTTCTGGTGAACGGGTTAGCGTCTGCGTCCGCCCTTATCCAGAGCTGCAACCCTTGAAAGTAAAAAACGAACCATCCCCTATGAAAGACCTTATTTATATCAGCCGAAGCTTCGTCGAATTCGGAGCTTTTACCGCTACGGAGATCGCCGATTTTCACAAACGCGGCATCATCAAAGCTGGCGACCACCTGCGCGTTCACAATGAGAGCACCTGGCATCATGCGCCCCAGTTCTTAGCAGCACTTCCTAAGCCTCCCATTACAGCACCGGCCGCGAAGAAGGCTGCTAAAAAAGCGGCCAAGAAAGCGGCTCCTGCCGCGAAGGCTCCTGCAAAAAAGAAGTAGGAACGATTGAACCCTACCTCCACGCGTTCCACAACTCGCAGCCGCCTTTCTGTTGAGCGGCTACGATGGTAAAACCTTACCGCCGTCTGATGCCTTCCTTGTAGCCTTTCTCATAGGCCTCGTTGTAAATCTGCACATACTTCCCGTGGAGTGATCCGCGTTCGCGGGCTGGATTGAATCCACGCTTGCGCTCCGCATCGGCTCTGCCCCGACGGAAACCGTTGTTGTAGGTTTCAGGGCCTTCTTCACGAGCTTCGATGTCACGCTCATAGCTCGGACTTGGCCGGACATACACGGGACGGTAGCCGCTCTGATAGCCGTCCACAAAGGAACTCCAGCGTGCGGAGGGAACGTCACTGCGGTAACGGTAGGGGTCTTTGCTGGAGCCTCTCCGAATGTCATATTCACCACGGTCTTTCCCACGGGAGTAGGCTTCCGAAGATGAGATGATGTAGCGGTCGTGATAATCGTGCCGCTCGTAATCGCGGCTGTAGCCGCCACCTCCACTGTAACCGGGCTCGACAGGAATAGTGATACAACTCGTCAGCATCGCTGAGAGTCCCAAGGCTAGAAAAGAAAGGCGCTTCATGAAGATTCGCTTTTAGCAAAGCGTCATTCTTTAGCAAGCATCGTTTTCGTAGCCCGGCTCCATCAAGTTCAATCCGTTTGATTTTACCAAGCCCGAGTGCATGATACCTGCCCACTTATGGCCGCATTTCAGACTGTTAAAGGCTTTCGCGATTTCTTCCCCGAAGACTGCGCACTACGAAACTATATCTTCGCCCAATGGCGCAAGACAGCCTGCCGATACGGCTTTGTCGAATACGAAGGCGCGGTGATTGAACAAACGGCGCTGTATAAGAAAAAGAGCGGCGATGAAATCACGGGACAACTCTTTTGCTTCGAGGACAAAGGCGGACGCGAGGTGGCCTTGCGCCCAGAGGTGACCCCGACGCTCGCTCGCATGGCCGCAGCGCGGCAGCGTGACTATCGGAAGCCCATGAAGTGGTTCCAGATCGGCTCCTGCTTCCGGTATGAAGAGCCGCAACGGGGCCGCACGCGTGAGTTCGTTCAGTTCAATGTGGACATCCTCGGTGAGGCCGCACAAGCCGCCGATGCGGAGCTGGTCGCCTTCTCCATTGACGTGATGCGCAGCTTTGGTTTCGGCCCTGAAGAGTTCATCATTCGACTCAGTGACCGTCGCCTCTGGACGCAGTTTTTGGACGCGGAGAAAATCGCTGAAGAGCACCGCGCCACCTTCCTGCAAATCATCGACAAGATGGAGCGCGCGCCGAAAGAGGCGACGGATACGAAGCTCAAAGCCATCGGCCTGAGCCTTCAGCAAGTGCAGGACTTCATCGCCTCCGTGGATGAGAACAGCGCGGTCTTCGCGCCCTTGCGTCAGAACCTCACCGCGCGCGGCCTTTGGAACTATGTGAAGATTGATCCCGGCATCGTCCGTGGTCTGGCCTACTACACGGGCACTGTCTTTGAAGTCTTTGATCTGAAGCACAACCTCCGCGCTATCGCTGGTGGTGGGCGCTATGACAATCTCGTGTCCCTCTTGAGCGATGGGAACGTGGATCTTCCCGCGTGCGGTTTTGCCATGGGCGATGTGGTCTTGACGGAACTCATCAATCGCTCACCGGACGCACTGGAAAACGTCGCCGCTTGGACCAGGGAAGCTTTGTCCAACGATGTCTATATCGTGGTCGCGGACGAAACGAAACGCACGGAAGCGCTGCAAACCGTCACCGCGCTCCGCAAAGCCGGCCTTCGTGTGGACTTCAGCCTCACTGCACAGAAAGTGGGCAAACAATTTCAAGCTGCTGAGGCTGCCAAAGCGAGATTTGCGGTCGTGATCGGCGCAGAGTATCCGCTCATCACCGTGAAGAATTTGATCAATCGCGAGCAGCAAGAACTGCAGGCAGAGGTCTTAGCAGCAAAGCTGGTGGAACAGGTTAGCCAGCCTGTTTATACGGCCTTGATTGCGTAGCCGATTAGGCTGTTCGCGGGAACACCCAGCATACTACCCAGTTGAGCTATTTATCTTTACTTCCTGAGCCCACATTGCGCGAGATTGTGCGCGTGAATAAGCCTGTATATCTAGTAGGCCCCACTGGCTCTGGTAAGTCCGCCTTAGCTGTGGCTTTGGCTGAGCGTCTCAATGGCGAGATCGTCAATGCGGATGCCTTTCAGATCTATCGCGGTCTGGACATCTGCACCGCGAAGCCCAGCGCGGAAGAGAAGCAGCGCGTGCCCCATCATCTGTATGATATGTTGGCCATCACAGAACCCTGCGATGCGCAGTTTTACAGCGAACTGGCCAAGCCCATCATCAGCGAAATTCAGAGCCGTGGAAAGACGCCGATCATTGTCGGCGGCAGCGGCCTTTATATCAAAGCCCTGACCCACGGCCTCGCCAGCCTACCACCAGCAGACGAAGGACTGCGCGAACGCCTCGCCTCCATGACCGCTAGTGAGCGCGTCACCTGGCTTCTGCTGCGTGATCCGATGGCAGAGAAGCTCATCAACTTGCGGAATGACCGCTATGTCTCCCGCGCGCTCGAAGTCTGCATTCTGACGGGACGCCCTCAATCTGAACTACGCAGTTCTTGGCAACAGAACACGCCGGATGTTCTCGGCATCTGCTTGGTGTGGGATCGCTTGGCCTTGTATGAACGGATCAATGCACGCGTCCTGAAGATGATCGATACTGGATTGATCAACGAGATTGGTCGGCTCGGCCATGCCACAGGCCATGCCTTGAAAGCCATAGGCGTGCGGGAGATGCGACGCTACCTGACCGATGAATGCACGAAGGAAGAAGCCATCGCCGAGATGCAGCAGGCCACCCGAAACTACGCTAAACGGCAGATGTCCTGGTTCCGTCGGGAGACCACTTTCAGACAACTGGAAATGAACGCCTCCATGAGCACGGAAGGGGCGCTCAATCAAGCCATCGCGCTGCTTGAAGCACCCAGAAGAACGCTCAATGAAGTGTCCTTGTCGAATGCTTGAGTAAGCGAAGTCTGCTTACCTGCTTTTAGTTGGTTTTAACCAGTAGGCATATTTCCATAATGCACTCTTGCGTATGAACGCGGAAAGGTGCTACAACACGATTCGCCCAGCAACCCCCCCTCATCCGAGAACCAGAAAATACTCGTCTAACATGAAAGTAGTCATTTTGTGCGGAGGATTGGGCACACGCCTAAAAGAAGAGACGGAGTATCGTCCAAAGCCGATGGTTCCAGTAGGCAATCGCCCTATTCTCTGGCACATCATGAAGCACTACGCGACTCATGGTCACAAGGATTTCATCCTCTGTCTGGGTTACAAAGGTGAAGTGATCAAAGACTACTTCCTTAACTACCACTGGAACACCAGTGACGTAACGATGAAGCTCGGCGCGCAGCCAGAGATCACTTATCACAGCCGCCACGATGAAGAAGACTGGACCGTCACTCTCCTTGATACGGGGGACAAGACGATGACCGGCGGACGATTGAAAAGGGCGCTCAAATATGTGGATGATGATGAGTTTCTCCTGACCTATGGCGACGGCGTGTCCGATGTGAACATCAACGATCTCATCGCCTTTCATCGCGCGAAAGGTGCAGAGGGAACGCTGACCGCCGTCAGACCGGTGGGACGTTTCGGTGAACTGGATCTGGACAATGGCAAAGTAGCCAACTTTGCCGAGAAACCCAAAGACGGTCACGCCTCGATCAACGGCGGCTTCTTCGTTCTGAATAAGTCTATCGAGCAGCATCTGGATGGTGACTCGTGCGTCCTCGAACTCGGGCCGCTCAAAAGACTCTCACAAGCGGGCAAGCTCGCCGCCTATTCACACGATGGCTTCTGGCAATGCATGGATAACATCCGGGAAATGGAGATGCTTAACGAGCTGTGGGCCACTGGCAAAGCACCTTGGAAAACATGGTGAGTTCCTTTGCCCACATCTATCGCGGCAAGCGCGTCCTAGTCACTGGCCACACGGGCTTCAAGGGCGGCTGGCTGAGCCTGTGGCTGCGTGCTCTGGGTGCTCAAGTTAGCGGATTTTCACTGCCCGCAGTAGCAGGTGAAAGCTTATTCTCAGCGCTGCCTAGAGACACATTTAACAAATCCACGCTGGCTGATCTTCGCGACGCCCAGGCCATCAATCAAGCCGTAGCCGAGAGCAGGGCCGAGGTGATCTTTCACCTCGCCGCACAACCGATTGTCGGCTTGTCATATCGCGAACCCATAAGCACCTTCACCACGAATGCTCTCGGCACAGCCCTACTTCTTGAAGCCGTTCGTTCTGCGAAAAGCAAGGCCGCCGTCATCGTCGTGACGAGCGACAAATGCTACCGCAATGATAACAGCGGACGCCCCTTTATCGAATCCGATCCGCTCGGTGGCCACGATGTCTATTCCATGAGCAAGGCCGCGACCGAAATGGTGGTGGCGGCATGGCACGCATCGTTCTTCTCGAAAGATGAAACGCTCGGCCCCATCGCTACGGGCCGCGCAGGAAACGTCATCGGCGGCGGTGATTATGGTGAAGACCGCATCATTCCTGATGCGGTGCGTGCTTATCAAAAGAAGCAACCCCTGGTGCTGCGCCGCCCACAGGCCACGCGTCCTTGGCAGCATGTGCTGGAGTCAGTGAGCGGTTACCTAGCCTTAGGTCAACGGCTCCTCATTCAGCCTGATCGCGAGCAGTTGCTCAACTTTAATTTTGGCCCCGACTTTGAAGCCGAACGTAGCGTTCAAGAGCTCTTGGATACATGGCTGGCGGGCTGGCCTGAATCATGTGAAGTTCAAGTTGCTCCTCAATCTGCATATGCGGAAGCCGCGCGCCTGAGCCTAGATCACTCGAAAGCAAAGCGTGAACTCGGATGGCAACCTGTCTGGAACTTCCACGATACCGTCACCCACACCGCGCAGTGGTATCGTTTGCGGCATGAGGCCAAACAAAATGACGCCGCCATGCTGGCTTTCACTCACGATCAAATCGCTACTTACACCCATGACGCGGGCCGCGCAGGTGTAGCTTGGGCGACCTTAACTTGAAACGCATTATGGCAAACACCTGCTGCCGCTCCTGCGGTTCCTCTCATCTTGAACTCGTCATTGACCTCGGCTTGCAGCCCTTGGCCAATAATCTCTTGAAGCCTGAAGATCTTCACAAAACAGAGCCCAAGTTCCCGCTTGATGTCTATGTCTGCACCGAATGCTGGCTCATGCAGATCACGCATATCGTGCCGCCAGTAACCTTGTTCAGTGACTACGTTTACTTCTCCTCGTTCTCTGATCAGATGCTGCGGCACGCACGCACGGCAGCCGTGCGTTACATGGATGAGAAGCCTTTGGACTCTTCCAGTTTCGTCATCGAAGTGGCGAGCAACGATGGCTACCTGCTGAAGAATTTCGTGCAAGCAAGCGTGCCCTGTCTGGGCTTTGAACCCGCAGCGAACATTGCGGAAGTCGCCCGTGCCAACGGTGTGGAGACACATTGCGAGTTCTTTGGCGAGAGTTCCGCCACCGCATTGAAGGCCCAACGCGGAGCTGCTGATTTGATCCTTGGAAACAACGTCTTCGCTCATGCTCCAGATACAAACGACTTCGTCGCCGGACTTCGGTCATTGCTCAAGCCCGATGGCTGGGTGGTGCTGGAGTTCCCGTATGGTATTGAGATGATCGAGAAGGTTGAGTTTGACACCATCTATCATGAGCATGTCTTCTACTTCACGCTCACGCCGCTTCTGCCATTGTTTGCGAGGCACGGACTGGACATTTTCCATGTCGAGCACCTCTCCATTCATGGTGGTTCATTGCGGCTCTTTGCCTGCCATCAGGGAGCAGAAGCCCTTCGTGAGAGCGTGAAGTCAACGCTGACAGATGAAGCCACACGAGGCGTGACATCGACGGAGTATTATCAACGATTTAGTGAACGTGCTGAGCAGGTGAAGGCAGACTTGATTGCTTTTTTAGCTGAACAAAAGGCCGTTGGGAAAACCGTGGCCGCCTATGGAGCCTCCGCCAAAGGTAGCACCCTCTTAAACTATGTGGGAGATGCCGCAAGATCGCTCGAATTCATCGCCGACCGCAGCACCTACAAACACGGCAAGCTGAGTCCCGGCGTGCATGTCCCCATCGTGCCCGCAGAAGAGTTGGCCGAGCGAGCGCCTGATTTCGCTTTGCTTCTGGTCTGGAATTTCGCGGAAGAAGTCATGGCCCAGCAACATGCCTATCGTGTTGCTGGCGGTAAATTTGCCATCCCTCTCCCCGTCCTGCGCATCGCATGAAATTCACGCCTACTAAATTCGAGCAGGTCTGGATCATCGAGCCTGAACCAAAGCAGGATGAGCGTGGCTTCTTCGCCCGCACCTACTGCGCACAGGAATTCGCCGCTCATGGCCTGAATACTCAATGGGTGCAGCAAAACCATACGCTGACAAAGGCGCGCGGCAGTGTGCGTGGAATGCATTGGCAGGCCGCGCCTAATCCTGAGATCAAGCTGGTGCGCTGCCTCGCCGGAAGCGTGCTGGATGTGGTCGTAGATGTGAGAACCGATTCGGCAACCTTCGGTCAATGGCAGGCCATTGAGCTGTCTGCGCAGAACATGAGAGCCCTTTATATCCCGGCAGGGTTCGCTCACGGTTTTCAGTGTTTGGGGGATTCTTGTGAGCTGTTCTATCTCATGTCGGATTTCTATCATGCCGACCTTGCACGCGGCCTACGTTGTGAGGATCCGAGTGTGGGCATCACTTGGCCGTTACCTATCATCAACCTTTCTTCAAGGGATGCGGCGTTGCCGCTGTTGCGCGAGTTCCAATGAAGCTGTTCATCACAGGTGCCACAGGCTTTATTGGACGCGCGTTTTGCCGCGTTGCGCTTGAGCGTGGTCATCGCGTGTTGGCGCTTTGCCGAAACGCAGACGCGGCATTGCCACCCGGAATCGAGATGGTGATCGGCACGTTAGCAGAGACACCTTGGGCGCTAGTAGAGCAGTTCTCACCAGATGCAGTGCTGCATCTGGCCTGGGTGGCCACACCAGGCGTATATCTTACTTCACCTGAAAACGAAGTATGGCTGGAGCAGAGCAAGACTTGGTTCCAATCCCTCCGTGATATAGGTGTGCCACACATCGCAGGCACAGGCACTTGTATTGAGTATGCCGCTTCCCCAGAGCCCCTGCATGAAATGACCTCGAGGCTCGGTCCAGCCTTCCCTTACTCGCGAGCCAAAGCCGCATTGTTCCAATGGCTAAATGACGGAGCGCTCGGTTCGCAAACAACTTGGAGCTGGTTCCGCGTCTTTTATCCGTATGGGCCTGGCGAGCATCCGAGCCGCATCTGCAGCTCGCTCATCGCACAATTGAGCGTAGGCAAAAGTCTCACACTGCACACGCCGCATAGCGTGAAGGATTATATTTTTGTTGATGACTTGGCCTTGGCCATGTGTCTGGCACTTGAGGGCAAAGCGACTGTAGCCATCAACATCGGCACGGGTCTGGGTATATCCATTCAAGACCTAGCCACCCGTCTTGCAGAACTACTCCACGCCGACACAAATCTGGTACAGCACGCGAACGAATTGGCCTCTGATCCCACTCCAATCGTCATCGCGGACAACCAGCGTTTGCATGGCATCGGCTGGAGCCAACGCACCAGCCTAGAGGCTGGATTAGAGCGCCTGATTGACAGCTTGCCACCCTAATAAAATAACATGAATACATTCAAGCCAATGCATCTCCAATATTCAAGTTGTTGATCGCAATGATCGCAAAACAATTTTAAATGAATGACCTTTAACCCAGACGCGACATTCTGACTATTCCTGTGGCAAAAGCCTGTCACTTCACTTACATGGCACCTATTTTACAAACACTATGCGACTGCAAATTAACACCGACACAAACACAGTCATCAGTCACACTGCGGACGGAGAGAAAACGATGCCGCTCTACAGCACCGAAGCTTTCAGCATTATCTCTGATCTTTGGGTCAAGGTAGGGTGGAACGCTAAGTATCCATATACCTTCTCTTGGATGGGCCGTCCGCTCATCCAACTGCCAGAAGATGTGATGCGCATTCAAGAGGTAATCTTCAGTGTGAAACCTGATGTTATAGTGGAGACAGGTGTTGCCCACGGTGGCTCGCTCATTTTGTATGCCTCACTATTGGAAGCGATGGGAACGGAAGGTAAGGTCATTGGAGTGGATATTGAGATTCGTCCGCACAATCGCAGTGCAATCGAAGCCCACCCATTGTTCAAGCGTATCAGTCTCGTCGAGGGTTCCTCAGTAGATGCCACGATTGTCGCACAGGTGAAATCACAGATTCCTCAGGGGTCAAGGGTGTTGGTAATTCTAGATTCCGACCATAGTCGTGCACATGTAAACGCTGAATTAGATGCTTACCATGACCTCGTGACTTTAGGTTCCTATATCATTGCAACTGACGGTGTCATGAGCGCAGTCGCTGACGTGCCGCGTGGCAATCCTAGCTGGGTCACTGACAACCCAACACAAGCAGCGAAAGATTTCGCAGCAAAGCATCCAGAATTCATCATTGAACAACCTTCTTGGAACTTCAATGAGAGCACCCTTACCGAAAACGTCACTCACTGGCCAGGTGCTTGGCTCAAACGAATTTAAAGGATGCTCTCATCAATGATTCCATAGGGAATTAAGTCCAACAACTGATCTACACTCGGATGCTTTCCGATTTTCGGGAGAGACTTGGAGCTGTTTCACTCATATGGAAAATTACTTTGTTTTTTTGAAATGATCTCACGCTGTCTCCCCCACCCAAACTACCCATCGGTATCCATAGGACTTCCGGTGTTTAATGGTGCCGCCTATCTCCGGCAAGCTTTAGATTCACTAGTAACACAAGACTATCCTAATTTTGAAATTCATGTTAGCGATAACGCCTCGACTGATGAGACGTGGAAAATAATTAATGAATACGCACAAAAATGTGATCGCTTCCGACTTCACCGTTGGTCCCATAACCGAGGTGCTGTAAAAAATTTTCAGCATGTGCTGATCGACTGCGACGCCACCTACTTCACTTGGGCAGCGTTTGATGATGTCTGGAGTTCTGATTTTATTTCCAAAGCAGTTTCAATCTTGGAAGCTGATGCCACGGCTGTAATGGCGAGTCCAATGACGACATTAATTGATGCATCAGGAAATTTGCTTCCTAAACATCCCACTAGACCATCTCCGGTTGACTTGGGTGGCATGTCTTATCCTGAAAGGATAGGCGAACTCGCCCACCGTGTTGGTTGGTGCATCTATGGGCTCATTCGCAGAGATGCGCTGCTGTCCACATCAGTATTTGGGCAACAGGAATTAACCCATGACGTCATACTAACCTATGAATTGGCATCAATGGGGACATTTCGTTTGATAGAAGATTGCCCATTTTTTTATCGCGTTCTGCCCAAACAATCGACGCATGTAGCAGAGCAGCTCGGCCTCAAAACGGAAAGCGTGCAAGCCGTTTTCACAAAATTGTTCCTTAAATGTGCCAAGGCAGTGGCGTTTCCCTTTACTCCGCACCTAGAAGCTACAAAGGCACTTGAAATTTTCTTAAATGTATGTGCTGGACATAAAGAATGGTGGCCACTCCTGTGTGCAGAAAACAACTGGGACTCTTCGATTTCCGAACCATTACGTGTAGAGAAGTTAAGAAGCCTGTCTCTTGGAATTTAAGCGGTTCGGGACTCCGCCCGTAGCACAAAAGCCTTTAATACTGAATGAACTCACGCCCCTTATTTACAGTTATCATTCCCACACTCAACCGTGCAAACACGCTTCGTGAAAGCTTGCGCACTGTGGCATTACAAGATTTTGACAGGATGGAAATCGTAGTCAGCGATAATTGCAGCACGGATAACACAAAAGACATCGTGGAAGAACTGAAGCGGGATTTACCAATGCTTCGCTATGTATGCCCAGAGCGTCGCTTGTCGATGAGCAGTCACTGGGAGTTCGCTTTTTCTCATGCTCACGGCCAGTATGTGACTTATGTCGGAGATGACGACGGAATAATGCTGGGAGGACTTAATCTGGCTTCCGAAATCATTGAAGAGCACAACCAACCCAGTGCCTTGAATTCAGTCAATGTGGAATACCACTGGCCAGACTCCCCCATCCCCTTTCATCAATCATTGATTCGCTATCCTACCGACCAAAATAAAATCCAGACGCGTTCATCTTCACCAATGCTGGATTTAATTCGGCGGAACCTCAGACTATATATAGAGCTGCCCATGCTTTATCGTGGGTTTGTTCGGCTTGATGTTCTTCGAGGGCTTGCTGATCGAACTAATGGACTTTTTAAGTCGTCGATTCCTGATGTTTATGCAGCTATCGCTATTGCTTCCGTGACCGAAGATTATCTATTTACAACGACCCCGTTATTTATCGAAGGCGTTAGCGGTGCCTCAAACGGGGCCAAAATGGCCTCAAAAGATTGTGACTCTGACAAATCATTTTTTGTAGATGATGGCATTCCGTTTCATGCAGAGGTCAATTATTGTGCATCCCCGTCATACTTACAGGCTGAATCCCTCCTTCAATGTCGCGATGCTGGAATTTTGGATAATACCCAGATGATGTCAGCAGTTGATCTTATTTCGGTAGCAGCATTATGGTCTCAAGGATTGAATAAGGAAAGATACTCCCAGACTTGGTCAGCTATCACGCGCACAGCTCATATTCATGGTCTGCTAAGCTTTAAGGAGGGGCTTCAGGAAAAATACCCGAATACGCCGCACGTTACCGATCCATTCCCAAATGAAACGTTTTGGGTTGATTCTCGAAACGTCTATGAACCCGCGCTTTCGATACGCGCAGACAGATTTGGATGCACAAGCGTTGCCGACTGCGCCATATTTCTGAGTTCAGGCGCTGCTCGAATAGAAGAAGCGAAGCTAAACCAGCATTCAGAATCTGCCATATGCAGCCTTTCACATGATTTTATATTAGATACGCGGCTGACAGCATCACGCTTAAATATCCTTTCACGCAAAATTCCGATACCTGCTGCGACACTGGGACAAAAGACTTCCGAAATCTTCTTTACCGCAGCCCAGCGCCTTGAAGAGATGAAAAATCGACTTGAGCAGTCAGAGATCGAAATACAACTCATGGCCAAGAAACTGGAGCAGGAGCGCGAGAAATCCTTGGTGCTGCGCAATGACTTGAAACGCATTCGTGCTGAACGTAATGAAATCAGCCGCAAGCCCCATGGGTTAAAAAAATCATGGAACAAGTTAAGAAATCTGGCGAGCAGGAAATAAAGACTGCCTAATACCACTGAGTAACATGGATATTTAGTTTTCGCGTCCATATAATAAATGTTTCAGCCTCGTTTATATCTCGATATGAGTTCCTGTCTCTCCGTTCGCGTCAATCTGGCTGCCCGCAGTTATGACATCTACATTGGCCAGGGGCTGCTGCCATTCATTGGCACTTACGCTTCGGAGCTGCTGAGCCGGACCAAATGCGCCGTGGTCACAGATAGCAATGTCGCGTCGCTTTACGCACAGACTGTGCTGGACAGCCTCGCACACGCGGGTATCACCGCCACGCTCATCACCGTGCCTGCGGGTGAGTCCAGTAAGAGCATGACCGTCGTCGAAGAAGTCTGCCGACAGATGCTGCAAGCGGGGCTGGACCGAAAGAGCTTTCTCGTGGCTCTTGGTGGCGGTGTCATCGGCGATCTAGCAGGCTTTGCCGCCTCCATTTTCCTTCGTGGCATTCCCTTCATTCAAGTCCCCACCACTATTCTTTCGCAAGTGGATAGCAGTGTCGGCGGCAAGACGGGAGTAAATACTCCTGAGGGGAAAAACCTCCTCGGCACCTTCTCGCAGCCCAGCCTCGTCTTGGCAGATGTGGACACGTTGAGCAGCCTTCCGCAGCGGGAATATTGCGAAGGTTTTGCCGAGATCATTAAGCACGCGGCCATTCGTGATGCGCTCATGTTTGAAGACATCACGGCGGTGGCGGACAACCAAGGCGACCTCACCGCGCTCATTCAACGCAACGTCGCCATCAAGGCACGCATCGTGGAACAGGACGAGCATGAGACTACCGGCCTGCGCGCCTTATTGAACTTCGGCCACACCATTGGCCACGCCATCGAAGCCTCCGTTCCTTATGGCGAGCTGCTTCACGGTGAAGCCATCTCCCTCGGCATGGTCGCTGCGGCTCGCTTGAGCGCTCAGCTCGCAGGCTTGCCCGTCATCGCTCCAGCAAAGATCATCGGCTTGATGAAGAAGTTTCATCTGCCTACCACGTTGCCTGCGAACATTACTGCGGAGTCCATTCTTGAGCACATGAAACACGATAAGAAATTCAGCGAGGGCAAGATCCGCTTCGTTCTGCTGAAGACCTTGGGACAAGCCTTCGTCAGTTCTGATGTGACTGAAACGCACATCATCGCCGCCATCAAAGCCCTTCGTTATTAAGCTTGCATCACCCTATGAATTTCGACGAGCCGCTCACCTTCACTCCCATCTATCAAGAGCGCATCTGGGGCGGTCGCCTCATAGCCGACGCCTTGAAGCGAACGCTGCCCGGAGATGGTCCCATCGGTGAATCATGGGAGATGGTAGATCGCCCGGAGGCACAGAGCATCGTCAATCAAGGCGCACACACCGGGGCCAGCTTACATGAACTTTGGACGAATCATCGCACCGAAGTCTTCGGCGCGAACAGCCCCGACCTGCCACGCTTCCCGCTGCTCTTGAAGATTCTCGATGCCAAGGAAACGCTCTCCGTTCAAGTCCATCCTCCTTCTCATCTGGCCGCTGAACTCAAGGGCGAGCCGAAGACGGAGATGTGGTATCTCCTCGGTGCAGAGCCAGACGCCGCCGTGTATGCGGGCCTGACCAATGGCACCACACGCGAGCAGTTTGAAACCGCGATCACAGAGGGCGGCGTGGAGAATCTCTTACATCGTCTCCCCGTGGAATCAGGTGACGCCATCTTCATCCCAAGCGGTCGCTGCCATGCTATCGGCGCAGGTTGTTTGATCGTCGAGATTCAACAAAACAGCGACACCACCTATCGCGTATTCGATTGGAATCGCGTGGGTCTGGATGGCAAAGCCCGTGAGCTGCACGTCTCTGAATCGCTGGCCTCCATTGACTTTGCCGATCACGAACCTGACCTCTCCAAGCGCGATGCCGCAGGCTTGGTGATCGAGTGTGAATACTTCCGAGTCGCGGAGATGTCCCTGAGCCAGCCCTTCAAGGACGAAGCTCAAGTGGGTGCCATCTACACGGTGATTGAAGGCGTGGTGAAGATGGGCCAACGGGAGTTTGTCAAAGGCGACTTCGTCTTGCTGCCAGCTTCCTCAAAGGATCGGGTGATTACGCCTGTGACGCCGAGGGCGAAAGTGGTGCGGACTACGATTGCTGCTTGATCGTGATGCAGCTCATCATTTCATTTTTGAATATGTTTTTGCTTCTTATCTGGTGTCTTCGTGTTGATCGCTTTGTAGCAAAGATGTATTCGGCGACTCCAGATTTATGGAAATCCAAAGGCAGTCCTTTTGGTTTTTTCTGGAGACCTCCAGTTAGCAGTTTTTTTGGCGGGCATCTGGCGAGACAGTCTCTCTTGTGGGAGTTCATTTCCTTCCGTCCTTTGTGGTTGGAAGAGTATCCTGAACTAGTAGCGTCTTATGATTCATGCAGAAGAATGAATTGGATATTACTCGCAACAAGCACCCTTTCATGCCTGATCCTAGCCAAGTGGAGATGATCCTAATTACCGACAATACTCAATCATCCTTTTATTATTATGGAATACGGTAAGCACGTAGTGTTTGAGGGAAACTTGGTCATCCGAACGCATTGTGATGAGCTCGGGCAGATTCAGGTCGGCATCTACGGAGACCCACAGGGCCTCAAAGAATTTGGAGAATTCTTAATCCAACTCGCTGACTTCGATCAGACAGCACTTCCACCCCGTGGGCTTCCTGAAGGTGAGGGAATTCATATCCATCTGAAGTCTGGCCTAGCTATGAACAAAGAGTCATGTCCAGTGACTGTTGGAAGACTAGACGGCAAAGGCACCGGAAGCTTTGAATGGTTCTATCCCAGATTCACACCTAAGGCAGGCCAGAAAGGCAAACGCGCAGTTACAAAGAAATAATACTGGTTCTGAGACTGGGAGAGATAGGTGAAGAGCATTAGTTCCTCGGCTCCACACAAAATTTCACTTGTGCACACCCCCTGTATCCTCTGTCATGGGGGGCATGATTCGTCAGTTCATCACCCTCCTCACTCTCTGCTGTCTGAGTTCAAACCTCATCCGCGCTGCGGAAGCGTTTGAGATTGGAAATGGCAATGAAAACGAGATGCCGCAGGGTAAAGAAGCGGATGGGATTCGCGGTGATTTCGTGCTGCGCAATGAAAAGATCGTCGCCTTGATCTCTCAGAACGCGCCGCTGCGTCGGGCGAACATGAGCACGTTCTACGGGCCTGATGGCGTCACGCCGGGATGCTTGTTTGACCTGACTTTTCGCAGTGAGCAAAATGATCAGCTCATCTACTTCGGGCCCGCCGGACAGCGCGGTCTTGTCTCTTGGGTGCGCATTCTTCCGGGCAGCAAGGAGAAGAAGGCCGCAGTCGAAACCGTGGTCACCAGCGCGAAGAGTGGCGGCTTGTTCAAGCGCCACGAATACAGCATCCGCGATGGAGAACAGGGCGTGTGGATCATCACGACCATGCGAAATGACGGTGCGCTGCCAATCGAAGTTTCCACGAAGGACGAATGGACTCGTTTCAACGTGAAAGAAGTCACCGAAGGCACCATGTGGGCTGATGCCGTGGACCCTGCGGACAAGTGCGGCTATGCCTGCGCTCAAATCCCACTGAGGAATGAAAAACCCGTTGAAGAAAAACTTAAACTGACGCCGAAACAAGCCGTCACTTGGACGCGCTTCCTCGCCGTGGGCCATTCGCCCTTAGAAGCCTGGGGCATCGTGCAGGCCATGCGCGGCACCGCAATGGGACGCGTCAGAGGCACCATTGAAGACAGCGAAGGCGCACCGAATGACGCGGCTAGTGTGGAGTTCAAGGTTGGTAACAGTATCCTTAAAGCGTATCCCAATGACGATGGCGATGTCGATTTCCTCTTGCCCGAAGGCAAGCAAACCCTGCGCATCACAGATGTGGGGCGCCCCTCCCGTGAGATCAAAGTGAATGTCAGCGCGGGGAAGATCGCGAACCTCTCTACGAAGCTCCAACCGGGCACGCGATTCCGCTTCACCATCAACGATGAGAAAAGTCATCCCCTCCCCTGCAAGGCCCAAATTATGGGCATCGACGGCACACCGCCCGTGGACCTCGGTCCCATCATGCGCGCCCACGGTTGCAAGGATCAGTATCACAGTGAGAACGGTCACTTCACCGTCGCGGTGCCTCCGGGGAAGTATCACATCGTCATCACACACGGCATTGAGTTCAGTCACTACGAGGAAGATATCACGATTGAGCAAGGCATTGAGGCCAATATCGAAGCGACCCTAAAGCGGCTTGTGGACACGAAGGGCTGGGTCAGCGCGGACTTCCACAATCACTCCACGCAAAGCGGTGATAACATCTGCGGCACGCCTGATCGCATCATCAATCTCGCCGCCGAGAACATCGAGTTCGCACCAACGACCGAGCATAACCGGATCTATGACTGGCGACCCATCATCGAAGAACTCGGTTTGGCCAATGAAGTTCAAACCGTCGTCGGCATGGAATTAACCGGCAGTGCTGAGCACTTGAACTGCTTCCCGCTGACGATGGTTCCTTTTGTTCAAGACAACGGCGCTCCCGTCTGGAACGCGGATGCCCGCATCTCTGCGCTGACGCTGCGAAGCTGGCAGGGCGAGCGCGATGACCGCTGGATTCAGATTAATCATCCGAACCTACAGTTTATCTTCAACGACCGCAAAAACAGCGGCAAGCCGGATGGCGGCTTGGTGGGAATTGAAAGCATGGTGAATGGAATGGAGACGGAAAACTGGTATGGCGAGCACGGTGAAGGCATCCTCACGGAAACGCCGTGGCTGCTCATCAAAGCCCCGGCTGCGCTCGCCACTAAGGTCTTCTATGTGCGCCAGTTCATCTGGCTCCAGTTGTTGAATCTCGGCTATCGGATCAATCCCGTCGCTGTCTCCGATGCCCACTCGGTTTATGGAAACGGTGTCGGCGGCTGGCGCATGTATCTTCCCAGCAAGACGGATGAACCCGCGAAGATCGACTGGACGAACGACCTCGCGGCTCAAGCCAAAGCGGGCCACGCAATCCTCACGAACGGCCCCTTTCTTCAAGTCACCACGGCGGATGGAAAACTACCCGGTGACGATGTGGTCGCTCACGGTGGAGTCGAGCTTCATGTGAAGGTTCAATGCACCGACTGGCAGGATATTGATCGCGTGCAAGTCCTCGTGAATGGCCGGAAGGAACCGACGCTCAACTTTACGCGCAAGGCGAACCCTGACATGTTCACGAATGGCGTCGTGAAGTTTGATCAAACCATCACCGTGCCACTGAAGACAGACGCGCATCTCATCGTCGTCGCCACCTCTGAAACGAGAGACATGAAGATCGGCTACGGCACCAGCAATCAATCCATCATGCACCCCACCGCTTATCACACGCCGTTCTATGTGGATATTGATGGCGACGGCTTTAAGGCCAATGGGGACACGCTGGGCTATGATCTGCCAGTTTCCAAGATGACGCCAGACATCGTGCGGGAGAAGCTCACGCCGCCAGCTCCGGTTGAGAAGTAATTTGGGGGAGCGCGGCTCTCTGAAGCCGCTATGATGAGGCGGCTTCGGAGAGCCG
>JANYJH010000269.1 GCA_025361865.1 Phragmitibacter sp.
GCCTGCCGGGGCGTGAGCACTTTCGTGGAGACGACGGTGGCGATGGCATTCGCCGCGTCGTGAAAGCCATTGATATATTCAAAGGCGACTGCCGCGATGAGGACGCAGAAAAACAGCGTGAGCATGGCGACTTAGGAGTATTTGAGAACGACTTGGAAGACGACGTTTCCTGCGTCCCGGCAGCGATCAATCGCCTTTTCCAGCAATTCGTAGAGGTCTTTCAAGATGATGACCTCCATCGGTTCCACCTTGCCATTATAGAGCTGGCGGAGCAGATCCATGAGCATCTTATCGGCATCGCCCTCGATGTGTTGCAGCTTGTCCTGCATGTCCTGAATGACTTCCAGACTGGTCTTCAGGCGCAGCCCTGAGACCATGCTGACTACTTGCAGCGTGGCCTGATCCAGCAGGAGGATTTGTTTTGAAACGATGTCGTCCGTGAACTTCACGGGGCACAAAACCATGCGCTCAGCGATCTTCTCCACGGTCTTCGGAAGGCGATGCAGCGCGGCGCTGAGCGCCTCGATGTCCTCGCGATCAAGTGGCGTGATGAAGGTGCGGCACATCTTCTCCGTGATCTCCTGCGTCAGCTTCTTGTGCTTCCTGCGGCTGTGGCGGATGGCTTCGAGCTGGGCGCTGGCGTCACCTCCCAGATGAGGTGGCACGTCCTTCAGCAGCGCGGCACAGTTGCGCGCTTCGGTGGCGCTGGCTTCCAGAAGATTATAAAAGGAGTCGTCCTGTTTAAAGAGGCTGAACATGGCGGGAATGATATTTGGATTACGCAGTCAAGTGACATTGTGTGACACTTTTATCAAGCGGGTAATTAATTGGCGGGAGACAGAACCGCGCACTTAGCACAAAACCGACGGCCAAGGCCCTGTCAGCAGGCGGGCGGCATTGACACCGCGCCTGTGAGTCGCAGCGTAAGCGCATGACCATTCCACGCCGTGAACTCATCTCCGACGCCTCCGATTTGAAGCCTGACACGCCGTGGAGCGATACCATCTGGGCTTACACGAGCGAGGAAGAGCTGGTGGATCACACGAGCAAGACGCGGCTCTGTGTCGCGGCTCTGTTGCCCTTCCAGGATGGCAAACCAGACTGGGAAGGCTTTGTGCGCAGCATCGCCTGGATGCGGGATGGCGCTGCGAAGTATGGCGTCGAGATTGTCTTCGTTCTCAATGCGGACACGGGCTACATCTTCGACCTTTCAATGGACGAATATCGCGAAGTCTTGCGCCGATTCCGCGAGGCGTTTCCCGATCAAAAATTCATCGCCGGCGTAACGGCGCGGGATGCGAGAGCGACGGAATTCCTCGTGGAGCGTTATCTGCCGATGATTGAAGCCGTCCAGATTTATGACCGTTGCGAGGTGATGCTGATGACCTCGCGCACGCTGAATGCGCTGGCCCCGGAGCCACGGCGTGATGCGTATTTTGGCATCGCGGAGCATTTGATTCGGCCTGGAATCGTTCATTCGTTGGAGCCTGCCTTCGTGCCGTGGGCCACTCCGTATGAGCCTTGGCTGTTGCATGAGTTGGCGCAGCATCCGAAGTTCGTCGGCGGTAAAGTATCCACGCTGGATGAGCCCCATTTCCTTTATTGGTCGGCGATGTGCAAATCACTGAAGCTCGATTTCGCGCCGCACAGCGGAGATGACTTCGGTATCTGTTCGGCCATCAAGATGGGCCTACCACTGCTCATCGGCGCGGGCGTTTCCGCTTGTCCTCTGATCTGCGCGGCTAAAGATATGTGGCTGCTCGATGACGTGCCGGGCAAGACTTTGACAACGGGCACGGGCCGCTTTGACACACGAGTCTATAAGCTCTTTGAAGCTATCCAATCCTTTGAAGATCTCGTTTTCCGACTCGATGAAAAGCTCAGCGCCTCGGCCTACAAACACAGCACCGCGCATGTTTTGCATGCCATGAATCTCATCGCCTCATCGGAAGCGCATCCGAACTGCCTAGACCTGCGCGGGCCTGATGAAGCCTTGAGAATGGCTGAGGCCATGCGCCGTCCAACACGGCTCGCAAAGCGACTTTCCATTCCGTTCAATAATAGACATAAATTAGACAGTTAAAATAAAACTAGACAAACCTCCAACGAGTCGTTCCTTACACCTTGTGAAGACGCTTATACCTACTGTCAGACGTTCAAGCAAAAACCGCATCCCTGAGTCCGTTACGCCGGACGAGAGTGCGGCGGACATCGAAATGCTCCAACAAATCGGCCAGCGCGATGTTGTCGCTTTCCAAGCCTTCTACCGCAAATTCAGCGGCCTCCTCTACGCCACGATTCATCGTGTCTTGAACGATCATCAGGACACCGAGGACATCATGCAGGAAGTGCTCATGCAAGTCTGGCAGAAGGCGCATCTCTATGAACCCACCAAGGGCAAACCGATGACTTGGGTAACTACAATGGCGCGGAATCGCGCCATTGACCGCATCCGTTCTAAACAACGTCGCAGCAAGCTGAACGGCGATTTTGAGAACGAAAGCCGCGTGATCCAACCGGAGTTCGTGGATGATACGACAGACGTGCTCATCGCGAAGGAAAGCGATCAAGCGATCCATAGCGCCGTGATGGAACTGACGCCGGATCAGCGCGAAGCCATCCAACTCGCCTACTTCAGCGGCCTTACGCAAAGCGAGGTCGCAGATCGTCTGAACGAGCCTCTGGGAACGGTCAAAGCGCGCATCCGTCGCGGCGTGCAACGCCTTGAGCAGGTGGTCAAGCGGCGCATCTGATACGCCCAGCCCTTACTTTTTGAAGAAAGCAGCCATGTCCGCGAACTGTTCATCAGTCGCGGGCTTTTCTTTGGTCTGCATGGCCCGATTGATGGCGTCGTCCTGAAGCTTGATGAGTTCGTTGATGCCTTTCTTGCCGAGTGTCAGCATGGCGGCCAGTTGGACATCACTAAAAGTGGCTTCTTCGCCACTGCCTTGGATTTCGACGAATTGTCCGTCCTCTGTCATCACCAAATTGCAGTCCACATCCGCATCACGATCTTCCTCATAGCACAAATCAAGTAGGGCCTGACTGCGATGAATGCCGACGCTGATGGCGGCGACCTTTTTCTTCAGGGGCTGCTGGCGTAGGACTCCCTTTTCCAAAAGACGATTGAAGGCGATGGCCGTGGCCACACAAGCGCCCGTGATCGAAGCGGTGCGCGTGCCGCC
>JANYJH010000323.1 GCA_025361865.1 Phragmitibacter sp.
CAATTCCGCGAAATACGCGGGCAGGAGATGGCGTATGAGGAATAATGAGGAGGGACCGGTAGAACCCAAAGGGCAAACCGCACGAGCGGCCCTGCTTCTGAATACCGCTGTGCTGTTGCCGCCGGTGGCCGCTTCATTCGCTTCATTTAGTGCCTTGCTTGTTTTGAGCTTTTCCGCTATTTTGAAACCTTAACTATAAGCTGATTATGACCGCTCACAAATTCTCCCGTCGCACCTTCCTCCGCGGAGTCGGCGTCACGATGGCGCTGCCGTGGATGGAATCACTCACCGTCTGGGGCGACACGCCCACGGTGACGAAGCCCGCCAGCGAGGCGCCCGTACGGCTCGCGGTGCTGTTTTCCGGCAACGGCTTTCACACGAAGGAATGGTGGGCCAGGGGCGAGGGCAGACAGATGGAGCTGGGCAAGGTGCTCGCGCCGCTCACCGATTTCCGCGAGAAGATGCTGTTCATCCGCGGCCTGTTCAACGAGGAGGCGCAGAAAGGAAACATCCACAGTTCGCAGACGGGCAACCTGCTCTCCGGCGCGCCACTCGCGTCCGGCGGCGAGATCCGCTCGGGCACGAGCATCGACCAGTTGCTGGCGCAGCGCATCGGCAATGCGACCAAGGTCTCGAGTCTCGTTCTCGGTTGCGAGAAGTCGAACCCGTCGGTGCACAAGAATTATTCGATGCTCTACAGCTCGCACATTTCTTGGAGTTCGCCGACGACACCGACGCCGCTGGAGCTATATCCGGCGCTCGCGTTTGATCGCCTTTTCAAAGACGACGTCGCGCCCGGCGACAGGAGCGTGCTCGATGCCGTGCTGACCGATGCGCAGGATCTCCGCCGCAACATCAGCGCGAACGACCAGCGCAAGCTCGACGAGTATCTCGAATCCGTGCGCGACGTGGAGAAGCGCATCGAGAACGCAGGCAGGCGCGGCGAACTGCAAGGCTGGCGGCCCACTTTGGAAAAGGCAAACATCGCACGCCCCGCCGACGGCATCCCGCAGGACATCGGCGAACACATGCGGCTGATGATGGACCTCCTCGTGCTCGGCTTCCAGACAGACACCACGCGCATCACCACGCTGAAGCTCAACAACGATCACAGCGCGCTCCGTTTTCCAAATCTCCCGAGCGTGCAGCAGGCCGGCCACGGGATTGACTACATGATCCACCACCTGCTCTCGCACAGCGACGGCGAGGACTGGCTGAAGGTGAACCAGTTCTTCATCGAGCAGCTCGCATATCTTGCGCGGAAGCTCGACTCGATCCACGAGGGCCCGCGCACGCTGCTCGACAACACGATGCTGCTCCACTGTTCGAGCATGATGGCCGGTGCGAAGCACGACAACGACCAGCTCCCCGTGATCATCCTCGGCGGCGCGGGCGGGCGCATCAAAAGTGGCCGCGTGCTCGACTACAAGGACGAGCCCGATCGCCAGATGTGCCGCCTCTTCATGTCGATGATGGACAAGATGGACGTGCGTCCGAAGACCTTTGGCGATGCCGCCAAAATGCTCGAAGAAATCTGAAGCAACGAAAGTCGATGGCACGGGGTATTCGTTGAGCACTCCAATGCCGTCACCCGTCCGTTGCCTCACGCCTTTGATCGCCGCCTTCACGTTCGTGGCGGCATCGTGCATGGCTGCGGATGCGCCGACGGCTGCTTTCGCGGGCCTGGAGAAAACGGTGAAGCCATTTTTCGCGCAGCATTGCACGGGCTGCCATGGGGAGAAAAAGCAGAAGGGCGATCTGCGCGTGGATACGCTCGCGGTCGATTTCCAGTCGCCGAAAATCATGGCGCACTGGGAGGAGATCATGAACCGCATCAACTCCGGCGACATGCCGCCGGACGATGTGCAGAAGCGACCGAAACCGGAGGAAATCGCGACGGTGGCAGACTGGATCGCGGGGCAATTGCGCGAGGCCGAAGCAGTGCGGCAGTCCTCGGGCGAGCGGGTCACTTTTCACAAACTCTCGCGCGACGAGTATGCGAACACCGTGCGCGAGCTGCTCGGCGTGAACTTCGACGCGAACGGCCCGACAGGATTGCCGGAGGATCCGGACTGGCATGGGTTCGAGCGCATCGGCGCGGCGATGTCGCTCTCGCCTTTTCACGTCGAGAAATATCTCGCGGCGGCGGATGCGATTCTGGATGAGGCGCTGTCGCTGCGGCCTGAGCCGAAGCGCGAGCTAATCCGCTGGGGCGCCTTCGACTTTCGCTGGAAGGGCTTCCAGCCGGAATACGAGGCGCGCGGCATCGCGGACAAGGTGCGTATCGAAATCGTGCCGAACAACTACACGACCGACTCCTGGGACATCAACGTCAAGACCACGGGCGACTATGTATTGCGCCTGAAACTGAGCGGTCTGCGCCCTGAAGGGGGCCGCGCGCCGCGCTTGAAGGTCTATATGTCCAGCATCGACAAGACCTTGATCGAGCAGGATGTGGACACGGCTGAGGACAAGCCGATCACCGTTGAAGCGCGGGTGCATCTGGTGGCTGGTAAGTATCCGATCCGCATCATCAACTCTGTGCCAGGCCCCAATCCCGAAGGCCGTCGCTCGCGTCACTCAGGAACGCCGAACGCCTTCACCAATACGCGCAGTCGCGTGCCGTGGCAGTTGAAACTGACTGACGATGACTTCAAGCCGATCCAGCCCACGTTGATCATAGACACCGTGGACTGGGATGGGCCCATCGTGGACTCCTGGCCGACCGCAGCGCATCAGCGCCTCTTCTTCAAAGGCGAATCAGCGACGAAAGACACCGCCTATGCGCGTGAAATCATCTCACGTTTCGCGGAGCAAGCCTGGCGTCGTCCCGCGAAGCCCGCTGAGATTGAAAACCTCCTCAAGCCCGTTGAAATGGCCCAGAAGCTCGGTGACAGCTTCGAGCCCGCCGTGAAGAGCGCCCTGATGGCGGTCATGTGCGCGAAGAGCTTCCTCTATCTGGAAGAACGTGGCACAGGCATCCTGCCTGAATCATCAATGAAAGCAGGCAAGATGCCTGTTCTACACACAGCCGGGACGGCTATGCCACGCTTGACGGACTACGAGCTCGCCTCGCGTCTCTCGTATTTCCTGTGGAGCACGATGCCTGACCAGCGCTTGATTGATCTCGCCCGCGACGGCAAATTGCATCAAACCGAAACGCTGCGCGCTGAGGTGCAACGGATGTTAAGCGATGCGAAGGCCGCGAAGTTCGCCGAGAGCTTCCCGCGTCAATGGCTGCAACTGCGGCGCGTTGGCATGTTCCCGCCGGACAAGGTGCTCTATCCCGAATACGATGAGAACCTTGAGCAGAGCATGGTCGCGGAGACGGAAGGCTATTTCGCGGATGTCTTGAAGCGCAATGGCAGCCTGCGTGAGTTTCTTGACTCGGACTGGACAGTGCTCAACGAACGCCTTGCGAAGCACTACGGCATCGAGGGCATTCGCGGTGATCAGTTGCAGCGCGTCGCACTGAAGCCCGAGGACCATCGCGGCGGACTGCTCACGCAAGGCTCGATCCTCAGCCTCAGCTCTGATGGCACGCGGCACCGCCCCGTGCATCGCGGTGTCTGGATGTTGGAATCCATCATCGGCAAGCCACCACCACCGCCACCGCCCGCGAACGTGCCCGCACTTAGCACGCCTGCGCCGGATGCGAAGAAGACCACCGTTCGCGAGAAGCTGGAGCAGCATCGCGCTGATCCGAACTGCGCGGCCTGTCATGCGAAGATAGATCCGCTCGGCGTCGCCTTTGACAACTATGATGCCATTGGTCGATGGCGCACCATTGAAAGCATTAAGGACGGCACCGGTGCTGATCCCAAGCTGGATGCCAGCGGTGTCTTGCCTGATGGCCGCAAGTTCACGGACTCCGTGGAATTGAAGAAGCTCCTGCTCGCCGACAGCGATAAATTCGCCGCCGCCTTCACCGAGAAACTGGCCACCTACGCACTGCGTCGCGGCATGACCTTTTCAGATCGTGAGGAACTGAAGCACATTACCGAGAAGTCGAAGGCTACCGAATACCAGCTCCTTTCCCTCATCGAGTCCCTCGTCACCAGTCCCTTGTTCACGAAGCGCTAGCGCCTTCTGCGAGCTGGGAAACATTGGCTGTTTAGGTGGAGCCGAGCAAAAGGCGGCCCGGGTTCTTTTGTGGACCGCAGGCTTTTGCGAAAGTTACATAGAACAGGATGGAGATTCAGTTCATCCCTTCTGCTTCCGGCAAGCTCGGTGTCCGGCTGCGTCTAGGGCGGGGTGTAGTGGGCAAGGTGTTGTTGCGTGTAGTCTTCGTTTTCGGGGATGCTGGGAGGAGCGGGGCGGTGAGCTTTTCGTAGAGGCGGAAGAGGTGTTCCACGCGTTCACGGTCGTTGTTGAACTTTTTCGGGCTGTAACAGCGCTCCACGGCCTGGTCTAGTTCGGCATGGGCCTTGGCGAGGGCGGGCGGCATGGTGAGCGGGTCGTAGAGATCTGCCAAGGTGCTCATCCCTCGGGGCGGGAGGTGCGGAGCGCGGGCATCCAGCACGGCTTGGGCCTTCTGCTCGACCTTGGTTCGTTGCTCGGGTGTTGGGCTCGGCCAAGGGAAGTTGTTGTAAACCAAACTAGCGGAATATCGATAGTCTGACTTCATGCGGCCTGCAACGATTCGCACCCATGCCGTGTGCATACCCGAATTCAGGATGCCAAAATGCCAAGCAGTCGCGTCACTCATGCAGTAGACAAGATTGTTGGCGATGACGTCAGCCTCCACAAATCCAATGGGAACATACTTCCGCAGCTCCGACGAAACTCCCGTAATGAGAAGATATGGCCCTGATGGCTGCCGAATTTCGGCAAATAGCGAGGGAGTTGCGGCGAGCTTATTGGTAGTTGGACGGCTGCTTGACCGGCGATGCTCTCGCACCTTCTCAACGCGTTCGAGGACGGCGGGCAGGGCTCTTATAGCGCCGGGAGCTGCGTCCTTCAGCCACAGGCACCAGCGAGAAATGCCGTTTATAAATTCCTCGGACCCAAGAAGTTGCCGGATGAAAGGTTTTGCCTGCGGTTCTACCGCGAGCAACTCCTGCTTTGCGGTATTAGTCATCATTAAATGACCACCGTCATTAGGCATTGATCCAAATGAAATCTCAGGCACTCCTGAGTGGGGGTGCGTTCGGCGCGCGATAACAATGTCACTTGCCGAAACGAGATAAGGCGAAATATTTTCTGCGCTCACTTTCGTGGGCTCGTTCGTCTTTGCGTCGTAATCGTATATGAACTTATCAGAACGGTCGAAGGCAGCAAACCCTACTATCACAACGTGGACATTGGCCCTTCCACGTGCCTCGCTAGCCCATGGAAAGGTGCGGTGGCCGAAGTGAATCTTGATTCGATAGTGTTGGAATAGTTCCCCCCATAGGATGCCTACTTGTTCGCCCTGCGTAATGGAATTCGTGGAGACGAATGCAACGGGTATTTGGCTGCCTTGGATGTATGCGGAGGCTTTGACATACCAACATGTGACGTAGTCGAGAACGCCCGCACCTTTGACCTTGCCCCAGACAATTTCCATGTCTGCCTGCTGCTCAGCGTTTCTGAATTGTTTGCCTATGAACGGCGGATTCCCAAGGACGTATGAGCAACGCTCGCGCGGGAGGATTGCCTGCCAGTCGAGCTGGAGAGCGTTTCCATGAACGATGTGGGGAGAAGTCTTTAGCGGGAGGCGATCAATGGGCTGCCCAAAGACATCGCTGGCCTCAGCGTTCATCTGATGGTCCATGAGCCAGAGGGCAACCTCCGCAATGCGGACGGGCCACTCGGAGTATTCGATGCCGTGGAACTGGTCCACATTGACGGTGGGCAGGAACTGCTGGCCGCCTTCTGCAGCGGAGACCTCCCTAACCACTTCGATTTCGAGCTTCCGAAGTTCGCGATAGGCAAGGACGAGGAAGTTTCCGCAGCCGCAGGCCGGGTCCAAGAAGTTCAGGGAACGGAGGCGCTCATGAAAGGCGAGAAGGCCCGTGAGGCGGCGGGTTGAACGGTCTATGCAGAGCCGCTTCCATTCCGCATCCAGCTCATCCAGAAAGAGGGAGTGGATGACTTTCATGATGTCACGCTCGCTGGTATAGTGCGCGCCCTGCTGGCGGCGTGCTTTTTCATCAAGGACGCCTTGGAAGAGGGAACCAAAGACGGCTGGGGAGATCTTCGCCCATTGGAAGTCACAGCAGGCGAGGAGCTTCTCCCGCATTTCCTTCGTAAATCTCGGGAAGCCGAGGCGCTCGGCGAATAGCCCACCGTTCACATAACGGAAGCCGTAGAAGGGATCGGTATCGGTCAGTTCGCCATCAGCGCGGGCGTCGTTTAGCCAGTCGAAGAGTTCGTTGAGCTTCGCGCCGCAGTCGGAACCTTCCTCACGGGTTTGGGTGCGGATGAACTGAGTGAAGGCTTCGGGCTGGAAGATGAGGGTGTCCTCCGCAAAGACGCAAAAGAGCACGCGCACGAGAAGGCACTCAAGGTCATGCCCGGTGAAGCCACCGTCCTTCAGCGCATCATGCAGCTCGCACATGCGGTCATAGGCCTTCTGGTTGGCGGGGTCTTCTGCCTTCAGGCGCACCCGGGTCTGACCGAGCATGAAGGCGAAGGACCGGATGTGTTTCGGGAAGTCCTTTAGCGGGAAGCGATGGTGCTCGATCTTCCGCCCAGCGAAGAGGGGCAGTTCACGCTGCTCTTCTGGCTCCAGATCATAGAGGACGAAGTGGGCGAAGTCTGAGACGAGGACGTAACGGGGGATTTCATCCCAGCGGTCCGCGCGGGTCAGGTCTTCAATGTAGGTGAAGGCCTGGGACTTTGCGTAATCGAGGTCTTCGCCCTTGCTCTTGTGCTCGACGAGGAGCTTGCCCCGCCAGAGGAGGTCGATGGCTCCCTTGTTTCCTTTGATGTTGGTGACGTTCGCCTCGAAGGCGGCGAGTGAGGCACGGCGGAGGCCGAAGACATTGAAGAACTCGTTCCAGAATGTCTGTTTCTGCGCGCTCTCTGACGCATCGTCTGCGTGTTCCCGAGAGAACCAGACCGCACGCTCGCGAACTTCATTCCAAGAAAGATGGGGCATGGCGAAAGGCCTGAGTCTGGCACGGTGAGGGAAAATGCCAAGGCGAGAATGTTCGCTCTCTCCAGTCTTTACTAATAAAGGCCTCGGAGCTGTGAGCGTCCCAAACCGGAGGTCTGTGGAAGTGGGCCGTTGTTGGGAGTTGGCAGCACGCCGCTCCTTGTTACGATGAGACCATTGACCGTCGAACAAGAATCCTCCCATGAAACCCGCCAAGCTCCTCCTCAAGGCCATGAGCGCGCCGCAGAACCTGCGGTTTGCTGAATTATGCCGATTGGCGGAGGCGTTTGGTTACACGCTGGACCGGATCAACGGCAGCCATCACCTCTTTGTCCATCCCAAAGCAACGCGCCCGCTGAACTTTCAAGAGGTCGGCGGAAAGGCGAAACCTTACCAGGTAAAGCAATTCTTACGCGACATTGAGGAATTCCACCTTACAATGGGGTCGTGAGTGCGAAGTCTGACTACCACATCAACCTCTTTTATAGTGCGGAGGACGGAGGCTACATCGCCGATGTGCCAGACCTGAAGTCGTGCAGTGCTTTCGGCGGGACGCCTGAGGAGGCGCTGCGGGAGGTGCTAGTGGCGAAGACAGCGTGGCTGGCCACGGCGAGGACTCACAAGAAACCCGTGCCTAAACCTCGCTACCGCCCGGCCATCTATGCCTTGGCGCACTGAAGGTCAGCCGAAACGCCTAAACTGGAATCGAACGAATCGTAGGGGTCAGGTGATTCAAATTGCAGGAATCCTGTCTTGGAGGTGATGCCTCCATGTCATCGGGCCACAGACCTCAGGGGCTGATATTTCGGACGAGGGGCACCTCGTCCCTACCGGTATGAATGATTGAGGTAGGGACGCGTTGGGCGCGTCCCTACCTATTGGCGGCTTAGGACAGCGCGTCGCGGCAATACTTCACGGTCTTCGCGAGTTCAGCCATGCGGGTCGAACCCTCTGGCACTTTGTATTCGAACTCGATGGTGGCTTGGATAGGCCATTTGTTGTCGCGGATCAGGCAGAGGACGTCTTTGATCGGGGTGTCGCCTTCGCCGAAGATGACGCTGGGGCCCTTGGCTTTTTTGCGGTCCTTGATGTGAACGTGGGTGATGCGCTCGTGATACTTCGTGATGAAGGGCACGGGCGAGCCAAAGTCGCCTGCGACGAAGTGACCGATGTCCACGTTGGCAAAGTTGAACTTGGCGAGTGCGAAGGCCTTTTCCCAATCTTCCGGGCCGGTGGTGTGATGGCCGTGGTAGCCGATGGGGAACTGGTGCTTGTCAGCGAAGCTGCCGACGCGCTTGAGTTCGGCTTCGTCGTGCGAGATCTCGGTGGAGAGGGCACTGGCACCGAGGGCCTTGCCGAGCTTGAAGGCGTAGTCGATTTCGGCGTCGCTCATCTTGAAGATGCCATCCACCTTGACGATGCCGATGAACACTCCGGCGTCTTCGTAAAGCTTACGGTAGGCCGCTGCTTTACTCACGTCCGTGGTCTCGCGCCATTGGCGGAGCTGCAATCCGTCGTCTTTCGGGGCCTTCTCGCCTTTGGCTGGCTTAGTGAGCTTGATGGGCGCGCCAAGGAAGGCTTCGACGGGCTGGGTGCGAAGCTCAAGGCCGCTGACGCCGAGTTCGACGCAGTTCTTGAGCACTTCCTCAGCGCTGACGTAGTTGCCCCCGAAGTTGTAGGGGACGTTCATGCCGATCTGCACGCCGGCGACTTTGGAGTTCGGCTTCTCCGCAGCGGAGAGGAGGGAGCGGGAGCTGTAAAACAGACCACTTGAAAGGGCGAGGGTGGAGAATTGACGGCGGTTGAAGTTAGGCATGTGGATTGAGGTTGAGGTGAGAAAGCGAGGGTAGGTTATGACTACAACAAAACGTTCGCGCAAGCTGCTTCTGGCAAAGGATCGCTAGTGAAAAAACTTTTTCAGCATTTGGCAAGAGATCGAGGGCTGAAGTTGCGGGTGCCCAGTCCTTTCAGATCGGAGCTTGCGTTCAGAAAGGGAATCATGGGGCGGGGCGCAATACTGGGCGCGCGAGACTCGTTCTTCCCTGCATGTCCAACATTCAATCCCAACACTGGCTGCTCAATCGCCGCCATTTCTTGCGCGGGCTCGGCACCACGATGGCGCTGCCGCTTCTGGATGCGATGGTTCCCATGCGGGTCAAAGCGGCTGTGGTTGCCAGCAAGCCGCGCCGCAGTGTCTTCGTTTACATCCCGAACGGAGTGAATGGCATGTCCTGGCAATGCACGAAAGCCGGACGCGATTATGCGTTGTCACCATCGCTTAAACCTTTGGCAAAGCATCGTGATGATTTCACGGTGTTCAGCGGCCTGCACCACCCGAACGGCATCGGCCAGGCGCATGTGTGCGCGGACACCTGGCTCACGGGCGCGAAGATAGATGCACAAGGTGGACGGAAGTATGAGAACACGGTGTCTTGCGATCAGATGATGGCGGAGACCGTGGGGCAGAACACGCGGTTCTCATCGCTTGAGCTTTCGATCTCCTCCGGCACAGGACATCCCTTTGGCACGAACACGCTGGCCTTCTCCCGCGATGGGGTGCCGCTGCCTGCAGAGGATAATCCGAAGACGATCTTCAATCGCTTGTTCGGCGAAGAAGTCGGTGGCATCGCAGCGCAGCGCGCTCGCCTTACCAAACGCCGCAGCGTGCTCGATGCGGTGTGGGAGGATGCCAAGTCTCTGCGTCTGGAACTGGGCAATGATGACCGCACGAAGCTCGACGAATACCTCCATGCCGTGCGTGATGTGGAGCAGCGCACTGAGCGGCTTGATGCCTGGCTCGACATTCCCAAACCGGTCGTGGATAAGAAGCTGGCCGCGCCCTTCCAGCGTGATGTGCCGAAGGCCCAAGCGGGTGAGTATTGGCGCACGATGTTTGACATTATCGTGCTGGCCTTGCGGACAGACATGACGCGCGTGGTCACTTACATGAACGGCAGCGAAGGCAATGGGCTCGCCATTCCTGAGATCGGCATTACGCAGGCGCGGCATAATTTGTCCCATCACAATGGCGATCCATTGATCCTCGAACGTCTCGCCACCAGTGACGCCTTCATCATGCAGCAGTTCGCCCATTTCTTGGATGAACTACGCATGATCCAAGACGGTGACGAAGCGTTGCTCGACCGCACGATGGTGCTCTTCGGCAGTGGCATGAGTTATGGCCACAGCCACGCGAACAGTAACCTGCCCATCCTGCTCGCGGGCGGTCGAGGCCTCGGCTTGAAGCACGGCCAGCACCTTGATTACAACAAGCCGCACCTGAAGGAGGATTACACGCTGAGCTATGACGAATGGCGCTCGCTTTGCGGTAAGCCCAAAGACGACAAAGCTCGGCTGAACAACGTTCTTCTCACCATGATGCAGAAGATGGAGGTCAAGGCGGAGAAGTTCGTGGATAGCCTTGGTCCGGTGAGTGAACTGATTTGATCAGGACGTATAGCTCCGCTCCATCATGGTTCGTCATCTCTTCACTTCGATCTCCGCCCTCACTCTCGTCAGCTCCATGAACGCGGCAGACGTCGTGCTTGATCCGCGAGTGAGCACCTATTTCGAGGAGCACTGCAACAAGTGCCACGATGCGGATGTGCAGAAGGGTGACTTCCGCCTTGATACGCTTTCGCCGAAGGTGGGCTTCGAGAACACGCCGCAGTGGATTGAGATCATGGAGCGCATCAACTCTGGGGAGATGCCACCGAAGAAGACGAAGAAGCGGCCTGCGGCAGCGGACAGCGCGAAGGTGGTGGAGTGGATTTCAACGAAGATGAAGGAGGGCGAGCAGGCTCGCATGGCGGCGCGTGGTCGTGTGACTTATAACAGACTCACCCGCGATGAATATGTGAACACGGTGCGCGATCTCATCGGCGTGCATTATGATGCGAAGGACCCCGGCGCCTTGTTGGAAGACCCAGAATGGCATGGTTTTGAGCGTATCGGTTCCGTGCTGACGCTATCGCCTTCGAACATCGAGAAGTATCTCTCCGCGGCAGAGACGATCTTGAGTGAAGCCTATCCTGATCCACCCGCTAAGAACGCGAAACCCGGGGCGCCTTTCGGAGGATCGAAGCCTGCGATCTATGAAGATCAAGTGGGCGAGAGGCATCGCGAGCGGCTGCGTGAAATGGGTCTTCTGGACAAGGTGCGCTACGAAATGTGGCCGGGGGATATGTTCCGTTATTCCCTGCTGAAAGACCCACTCCCGGAGGCGGGCGTGTATGAAATCAGCTACACCCTCAGTGGCTTGAAGCCGAAGAATGGTCGTGCGCCACGACTGAAAGTGTATGAGGCGAAGCTGGATCGCGTCTTGTTTGAACAAGACATCGTGGCAGATGAGAACAAGCCCATCACCGTGACCTTCCGCGCACACTTGCCGAAGGGTAGGCCGAACATCGAGGTGTATAACGATGTGCCGGGCCCATCAAACATCCCGCGCTCAGGACGGCATGGCGACTCACCGTTCATCAGCACCCAAATGGGTCGTATTCCCTGGCAGATCAAGCTCACGGATGAGCAAGGCCAGCCACGTTATCCGTTCCTCATCATGGACTCCATTTCGTGGAAGGGGCCGATCATTGAGGACGAGGAGAAGCAGCGTCGCGACGACTACATGCCCACTGAAGAGGGCAACATGCAGCAGGTGCGGGATTGCCTCGCGACCTTGGCAAAGCGGGCGTTTCGTCGCCCTGTGACCGACGAAGAAATGGATGGCTATGTCAGCATCGTGAAGAAGGAACTCGACGCGAAGGAGAAGTTCCGTGATGCGGTGAAGGCGGGGATGCTTTCCATCTTGAACTCGAAGAGTTTCCTCTTCCTCGCCGAGGGAGATGAGAACGCGCAGCGCAACACGCTCAATGACGGGGAACTTGCCTCCCGCCTGTCCTACATGCTCTGGAGCACCATGCCTGACGCGGAACTACTCACGCTCGCCGAGCAAGGCAAGCTGCATGACAAGGCCGAGCTTTCACGGCAAGTCGCACGGATGCTGAAGGACGAGCGTTCCGCGCGTTTCGCCGACTCGTTCAGCGCGCAGTGGCTGCGCTTGCGCAAGGTCGGCATGTTCCAGCCCGACAAGAAGCTGTATCCCGACTACGACAAAGCGTTGGAGAACAGCATGATCCGCGAGACGCAGACCTTCTTCCGCGAGGTGCTCAGCGGCGGCCTGACCTTGCGCGAGTTCCTCAATAGCGACTGGACCATGATGAATGAGCTGCTCGCTAAGCACTACGGTCTTGGGGAATCATTTGCAGCCGCCGCGAAGGGCAGCGACTCCGAGTTCGTGCGCGTGAAGTTCCAGCCCGACTCGCATCGCGGTGGACTGCTCACCCAAGCGTCCATCCTCTCCCTCACCAGCGATGGCGTGCGGCATCGGCCGGTGCATCGCGGGGTGTGGGTCAGCGAGTCCATCTTTGGCAAATCACCACCGCCACCGCCCGCGAACGTCGAACCCATCGCCACGAATCCCACCGGGCCGAAAGCCACCTTACGCCAGAAGCTCGAAGCGCATATCCACGATGCGAACTGCGCCGCCTGCCATGCGAGGATTGACCCGCTCGGCCTCGCCTTTGAAAACTACGACGCCATCGGTCGCTGGCGCACCGAAGAAGTCACCGACGGCATCGGCGCGAACCCGAAAGTCACCGCCACCGGCAAGCTCCCCGATGGTCGTGAATACGCGAACGCGGACGAGTTCAAGAAGCTGCTGCTCGCCGATCTCGATGCCTTCAATCTCACCTTCACCGAGAAGCTCGCCACCTATGGCCTGCGCCGCAGCATGTCCTTCAGTGACCACGACGAGCTGAAGAAGATCGCCGCCGCGAGCAAGGCGAAGGACTACCGCCTGAAAGACCTCGTTGAGGCTTTCGTTTGTTCCGAACTGTTTCAGAAGCGTTAAGCTAAACCAACCCACGATTCCCATGAGCAACCTCATTCTCAACCGCTGGCAAATGAGCCGCCGCCAGATGCTGCGCGGCCTTGGTGCTTCCATTTCACTGCCGCTGCTGGATTGCATGGCGGCACTGCCCGCGCCATCGCAGCCGAAGCGCAGTGTGTTTTGCTACATCCCGAACGGGGTGAACACGCTCACATGGCAGATCGAGAAGGCGGGCGCGGACTATGAGTTCACCAAGCCGCTGATGCCGCTGGAGAAGCATCGCGCGGACATCACACCGATTAGCGGCCTGCATCACCCGATGGTCATCGGTAAGCATCACAACTGCGAGAAGGTCTGGCTCACGGGCGCGAACGTGCCCGGCGATGGCGGAGCCTTCCGCAATACCGTCTCCGCCGACCAGCTCATCGCCGAGGTGCAGGGCAATGCGACGCGCTTCTCGTCGCTGGAGATGGCCATCGAAGGCACCTCGCTCGCGTGGTCGAAGGACGGTATTCAGATTCCGGCGGAGCGGAACACGCAGCAGATTTTCAATGTGCTCTTCGGTGTTGAGAAGGACAGCAAGGAGACCATCCGCCGTCGTCTCAGCCGTCGCGGCAGCATCCTCGATCTCGTGGCCGATGATGCGAAGCGCGTGAACAACAAGCTCGGCAATGATGACCGCAGCAAGCTCGACGAGTATTTGACTGCCGTGCGTCAGGTCGAAGAACGCACGCGCCGCGCCGATGAATGGCTCAACGTGCCGAAGCCCGCGCTTGCCGCCGATGAAG
>JANYJH010000352.1 GCA_025361865.1 Phragmitibacter sp.
ATGTTATAGGCTTCGCAGATGAGCTGCATGTCGCCGTATTCGATGCCGTTGTGGATCATCTTCACGTAGTGGCCAGCGCCGCCGGGGCCGATGTGGATGACGCAAGGTTCGCCATCCACTTTCGCGGAGATGCTTTCGAAGATCGGCTTCATGACTTCCCAAGTGCTCAGCGGTCCGCCGGGCATGATGGAAGGGCCTTTGCGTGCGCCTTCTTCACCGCCGGAAACGCCAGCGCCGATGAAGCGGAGGCCTTTGCCGGAGAGGTAAGCGTCGCGGCGCTCGGTGTCAGTGTAGAGGCTGTTTCCGCCGTCGATGATGATGTCGTCTTTGTCGAGAAGCGGGATGAGCTGCTCAATCACGGCGTCCACGGGGCCACCAGCCTTCACCATGATCTGGATCTTGCGCGGGGTGGCGAGGGATTGGACGAATTCTTCCAGCGATTTGGAGCCGACCAGCTTCTTGCCGGGGTGCTTCGCGATGAACTCGTCGGTGGTTGCAGTGGTGCGATTGTAAACGGAAACCTGGAAGCCTCGGCTTTCAACGTTCAACACAAGGTTCTGGCCCATCACGGCGAGGCCGATGAGGCCGAAGTCACTCTTTGACATGGTATAAGGGTATGGTTAGCGGTAAAACGATAAGCCCCGGCCGGAATTGGCGGGCCTTGAAGTAAGCACTCCCCGCCAAATGGTAAACGAGAAATTGTTCATGGTCAGTATGAGCGAGGCCCCCATCGAGCCCGCAAGGCCCGTGTTTCAGGACACGGAGGGCGCGGAATGCCAATTTCTCGGCACCGTGCGCGGGGAAGAAGATGGCAAACTAATCTCTGGGATCGAATACACCGCCTACCGTCCGATGGCCGATAACGAGCTGCTCGCCCTCTGCGAACGCGCTCAGCGGGAGCAGGGGCCACATCGCGTGGAGATTCAACATCGCCTCGGTTTCGTGGCTAACGCGGAGCCCAGCATCCTCATCCGCGTGAAGACGAAGCACAGCGCGCTGTCGTTTGATTTGTGCCGCTGGTATCTGAAGGAGATCAAGACGAGCGTGCCGATCTGGAAGAAGGCCGTGTTCGTGTGAGGCGCTATTTGTCCCAGCCGCGCAGTTTCACATGCACTTGAGCGGTCTGGCCCATGTAGTGGTCCATGGAGAAGTCCTTCGCCGCTTTGAGCATGTGCTCTTTGGCCTTCTCCGTATGGCCCAGCGCTTCATGATAGAGGCCGAGATAGAGATGGGCGTAGCACTGTTGATTGCGCCATTCTTCAGCGCCCGCGTCCTTGTTCGCGGCGGCTTTCAAGACGGCCTCTTCCGTGCCTTTGCCCGCGAAGAGATCATGCACTTCCTTCATCGGCACACGCGCGTCGCCTTCGATGGAAATGAGAGCCTTTTGCGCCGCTTCGAGTCCGTCTGACTTCGCGACACAAATGAAGTGCCACGCGGCGTTCTCGACATCATGCGGGTTCACCGTTTGATGAAGCTCGAACTGCTTCCGGCCTTCTTGATAGTCCGCAGCGTAGTAAAGCGCCAAGCCTCGCTGCCAAAGCTGCGGAGCTGTCTGTGGGGCGAGCTCGATGACTTTATCAAATGCCGCCACGGACTCCTTCGGCTTCGCTTCAAAGAACAAAGAGACAGCCTCGCGCATGTAGGTCTGCGCAGACTTTTCTTCGGCGTGAAGAAAGGAGGTGAATAAAAGCAGGAGGAATGATTTGGACCAACCGCGAAGACGCGAAGGCGCGAAGAAAGGAAGAATCATGTTTTCGTTAAAGAGTAGGATTAATAAAACTTCGCGCCTTCGCGTCTTCGCGGTAAAAATAGGATCACTCAGGCTTGTAATAAGGCCCCATGTATTCGAGCACCTTCGCCCGCAATTCTTCACCCTCGACGGGGCCGTTGTGACGCCAGATAACATCGCCGTTCGGCGCAACCAGCAGGCTGAACGGAATAGGGCCGGGCCAGAGTCGATCCAGAGCTTTCACGAGATCATCCTGGCTAGCGCCGCTGAAGATGTAGCTGTTCGTCGTGCGGCCTTCTTCCTTGAGC
>JANYJH010000371.1 GCA_025361865.1 Phragmitibacter sp.
GCGCCGCTTACTGGAGTAAACAATCTCAAATTTTAGTCCATGAGTCAAGATGGAGAAACACTTTTTTCGGGAATTAAAAGGGAATTAAATCAGCGGGTGGGGAGGTTTGATTAGGAGGAGGGGTGCCTCAGTGCTTCAATCCACGCCCTCCACCCATAGATGGACATTTTGATAAAGAATGGTGAGGTCAGGTGATTGGCACTTGCACTTCAGATGCAGAACCCCATTCTGTGATCGTGTAGCAAACTTATATAACCAACGATGCAACCTCCCTTTCTCTGGAGGAAGAGCCAGCGGTCTATGGGCATCCAGAGCTTGGCATGTATGAGAAAAGACTGGCCGTGCCATCTGGTTCACCGTTGAAGGTGTTCTCTTTTTTTCAGGTGCTGGATTTCTTGATCTTGGATTTGAACAAACAGGTTTCGACACCGCTTATGTAAATGAAATCAATACAGAGTTTTTGGGGCCTACCAATACTCCCGTTCAAGACTTAATATCCGTGAACCCATTTGGGGCTACTCATCAGACTCTATCGAAAACTTTCTTGATGTTGGAGCAGGGACTTGAAGCGCTAGTCATGTTTGGTAGCTCCAAAAAGCTCTCTATCGAGTTTGCTCAAATTTCGCTGTTCTGAAGTAGGTTCGCAATCTTGCCAATATGTGCTGATGCGAAATCTTGGCATTCTCGGTAAAGTCGCTCAACTTCCCGTCGCATTTGCTGCTTTACCAATGGGGCTAGTGTGAGAACACCTGCATAGCTCTCACGAAATTTCGTAATCTTTGCTATTATAGCTGACAATCTCTCCACACGCTTGTCTTGATCGGGCCATATGCTTGCCCAATACGCGCAACTCTTACAAGAGACAGAACAGCTTCGCGAATCATGTGAGAGGAAGGATTTCCAACCACTGTCTGCAAGAACCAAGTCTTTGAGTTGATCGTCTCGTCTCTTCTCTCGATTACAAATAACACATGCCACCGCAACATTGCCGGGAACATGCAAACCAACCCTAAACCGATTCATTCCTTCGAGATGTTCAACTGCCGCACGGTTGCGCTCAAGTTCGCGTTCACAGTAGATACATTTAGTTCCAAAGGTTGCTACGACTGCATTTCCATAGGCAAGGTCAGAAACCTTCAATCCTGTAGCATTGGCACGGAGTCTACTCGCTTCATGTAGTAGCATGCCAACAAGCTTATTCGCTACATCTGATTTCGCTCTGCCTGCGGAGCGTCTTAAATAGCTGGAGGTATCGAAGTCCATAATGCTTCAATCCCAAGGCTTCTCATTTGAAACTGCGGTGGCTTCATCTATCCCGAGAAGCCAGCGAACATCAATTTTCAACACAACAGCTAAGGCACGAACTTCAAAGTCGAATGCTGAGCGGAGACCGCTTTCTATTTTCGCAATTGCAACTCTGTCTATTTGGACGCCAAATGCAGCCAATCGCCCTGATAACTGGTCCTGAGTGAGGGCAGGTTTGAACGCAAGCCTAGACTCGCGTATTCGAGTCCCAATGATATTACGCTGAATCGTGGGCTGGGCCTTTTTCCTTGCCATCAAGACAGCTTTTAGCAGAATAACTAGCCTCTCCGTGTTCCCTAAACGAACATTTTAGGTGAAAAGCATAGCAACCGGTCTGTCAAAAGGTCTATTAAAACTGAAACGCCGGTCGATTGACCGGCGACCGGTTGATTCACCAGTCAGTGACCGGTCACGTCATAGCTAAGCCAATTATGGAAATTTTTCCGTCGAATTCATGCCCAGATGCAAGTTGCTCTGGTAGAGATTGGAACAGGGTTAGGCTTCAGAACTTATGTGGCCCGCAATGACCAAGGCATACTCGTTAAGAATAGACGCCTTGGAGAACACCCGAATGTAGTGACGGAACTGGGCGGTGAACAACTTGTCTCTTCCTACAAAGAAGCCGCATCTGCGGGAGCGCTTATTGACTGTATCTGGTTCAAGAATGCCAAATACATGCCCGCTGTTATCGAGATTGAATATACGACCGGAGTCACAAGCGGTTTATCCCGCATGTTAAACTTCAAAGACCGCTTTATTCCCCTTTTTACTCGCTACGTGATTGCTGCTCCCGACGAACAAAGGGATAAAGTGGTCGCGGAATGTAGCAAAGAGCAGTTCAAATCACTCGGGGCCAAGTTCCTTCCATTCTCAGCCATTCAAGAACTTTATGCACTCCATCAAAGAGGACGCCTCAAGAATGTGAACCAAGAGTTCCTTGATAACTTCTTAGAAAGTCCTCAAGCGGCATAAGCTGAAGTGAGCGGCCTTTCATCTGGCGAGATCATGAAGGGAATCAGCGAGATGATTTCCCAAAGGTGCACCGTCTGATGCGGACCCGGCGCAGCGCGTCCCTACCGGATTGGCGCGGCACATTCCTACCGATGGCTTGGGGCGTGACACGGGTGTTTTGACGGACAGCGTTAACCTTCGCTGCTTTACCCTCCGCCGAGTGTCCTCCTTCCTTTTTGGCATCAGCCCCCTTTGATCTGACCGAGGGAGTCGTGCCAGTGCCTTGAACAAGGAGCGGCGGTTTTTAACCGCCGTCCCTCTCAACCGCGCAGCGGGAAGGAGGAAGTTTCTGACGCGCACTGCGCATCCTGACTGACGGCGGTTGAAAACCGCCGCTCCTTGGGGTTGGTGCCGCCGTCCAAACGGGTTTCGGCCGTTGAGCGGTGTGATTTGGCTAGCTCGGATAAGTCACACACGCGACGGCCATGGCGGCGACGCCTTCTTCACGTCCGACGAAGCCTAGGCGTTCATTGGTCGTGGCTTTCACGCCCACACGATCCGGCGTGATGCCCAAGGCGGCGGCGATGCAGGCTTTCATGGCTTCGCGATGCGGGTTCACCTTGGGGGCTTCGGCGATCACGGTGCTGTCGATGTTCTCGATGACGACGCCCTTTGACTTGGCGATCTCTGCGACCTTCTCCAAGATCTTCAGGCTGCTGATGCCTTCGATGCTCATGTCCGTGGGCGGGAACCAATAGCCGATGTCCGGTTCCCCCAGCGCGCCGAGCACGGCGTCCGCGATGGCATGGCTGAGCACGTCCGCATCAGAGTGGCCTTTCAAGCCCTGATGATGGGGAATTTCCACACCGCCGAGGATGAAGGCGCGGCCTTCAGCATAGGGGTGAACATCGTATCCGATTCCAACGCGGGTCATGATTCTGGGTTCCAAGTTACAGAAGTCTTAGTTTTTTCTTGATCCAAGCCGGACTTCTGCGGCCATCAAGCACGGCCACTACTCTGACTGTTTCATCACGAAGTTCATAGTGAATGGCGAAAGGATGTTTGCTGCAGACCATTCTGTGGAGTTGCTTGAATGACTTGGAATGAATGCCTCCCAAGTAGGAGAGGCTATCAATATCTGAATACATGCAGTCTAGGAAATACCAGCCTGCAGACGGCTCTTGCAGGTGATAAAAGTCAAACCCATCCACCAGATCTCTTTTAGCGGAATCGGCTACAATGACTCTCATCAATAGCGCCCTTCCAGTTCCTTCCTGAGTTCCACCTTTAAAGTATCCCAGTCGTGAAATACCTCTTCACCTGAAGCGATACGGCGCTCACGTTCTGCTAACTCCGCTTGTTGCCACTCAGGCAGCGGCATTTCGTTCAGAGTCGTTTTATCCAAATCCTCCCAGATTACATGGAGGAGTTCCAGCTTCTCCGCATTGGTCATCTCAGCGAGGGGCAAGGTCACGGTCATGGCGGAGAATAAACTGAATTCAACAGGCGGGCAATGATCAAAGATACTTGCTCAAGTCCACCTTCCCGTTCGTCGCGCAGATGAAGAGTTTCCCTTCATGCGTCTGGCTGGGCTGGGCGCTGAAGCTGCCGCCGGCGGCTTCGAGGAGCATCTTCCCGGCGGCGATGTCCCACTCGCTGATCTGTTCTTCGACGTAGGCATCGAGCCGACCACAGGCGATGTAGGCGAGGGCCAAGGCGGCACTGCCGAGCATCCGTGTCTTACGGACTTCGACGGAGATGCGCTTAAAGCGGTCGAAGCTGGCTTCGAGGGCTTCGCGGCTTTTGGAGAAGCCGACGGTGACGACGGCGTCTGCCAGAGTCTTACGTTCGCTCACTCGGAAGGGCTTGCCGTTCAAGGTGGGGATGCCGCCTTGTTCAACGGCCCAAGTCTCATCCTGCATGGGATCGTAGATGACTCCGGCGATGTATTCGCCCCCACGCTTCGCGGCGATGGAGACGCAGAAGTGGGGGATGCCGTAGAAGTAATTCACGGTGCCATCAATGGGGTCCACGATCCATTGGGTATCGCTGTCAGGATTGCCGGAGTCGCCTTCTTCGCCCTTGATGCAGTGATCGGGGAAGGCTTTGAGCAGGATGCTAGTGATGAGGTCTTGGCAGCGGACATCGAGGTCGAGCTTGATGTCGTGCTTGAGCATTTCATTGACGGTGAGTTCAGTGCCGAAGTTCTCCCGCTGGAGTTTTCCGGCGGCGTGGGCGGCTTCGATGGCGACGGTGAGGAGGGACATAGGGAAGGGATAAGGGGTAAGTGAAAAGGGATAAGGGATAAGGGATGATTCTATGAACCCGAATGGGGCGAATGTCAGGCTACTTCTGGCAGCGTTGGATGATGATGATGGCGAGTTCTCGCTTGCTGAGCTTTGGAAGTTCTTCGAGTCGGCCATCGGCATAACAGAGGGTGACTTGATTACTTTCGGAATCAAAGCCGATGTCGGTGCGGCTGACATCATTGGCGATGATCAAGTCGCAGCCTTTGCGCTGGAGTTTTGACTGGGCATTGGGGATGAAGTTCTCTGTTTCCGCCGCGAAGCCGATGAGCAGGCCCTTGTAGCCAAAGAGGGAGCGCATGGAGCCGAGGATGTCGGGAGTCCTTTCCAGCTCCAACGTGAGGGCTTCGGTATCCTTCTTGATCTTCTGAAACTGTGGGAACTTGGGTCGGTAATCAGCCACCGCTGCGGTGCAGATGGCAATGTCTGGCGGCGCAGTGGCGATGAGATGCTGCATCGTCTCCCACATCTGTTGGGCGGTTTCGATCCGGTGCAAGACCGCCACGTCAGGGGCTTTCAAGGCGACAGGGCCGGAGATGAGCGTGACCGCGTGCCCCAGCTCCAACGCGGCTTCAGCCAAAGCATAGCCCATCTTCCCCGAGGAGCGATTACTCAGATACCGCACGGGATCGAGCGGCTCACGCGTGGGTCCGGCGGTGATTAAAAAATTCACTGTGAAAGGAGATGAGGTTAACCGCTAATATTCGCTGATTGACTCTAATCAATTCAGTTCATTCCATTAGCGTTTATCAGCGAACATTAGCGGTTTAAAGAAATCAGTTCTTCGCTTTAAGGAGATTGAGCGCCGCTTCCAGAATACCTTCCACAGGCCACAATCTGCCGACGCCTTCGTAACCGCAAGCGAGCATTCCTTCATCAGGGCCGATGAATTGGACGCCCCAAGACTTCAGGGTTTCCACGTTCTTTTGCGTCGCGGGATGGAGCCACATCTTTCCGTTCATGGCTGGGGCGATGAGGATGGGCGCTCTGGTTGCAAGCGCGATGGCGGTGAGGGCATCGTTGGCAAAGCCATGAGCCAGACAGGCGAGGACATTGGCCGTTGCCGGGGCGATCAAGAGAAGGTCGGCATCGTCGGCGAGCTGGATGTGGCCGGGTCGCCAGCTTTCCTTTTCGTTGAAAAGGTTCGTGACGACCGCTTGTTTGGCCAGCGTTTGCAGGGTGAGGGGAGTGATGAACTCCTGAGCCCCGGCAGACATGATGGGTGTCACTTGGTGGCCCGCCTTTACCAACTGACTGGCGAGGTCAGCGGCTTTATACGCGGCGATGGAACCGGTGACACCCAGCAGGACGTGCTTCATCAGACGGGTTTATAAGTGCTGAGGTGCTGCTCTTTTTTAGCCAGTTCCAAGTCAGCATCGACCATCAATTTCACGAGGCCCTTGAACTTGGTCTGCGGCTCCCAGCCGAGCTGCTTCTTCGCCTTGGCGGGATCGCCGATGAGGAGTTCCACTTCCGCTGGGCGCTCATAGCGCACGTCATGCTTGACGTAATCCTTCCAGTCGAGATCGAGGCAGGCGAAGGTCTCTTCCACGAACTCACGCACGCTGTGCGTTTCATTGGTGGCGACGACGTAGTCATCCGGCGTGTCCTGCTGAAGCATCATCCACATCATCTCCACGTATTCCTTTGCGTAGCCCCAGTCGCGCTTGGAGTCCATGTTGCCCAGGTAGAGTTCCTTCTGGAGGCCAAGCTTGATGCGGGTGGCGGCGCGGGTGATCTTGCGCGTCACAAAGGTCTCTCCGCGACGGGGAGATTCGTGATTGAACAAGATACCGCTGCTAGCGTGGAGGCCGTAGCTTTCGCGGTAGTTTACGGTGAGCCAGTGACCATAGACCTTTGCGCAGGCATATGGGGAGCGCGGCCAGAACGGGGTGGTCTCCACTTGAGGAACTTCCTGCACCTTACCGAACATCTCGGAAGAGGAGGCCTGGTAGAAGCGCACGTTTTTGGCGAGACCGGCTTCGCGGATAGCTTCCAAGATGCGCTGGGTGCCGAGGCCGACGATGTCGCCAGTGCTTTCAGGAATATCAAAGGACACGCGGACGTGGCTTTGGGCGCCGAGGTTATAGATTTCGTCAGGCTTCAATTCATAGAGCAGCTTCACCAAAGCGACGCTGTCCGTGAGATCTCCGTAATGAAGAAAGAGACGCGTATCATCGTAGTGCGGGTCCGAGTAGATGTGGTCGATTCGGGAGGTGTTGAAAGTCGAAGCACGGCGGATGATGCCGTGAACTTCGTAGCCTTTTTTAAGAAGAAGCTCCGCGAGGTAGGAACCGTCCTGTCCAGTAATGCCAGTGATGAGTGCGCGTTTCATTTGTTGTTTGGGCGTAGAATGAAGCGCAGACTGACGACTGTGGCGAGCGTATTTTTAGAAGTAACGGGCAGAAACCCTGATAATTCAACACGGAGGTCAAAGACAAATCTCCACTGGAAAAGGCCCTGCGCCTCGCCGATAGAGGCAGCCCGTTTATGTTTTCAAGTTCCTCATTCTTCTCTCCCGCCATCGGGCTGTTCGCCGCTTGTTTCACAATGGCGACTGCGATGGCGGACAATGCTGCGCCGACTCCTGAGCAAGTGGTCCGGCTCCAGAAATACCTGCCGCAAAGCTACTTAAAGCTCTCCCAAGGGGAACCGATCACCGCGCTCGCCATCGGTGATTCCATCATGGACATGAACGTGCATGATGAGAATGCGGGGAACGTGCTGAAAAGCTATGTCGGCGTGTTTTTGCAGGAACTGGCGGACCAGTTCTACTACACGGCTGGCGTTCGTTTGAAGAATCCGCGCAAAGGTCTGCCCGCGCGGCTGACGGATACGATTGGTAACGAGATCACGCTCGTGAATGCTGCGGAGGCGGGAAAGCTGGCCATTCATGCGGCGCAAGCCTTGCCATTCTTGCTCAGCCAAAAGAAGCCGGAACTGGCGCTGATCAGTTTTGGCCTGGATGATGCGCTGGCGAAGTTAAGCCTCACGGCCTACCGACGTGGCTTGCAGGAAGCTGTGGATTTGCTCAAGGCTCAGAAGGTGGATGTGCTGCTCATTAGTCCCACGATCACCGTGTCTGATCCGCCGGAGCAAGGGCTCGCGCTGACCCGGCTTTATGCGGATGTCATGCGTGAGGTGGCTGAACAAAGCGGGGTCTTTTACGCGGAGTTCGGGGACCTCTCGGGGATCGTGAAACTGGACGAACGCTATAAAGAACTCGCGCCCGTCAAGAAGCCTGCCCCACTGGATGAGGCGGCTGCGAAAGCCCAAGCAGAGCTGCCTCCCAGCCCGGTGAAGATCCCCGTGCCAGATGAATTGGATCTCGATGAAGAGAAGCACGCTGCAGGATTCTTCAGCCAGCTCCTTGTTCAGTGCCGACCGTATTTTGATCACGGTGGTGTCACTGATCCCTTGCATCCGAACACCGCTTTCCACAGGTTGCTCGGGCGTCATCTTTTTCAAGAACTGATGGTAGGCTCCAAGCCAGCACCGTGGAAGATGGGCCGGGCCGTGGCCGAACTCAGTGGGAACGGTAAATGCTCCGTTACCTTCCGCATTGATAACGAATCAACGGACCTGCTGAAGGTCTATCCGCTGCCTTTGGTCACCTCTTCCTGGAAACCGCTGGAGGTGCCTGCACAGGTCGAGATCAAGGCGGATCGGCATGGTGACATCACCGTGGCCTATCAACAGACGAACAAGGTGGACACCCATGCCTTTGATCAAACCATGCTCCGTCTGCCCGTGCTGCTCATCTCACATGGCGAAGCGAGAATCGAGACCTTGCGGGCCACGCTGACTCCCTTGTCCTTGGTTTGGTTGACGGGCACCAAGTTCAATCAGACGGAAGTGAGCGTTGATGCGCAAGTCACGAACACCACCAAAGAGCCGCTTAGTGGCAAATGGGAAGCCGCATGGCTGGGGCAGAAACTGACGGGAACATTCAAGGCAGCAGCTAGCTCTGGAGCGCCTGTTTCTCTCAAGTTTAAACTTCCATCCGTGACTCAGCAGAAAGGTATCCTAAGTTTGATTCTCACGATCAACACCACCGCGCTTCGGTTTGATCGCGAGCTGGAGGCCGTTCAGAATATAGGCTTGAAGCAAGTGGTGCCTCTCCGCCTCGCGACGGATTATGTGAGTGACAAGGGCGGCGCTCCGACCTTGGACACGGCGAACGTGACCTTCCGTGCAGATGCGGACGAGAAGGCTTTCTATCTGACCTGGGACATCCACGGCATCAACCTTCAGGAGAGCCCTGATGACAACTCTGCCTTCATCGCAGACGTTCATCTGGATGCGCGCAGTTATGGCAAACGGCTGCTGTCAGGCGTGACAGATGCGCTGATTCTTTCCAGTGGTGCTGCGGATGGCGAAGGACGGGCGAACCCATTGGAGCCGTGGAGCTTTGGGTCCGGCTATAACGCCAAGTATGATCGCAATGGCGTGCAGTCGCATTTGTCCAGTCGCGGTGACGGCTCGCGTCGCTTCACGGTGCTGATTCCCCGGCAATATTTCAATTTGCACGAATGGGCGATGGGCAACGGCAACAGTGAACTCGGGATCAATACGACGCTCAGCATCTGGCAACCCGATGCCGCGAATCCGAAGGGCAGCTTCACTAAATATGTGTTCTTCAGCAATGGCCTCCATCCCGATGACGCGGAAGGGCTGGCTGTTCTGGAGTTGAATGAACCGCACACAGATCGGTGGACGGTCAGACTTTATTGAAGCTATTTCATGTCCACGTCTCCGCTCATCTTTGAGGAGTTCGAGTGCGAACAGGCATCGCCTGAAATGATGGATGCCGCGCTGGCTCAGGGTTGGCGGCATTTCGGCACCAAGTTCTTCCGCTACAGCCTGCAAAGCGTCGGTGAGGAATGGCAGACCGTCATTCCGCTGCGCATGGTCTTGGCGGACTTTGAGTTAAGCAAAAGCCAACGTCGCGTGCTGAAGCGCAATGCTGATCTAACCTCAGGTGTCGTGCCCACGGAGATGTCCGATGAGATCAAGGAGATGTTCCACCGTCACAAGGCGCGGTTCACGGAGAACGTCCCTGAAACACTTGCGGATTTTCTGGGTGACGAACCCGCGACCAAGCCGTGTCGCGGCATGGCTTTGCAGTGTCATCTTGGAGAAGACCTACTGGCGGCGAGTTTCATGGATGTGGGCCAGAGCGCTGTCTCCAGCATCTACGGCATCTTTGAACCCGAGCAATCCAAGCGAAGCCTAGGCCTCTTCACCATGCTAATGGAGATCGAGTTCGCGCGGCACATGGGCATGAACTTCTACTATCCGGGCTATGCCACTAGCGGGGTCAGTCACTACGACTACAAAAAGAAATTCTCCGCCTTGCAAGGCTACGATTGGCAGGAGGAACGCTGGAAGCCGCTCGGGGAGTTGAAGTAGCACAGGCATCCTGCCTTTGGGTAGAACAGGCTTCAAGCCTGTTGCCATTAAGGAATTCAGGCAGGAATGCTTGAACTTATTCACAGGCTGGAAGCCTAGGCCCCTCGCGGACTTCATTCAGCAAAGTGCAACCACTGTGATTTTGCGCGTGATTTTTTACGCGCACTCTTTATCCTCGGCGCACCCGTAAACTTACTATTCATCTACTATGGCTAACACTTACCCAAAACTGCACAATGCAATGTGGCCCGGACTCGTCGGCAAAGGCGACGCCGAAGGTCAGGAACCACCGATCAGCCTTGAGCGTATGCTCGACCTGACCGCCGCCGCTGAAGTCAACGGACAGAAGTTCGAAGGCATCGACTACTTCCTCTTCCTGCCGCACACGAACCCCGAAGCGACGACGGATGAACTGACGGGCATCGCTGATCTCATCGCCAGTAAAGGCTTTGATGTCGGCTCCCTCGTGGCTCCCGTTTGGCCCGGCACCGTGGGCGATTCCGCGATGGGGGACGACGCTGCGCGCGAGAAGTTCCTCAGCGCGGTAAAGATGGCTTGCCGCATCGCTGGTGTCTTCAATAAACACGGCGTCCGTAAAGGCGGTGTGATCCGCATTGACTCCGCTGAATTCGGTATCGCCAAATGGCGCGAAGACCCGAAGGCGAACACGGCACGCATCGTTGAGACCTTTAAGGAAGCCGCGAAGATCGCCGCTGACCACGGTGAGCGTCTCGCCGCAGAAGGAGAAATCTGTTGGGCTGGGATGCACTCGTGGAAGGACATGTTGGATGTGCTCGAAGGCGTGGGAATGCCCGAGGCGCTTGGCTTCCAGGCTGACCTTGCTCACACCTACCTCTACACGCTCGGCTACAACGC
>JANYJH010000401.1 GCA_025361865.1 Phragmitibacter sp.
GGATGTCGTCGTAGCTTACCCAGCGCTCGCGGCGCGGCGCGTTGCCTTCGCCATACACCTCCTCCAGCCAGCGTGGAAATGCGGTCGCGTCGTCGGTGACCTGCCACATCGTCGGATGCACGAAGTGTCCCCACGACGCCTCATCATCGAGCGCATACGCCGCGCGCATCGGCGACGATTTCGCCGCGCCGATGGTCTGGCGCATCACCGCTTCGAGCTGCGCGCGCGTCGCGGCATTCAGCGGCACGGGACGCACTCCCGTCGAGTGAAGCGCATCGAGATGCGGCTTCACCTTGTCGCCATCCCACAGGTGCAGCAGCCCTTTCCCCGCCGCGTGATCCACGTAGAAGCGCAGTCCAAATTTCTCGATCCAGTCGAGCCGCCCGCGATTCGCCTCGCGCGTGCCGATGCCGTCGCGGTCAATGAAGGCGCCATTGTATCCGTGCGCCACGATCCACGCGCCCGCCACCTCGTCGTAGCCGATGGTCCACTGGTGCGTCCACGGCATGAACGTCCACGACGGCCAAGCCTGCCACGCCCACGCCGCCTCCTGCTTCACCGCGCGGAAGTCCGGCGAGGTGCGGACGTAGTTTTCATAGGCGTCGGCAGCGCTGACATGATGCGCGATCAAGGTGAGGCACATGACCGCAGCGGCAGCGGATCGAGCACAGGTTTTCAGCGCTTGGCTTCCGCTGCCGGAAACGGCTCGGCTGAAACCTCCGACACATTCCCCCGCAGACGAAAATCCAGAAACCGGTAAAGTTGGTCTTTCAATTCTCCCCGCAGAATAAGGCGATGCACGCCGACCGTGACCGGAATGGGGAGCGATGCGGTGTTTGGTGGGGATCATAGTCGGGACTTTCGCTGAGGGTTTGAGATGACCGCTATTTGCCGACCTCAGCAAGATTCACAGCGCGGATTTTCACGTCATGAAAAAACTCCGTGTCTTCGATCTTCTTCGCCTTCGTGTCCTTGCCGCTCGTCCAGATCGGCGTGGTGCTGCCGTCGGCGTGGCGGAGGCGGAGGTTGTCGAGGTAGAGCTTGTAGGTGCCAGGCTTCGCGCCTTTGAAGACGATGGCGTGGCCCGGCAGGATGCCCGGCCCGTAGCTGGAAAGGCCGATGACACGATGCTCCCACACGCTTGCGCCGCCTTTGGGTTCCGGGCCGGAGACTTGCTCGCGTCCGAATTGGTCGAGGCCCTCGCCCTTCTTGAAGTCGAGCTTAGCCTCCTTGCTGTCGTTGCCTTTGAACGGCGAGTAGTAGAAGCCTTTGAGCGGACTGTCTTTTGCCACGGCGAGATCGTATTCGATGTAGTCCGTCGCGAACACACGTCCTCCCCATCGCGCGAATGGAATGACCACCGAGTCCTTCGGCTTCGGCTTGCCCGTGATGGTCACAGAAACCTCCAGCACCTCACCCTCGGGCGCGGGCTGATGCGTGAGTGCTGCGCCCATGCTTTCAGCTCAGGCGTTCATCTTCGTCTTGAGCGATGCGACGACTTCGGGATGCTTGTCCAGAATGAGCCACCGACACCAATGCTGCTTGAGAAGATTCAAGCACTCGTGTTAACGCCTCTTTCTGGGCCTAAGGCTGTAGGAGAGTGTGGCAGGCTGGCTTTGCTTACTTTTCCAAAAAGACGCACAGCACTTCGGCCTTAACCTGGTTGGGGTTGTGCAGGCGGTGGGGTGTGTCGGCGTCAAAGTAGAGAGTGTCCCCCTCATCCAGTGCGAAGGACTCTGTGCCATATTCGAAGTTCACCTTCCCGCGCAGCACGATGAGAAACTCTTCGCCTTCGTGAGGGCGGGAGACATCGCGGCCGCCACCAGCCGGCACATTGAGGACAAACGGACTCATCCGACGGTTGGCCCGCCCATTGGTGAGCGCGTGATAGACAATGTTCGAGTTTTGAGAGTCGCGCTGGATAGAGCGGCGGTCCTTTTTCTTCGTCACGACGATCTGCGGCTTGGAATCCAGTCCGGCTAGGAGTTCGGAGAGCGGACTGCGCAAGGCCTCGGCCACGCGCACCAAGGCGGGCAGCGAGGGCGTGATGCGGAAGTTTTCGACCTTCGAAAGCCAGCTACGTGTCTGCCCCGCCGCCACGGCCACCTCTTCCAGGCTCAGCCCGAGTTCCTGGCGTCGCTGTTTGATGCGTTGGGAGAGTTCAACAAGATTCATGGAAAGGGGGCATTATGTGTCTTTATGGTCACCATTGTTTCTTGGCAGGAAAGCTGCTTCGGAGGTAGCTATCCCCACCTTCACCTTCATTTCTATGAAATCCACCCCCATTTTGTTGCCTGATAGTCACAAATCCTTCCCAAAGGTCCGGGCTTGTTTCGTTCTTGCCCTAGCCTTCTGGCTGCAGCCCGCTGCCACCCATGCAGCAACCTTTCTTTGGACCACTGCGGGAGATGCCTCGGCACATGGGATGGCAGCGCCAGCACTTTCAATGGGCAGGCTTACACCTCTGGCGATGATCTGACCATCAACGGTTCAGCTACGAAAACGATCACACTTTCTGGCACCATCACCACGCCGCTCTCGCTCACCATCAGTGGCACAGGGACGACTGGCACTACGGTCGTGAGCAGTGCGGGCGTTCCCGGCACGGGGGCGATCACCCTGACCGGCACCTCGATCGGCGGCACACTCAGCAAGACGGGCAACACGGATCTCGTCCTCGCCACGGCGAATGGCTTCGGCACGGTCACGATCAGCAGCGGGAAATTCTTCCTGAACAACGCCGCTGGCCTCGGCACGACCGGCACGTTGAATGTCAACAGCGGCACGACGAGCGGCGTGACTGGCAGTTATGGAACGGCTAGCCCAGGATTATTTTTCTACGACTCCTCGAACCTCAACGCCA
>JANYJH010000024.1 GCA_025361865.1 Phragmitibacter sp.
TACAGGACAGGCAATTGCTGGATCAATCGGAACAATTGGTTCTGCTAGAAGTCTTTCTATAACGGGACAACAAGCCTCTACAAGTCAAGGAATTATTCCCTTTTCACTTGGGTTTTCTTTATTCACTTCCGAGAGCCCGGACCCACAGCGAATCTTCAACGAGGCGTTACTGATCATTTCCTTCTTCATGAGGAATTGAACCGAGACTTCGTTCTCTTTGTGCCATTTCGATCTGAGCGCCAAGGGGACTTGCACCAGCATCCCGTCCGCGCCAGTCACCGTCAGGGTAAGACCGAACAAATCCTTGAGCTTGCCAGCGACGGTGGCGTCAAATTTCACCACATACTCTGGAGCAGGGCCATTGATCGGGAATACCTTGTTGAGATCTTGGGCTCGCCAGTCATCGTGCTTGTCTTGCACGGAAAGCTTGTAGGCGAGTTCCCGCTCAAGATCGGAAGAACGGGCGACCAGATGACGTCTCTCGTTTGCGTTCGCAGGAAGGCTGAAAAAGAAGAGGAAACTCAGAAGTGCGGCTATTTTCATGGAGCGATATATCCCTGACTTGAAGTTTATCTTCAATTCGTGGACTACAATGACGCTGTCGCCTGCAAGAATGAAGCTTTTTCTGGAGAGGCCGAGAGGGAGCCGAACGTCAAGGTGTGGCACCGGCTACCGGGAGCGCCACTCCGCAACAGAGTTAAGGGTTGTAGTCAAGAAGGTCATTTCGACTCGGGGCGGGTAGCCGGTTGTCCACCACCGTCTTGTTCGGCTTGTTTCTTCTGTGGATCGTAGAGTCTCCCGAACTCAATAGAATCCGGCAACTGCTTCCCTGGGAAATTGCCATCTGGCGTCGGGGAATGAAAGGTAATCTTGCCGGAAGGCTTCAGAATAAAGAATACCTTGGGGATCACGCGTGACGCTCCTCCCTCTGTAATTGTGGCACCCCCTTCGAAATAGCCGATCGTGTAAGATCGCCTGATGCAGGTCAAAACTGCTCCTGCCGAAATCAAAATCTTCGAGTCGTTGTCGATAATGTCGAAGAGTTCTCCCTCCGACTCAAAACGGAACTTCCCATATAGATTAATGCCAAGGTCGGTAAACTCGATCTTTGGGATTGGAGCTTCAGCTTGCTTCGACTTGGGCGTCTCTTGAGCCGGAAGGATTGAAGTGAGGATCGAACAGGCGACTAATGTTGTGAGGAAAGAGTGCATGTTGTGAATTCTTGCCGAACATTAAAGATCATGCACAGATACGTTGTAGGTCAGCAACATGATGGGGCACAAAAATGTTGGCCTATTACGCGCAAGGTCGGGCATGTGTGCTGTTTTACGGTCATGGTGTCGGTGAATCCTCATCAAGAAATCCTGCATGGTCGCGCGGGGTGCAGCAGAAAGTATCCGCATAGACTTCTGGCTCCATGCCACTGTCGCGCATGATTGAGTAAATCTCAGAACCTTGTCCAAGGGTCTCATCAAATAACTGATAAGAATCGGTAGCACGCACAAAAAGGCAATTGGCCTCCGTCGCATACGCCGCCGCCTCCACTTCCGCCAGTTCAATGGCCTTTTTAAAAGAGCTCGTTCGCCAGAGTGTCGTGCGCTCCTCGTAGAGAAAGCGCACAGCATCGTCAACTCTGCTTGGATGCGAGAAGAGGCATTTGACGGTGAACCACGCCTGATCCGGGGAAGTGGGTGCGTCTTCGGTCATCGTCCAGATTGTGCTTCCTGATGCTGATTTCATCCACACTCCAAAACCACCTCAAAGACCGACCCGCAACGTCCCCGCTGCGCCCTCCGGCCACACCGCGCCTTCCTTGACCCATTGCGTGAGGATCGCTGTCTCATCCGCTGTCAGACGATCCCCCACGGGGGGCATGACGCTGACGCTTTGATGGGCGGATTTGATATTGGTGATGAGCAGGCTGCTCTCCGGACGACCGGGGATGATGAAGGCTCCGAGGGCTCCGGTGCGAATGGCCTCACTGCGGCTTTCCAGGCTCATATGGCCTTTGAGCGTCTGGTGGTTGTGACACATGACGCATTTGGCCTCCAGCACCGGCTTGACGTGGGCCACGAAGCCCACGGGACCGGACTTCGCCGCGCGGAGGCCTGACGTGCTCAGAACATTCCCGCCCATCGGTTTGGTTTCGGGATCGGGGGCGGTGGCACAGGCGGCGAGACCGATGACGCCAAGGGCGCAAAGCAGACTGTGGACGTAGAGCGATTTCATACGCTGACTGAACGCCTATTGAGACGGCGCGCAATGGGTCAGTTCTCTCATTTCTTGGCCTTCAAAAAACAGGCGCTGCTTTTTAGCGGGCCGGGAAACTGAGTGGCACGGATGGTGCTTTGCGAAATTTAACCCCTAGCCCTTTTACTGTTTCCCCTCATGCTGTGGGCCTTACCATTCTAACATGACTTCAGACAGCACCGCTACCTCATCGCCCGTTCTCGATTACCTTCATAAGCTGCATCAGACCCACGCGGGCGTGCTTGAAGGAGAAGTAGCCACCTACATCCCGGAGCTGGCTAAGGCTGATCCGAACTGGTTCGGCATCTGCCTGGTGACCGCCGATGGCCAGGTCTATGAAGTGGGCGATAGCCAGCGGGAGTTCACCATTCAGTCCATCTCCAAGCCCTTCATCTATGGCATGGCCTTGGAGGACAATACGCGGTCGGAAGTCCTGGCGAAGATCGGCATGGAGCCGACAGGGGATGCCTTTAATGCCATCAGTCTGGAGTCCGGCACGGGGCGTCCGCGTAATCCGATGATCAATGCGGGAGCCATCGCGGCGGCGGGCCTGATCGCGGGCAAGTCCATGAGCGGGAGGTTGCAGCGTATTCTGGAGACGTTCTCACTCTTTGCCGGACGTGACTTGAAAATTGATGAAAGCGTCTATGCCTCTGAGAGCACCACGGGGCATCGGAATCGCGCCATCGGGCACATGCTGCGGAACTTTGACATCCTCGATGGCGACCCCACGCCGGTGGTTGATCTCTACTTCAAGCAATGCTCCATCTCCGTGACCTGCCGTGACCTCGGCATCATGGCGGCCACCTTGGCCAATCATGGCGTCAACCCCGTGACGGGGAAGCGCGCCATTCGCGGCGAGTATGTGGAAAGCGTGCTCAGCGTGATGGCTTCCTGCGGCATGTATGACTATGCGGGCGAGTGGATTTACCGGGTCGGGATGCCCGCGAAGAGCGGCGTGGCGGGCGGCATCATGGCCGTGCTGCCGGGGCAGTTGGGCATCGGGATCTTCTCGCCACCGCTCGATCCACGCGGCAACAGCGTGCGCGGCATCAAGGTCTGCGATGATCTCTCCCGTCACTTCAATCTCCATCTTTTCAACTCTCCTCACGTCAACAAAGCGGTCGTCCGTCTGCAATACAACGGCTCAGAAGTGAACTCCAGCCGCGTGCGGAGTGAGAAGCAAATGGGAGAACTCCGCCGGTCTGGTAAGGTCATCCGCGTCTATCAACTTCAGGGCGATCTCTTCTTCTCCACCGCTGAGGTGGTCGTGCGTGAGGTCATGTCTGATTTGGAGCATAAGAAGTTCGTCATCCTTGATCTCAAACGGACGCTGGAGGTGAATGAAAGCGCGTGCAGCCTTTTCCATCAGCTTCTCATGAAGCTGGCGGCCTTGGACATCGTTCTGATCTTCACGCACACTTCCCACGCGCCCATGCTGAGGCGTTACATGAAGCTGAAGCTCGGAGAGAGCGCCATCGGCCTCTATCATGCCTTCGATGACAACGACCTCGCGCTGGAATGGTGCGAAGATCGGTTATTCCTGAAACTGCTGCCCGAATACGGCGGTGAAAATCTACTGCCGCCTGAGAAGTATGAACTCTTCCAAGGTCTCACCCTTGAGGAGATCAGCGTCCTGAAAGGACTGATGCGCCTGCAAAAGTATGGCGTAGGCAGTGTCGTCGTGAATGCAGGCGATGCAGCCCGCGAGCTCTTCATCATCGCCAGAGGCCGCGTCAGCGTAACCGTAACGCTGGCCAGCGGACTTCAGAAGCGACTGGCTACGTTTTCATCAGGCATGGCCTTTGGAGAAATGGCGATGCTCGATAACGCGCCCCGGTCTGCCATCGTCGTCGCAGACACTGAGGTCGAATGCCAGCTCCTGACCATCGAAGCCTTTGAGAATCTGGAGAAAGATCATCCGCGCATCAAGATCGTGCTCCTGCGTAACCTCGCTCACAGCCTGTCCAGCAAGCTACGCAAAGCGAACCGCGAGGTCAGCATCTTTGATTACTAATGCGGTAAGCCATCTGCCTGTGTCAGTCTGACCGCAAGCAGCCATCAATAACCTACAGACGGGATGTTGGGGAGCGCGGGCGTCCCGCCTGCCGTCTTGGGCGTCTCGCGCAAGACACGAGCGTCTCCTGATTGTGTCCGTTTAGTGCACTTCGCACGTCCTAAGGTGTTCGGCGGGACGCCGACCACAGCAGGCGGGACGCCCGCGCTCCCCCAAACGAGGATCTTCGCGAGCCCTGATGGAATGAGCCTATGGGGAGCGTTTGACTCTGCTGCATCTGCTTCCAGACATGACTTTCCCGCGTCCTCTTTTGCTCTCCCTTCTTCCCTTCGCGGTCTTGCATGGGAAGCCTGACGCGCCCCTGAACGCATTCATTGAAGCACACTGCGTGGAATGCCATGACGCTGATACGAAGAAGGGCAGCCTTGATCTCACGGCGCTCAAACTGGATGCGGGGAGTTTTGACACTTGGGTAAAGGTGCACGACCGCGTGCGCGCTGGCGAGATGCCGCCGGAGAAGAAGCCGCGCCCTGAGGCTAAGGAACAGGAGGCGGCTCTGAAGGCGCTCTCAAAGGATCTCATCGCCACGGATACCGCGCGGGAGCTGCGCGATGGGCGCGCACGCTTGCGCAGGCTGAACCGTGTGGAGTTTGAGAACACGCTGCGTGACTTGCTGGCAATGCCTGCACGGAAGGTGAAAGAGTCGCTGCCGGAGGATGGGAAATCACATGGCTTCGACCGACTCGCGGGTGCGCTGGACATGTCCTTCGTTCACATGGAATCGTATCTGGCCGCTGTGGACAAGGCTTTGAATGAGGCGCTGTGCCCCTTCCCAGAACGTCCGCCCGTGTTCAAGTTCCGCCATCAACTCACGGAGAATAACCGCAAGGATGGCAAGGAGTGCGAGGGCTCGGTGGGACTGGCCATTCAGAACAAGACGGCCATCGGGCTGATCGGCATGAAGCGGGATGAGAAGCTCATCGCGGATACGGCGCATCACCTCACGGACGGCGAACCCAAGGCCACCGCTATCGGCATGTTTCGTCACGAAGATGCGGACTATCGCTGGACCATGACGGCGATAGAGCCTGTCATTTCTGGTCTCTACAAATTGCGTGTTTCCGGTTACAGCTTTGGTTGGGATGGAACTCAAGTCGTGCCCACGGAGCGACACGGCGCGCTGGGCTGGGGCGTCTTCGCCGCGAGCGAGCACTATGGCACCGTTGATCTGCCACCGAACAAACCTGCGGTGCGGGAGATCAGTGCTTGGCTGGAACGCGGCGGCGGCATGAACCACGGCACGGATGATTTCCTGCGCATCATCGCGGCGTCTTGTGAGAACTTCCGCGACTATGCTTTCGGCAAGAACAAGGACGTGATCGGCCCCATGAGCCCTGCGCCGGGCGTCGCGGTCGAATGGGTGGAAATCGAAGGACCGATCTATGATCAATGGCCGCCTGCGAGCCATCGCGCCTTGTTTGGTGATCTGGCCGTGAAGGAATGGACGAAGGACAGCGGCGTGCCCAAACCGACCCAGCAGACGTGGCCACGCGGGAATCCTTATTCGCTCCCGAAGGACATCTATGGCGAACGCGGAGACAAGCGCCCTGTTGTTTATGTGGAAGCCAAGGAGCCTGCGAAGGACGCCGAGCGCCTGCTGCGGACCTTTCTACGACGCGCCTTGCGTAAGCCAGTGAGCCCTGAGGTGGTCGCAGAGTATCTGGCCAAAGTGACGGCTAAACTCGCCGCAGGTGAAGCCTTTCAAGACGCCATGATCACGGCTTATCGCGCCATCCTGACCTCACCCGATTTCATGCTGTTGCACGAGTCCACAGGCACGCTGGATGATCATGCGCTGGCCACACGGCTTTCCTATTTCCTCTGGAACACGCTGCCAGATGATGAACTGGCGGCGCTCGCGGACAAGCATGAACTCAGCAAACCCGCCACGCTCCGTGCCCAAGCCGAGCGCTTACTGAAGGACAAGCGAGCTGGCCGCTTCATCGAGAACTTCACCGCCCAATGGCTCGCCTTGCGTGAACTCAATGCCACCCAGCCTGACAAGAAGCTCTACCCGGAATACATGCCGTGGTTGAGCGAGGCGATGCTGATGGAATCCCGCGCTTATTTTGCGGAACTGTTGCAGAAGGATCTCGGCGTAAAGTATTTCGTGCGATCAGACTTTGCCATGCTCAACGAACCATTGGCAAAGCTTTACGGCATTGAAGGCGTGCGCGGCTGGGACTTGCAACGCGTCGCCTTGCCCGCTGATAGCCTTCGCGGCGGCTTCCTCACGCAGGCTGCCGTTCTCAAAACCACGGCCAATGGCAGCGTCACTTCGCCTGTGAAACGCGGGGCCTTTGTCATGGACAAGATTCTCGGAATCGTCCCCACCCCGCCACCACCGAACGCGGGAGCCATCGAGCCTGATGTGCGCGGAGCCACGACCATCCGCGAGCAGTTGGAGAAGCATCGACGCAATGCGACATGCGCTGGATGCCACGCGAAGATGGACCCTTATGGCTTCGCCTTGGAGAGCTTCGATGTCGTCGGTGAATGGCGCGGCCAATACCGCGCGATGGGCGTTGCAGGCCGTGATGAAGACCGAAAGCTGGTCAACGGACACCGCATCGAATACCATGCAGGGTTGCCCGTGGACTGCACCGGTTTGTTGCCAGATGGGCGTCCATTTAAGGATGTGAACGAACTGCGCACGATGCTGGCAGACGATCCCGAGCGTCTGGCGAGAGCCTTCGTCGGACAATTGGCCACCTATGCGACGGGAGCGGAGATGAGCTTCGCTGATCGCAGTGTTGTTGAAGACATTCTCGCCAAATCGAAGGTTGCTCATTATGGCATGCGGACTTTGGTTTTGCAGGTGGTGGAGAGTGCGCTTTTCCGGAGCAAGTGAGATCAATGAAGAATGAACATTGGAAAATGGTGATTGAAAAATGAGTGAGAAGAAAGGTGAGGAGCTGGAAGAACGGCTGCTGGAATTCGCCGCGCGAATTGGCAAGGTCGTGGATGCTTTGCCAGATTCTCGGATGGGTAAACATATTGCAGGACAGCTCGTGCGTTCGGGCACTTCGCCAGCGCCCAATTATGGCGAAGCCTGCGCTGCCGAGAGCAAGAAGGACTTCATTCACAAGCTTTCCATCGTCTTCAAAGAACTACGTGAAAGCCGCGTATGGGTGCGGCTCATCATCAAGGCCAAGCTGCTTCCCAATCCACGCATGACCGCTGTTCTTAATGAATGCGACCAGCTCTGTAATATCATCGCTAAGTCGCTTATAACTGCGAAAGCTAATCGTGAACGATGAATCAATGCAGTATTCTCAGAACCTTCGACATCCCTGTTTCAATGAAAAGTGAACATTGGAAAATGGAAATTGGAAAATGATCCCACGCCAACCCCATCACCATTTTCCAATCTCCATTTTCCAATGATCCTTTTCCATTTTCCTCTTCTGCCATGAACGCTCCTTATATCAACACCAACCAAGGCCTATCCCGCCGCGCCATGCTTAAAGGCGTCGGTATCTCTCTGGCTCTGCCGATGCTCGAAGCCATGCGGCCCAGCTTCTTGCGCGCTGCTTCCTCCGTGCCACCAAGACGCTTCGTTGGCATGATGACGAACATGGGTATTCTGCCACAGTATTTCTTCCCGGAGAAAGAAGGCCGCGACTATGCGCTGACGCCTTATCTCGATCTTCTTAAAGAGCACCGTGATAACCTCACTGTGTTCTCAGGTGTCTCATTGCCAGGCGTCGATGGCGGCCACGCAGCCGAGAAATCGTTCCTCACCGGAGCACCGGGAGCCAGCCGTGGATCGTTCAAGAACAGCATCTCGCTGGATCAGGTGATGGCTGAAAAGGTCGGTGGAGAAACACGTTTTCCATCGCTCACCCTAATGGTTGGGGCCGAGCAGATGAGCTGTTCCTGGACGCGCAGTGGCTCGATGATTCCACCGCAACAGAGTCCGCTGAAGCTCTATCAGCAGCTCTTTGTGGAAGATACCGCTGCGGGCAAAGCCGCCGCCACACGACGTTTGCAGGAGGATCGCAGTCTGCTCGATTCCTTGCGTGACCAAGCCAAGCGCCTAGAGAAGAGCGTCGGTGCTGCGGATCGCGAGCGCCTTGATCAATACTTCACGAGCGTCCGTGACCTGGAGCAACGCCTTGCGAAAGCCACCGACTGGGTGGATCGGCCTAAGCCCAAAGTCACCCTCGCCGCGCCGGAAGAAATCAAAGAACGCGATGACCTCGCGAAGAACGAGCGAGTGATGTTTGATCTCGTGCGACTCGCGCTGGAAACCGATTCCACGCGCATCGTCACCGTTTGCCTCAACACCGGAAGCCTCACGCCACGCCAAATTCCCGGCGTGAAATCCATGTGCCATGAACTCACGCATCACGGTGGTCGTGAGGAGAAGCTCAGTGAGCTGCGTCGCATTGAGGAAGCCCAGTTCAGCGCGCTGGCGGAGTTTATGCACGGCATGAGTGCCGCAAAGGAACAAGGCGCATCGCTGCTTGATCAAACGTCCATCCTTTACGGAACGAACATGGGCAGCGCTAATGCCCATTCCAACGACAACCTCCCCGTGCTCCTCGCGGGTGGCGGCTTCAAACCCGCGGGCCACCTCGCCTTTGACAAAAAGAAGAACTACCCGCTGACGAACCTTTACGTCAGCCTCCTCCAACGTCTCGGTTGTGAAGCAGGTAGCTTCAGCAGCGGCACCAGCACGATGCGTGGGCTGGAGATGGTGTGATCAACAGCCTATTGACGAGATGCTTGCCGTTTTCATGGGAAGACAGAACATGTCGGTATGAAGACAACGATTGGGATACCTTAGCCGCCTTGCCACCATGAGGGCTGTGGCGCTGGGCAAGAGCATTCGAGGATCTCATGCGGGGCGCGCGCTTAGTCGCGAAGTGCAGGACGCACCGACTTTAGCGCCGCATCCAGCGACTAAGGAATGCACGCCTCTCTACAAGGTCAACGCACTGGTATTTAAGGTCTTGAACCGACAGGTTGAAGTCGCCGCGATGGTCACTGATACACACGGTATTCAGATGCGGGAAGAGTTATGCAGAGCATCGGTCCTGCATTTTCTGACTGGTTCAACAAATTTTAAAAACCAAATGGAGGAGGCGAATCATTTGAAACATTTAGAAACATTTTAATCGAAGGGACAAGCTGCATCAAAAGTATCAATAATAGTAAATAATCGGTTTTAGTAAAAGGCGCTCCACTTCTCCATTGCCAAATTAGAAGAACTCCGATTAAGGCGCTAGTGATCAGAGTGAGTATTAGATACACCCATTCAAAAATATGTTGCCCAGCTCTTTTCTCGAATTGTTCTTGAATTGTTTTTAGAGATTCGCCGCCATATTTTCTTTCTATTATTCTATGTTGTCCAATTACACTCCCAGTTACGATAAAATTTTCTGTGGGAGAGCCCGCATAAATGAGCTGGACAGATGCACCATCATTACACTCAAGGGCCTTCCAGTTGAAAGTAATTTTCCCTTGCTCGCACATTGCTGAATCAATTGTAAACAAGATTTCTTCCCTGCTAGTTTTGCGTATCTTAGCTTCAAGAATGGGACATTTAGACGCTGATTGAATAGCGATAGGTGAAAGTAAATCCTCGTGACGAACTGGACATTTACCAGCATTCCATATAGCGATTTGAACAGCCGAAACATCTTTGTCCAGTTGCTTGCCGTTGTAATTGATAGTTAATCCCTTGGATTGCTCAGCAGATACCACAGTAGCTCGAGCAGGATGAAGATAGTATGTAAGACATGGTTGTTGGATGCTCTCAAAGTAAAAATAAAACGCCAACGGCAATCCAATTAAGCTCGCAATAGATCCTGCAATCCCCATGAAAGGAGAGGTGAAGATTCGATAAAATAGAGACCTGTTGGTTTCAGACATACTTACGTGAAGTTAATGGATGCGCATTACTTTCATATGCTAAGAGACAGCCCAAATATGAGAGCGTTATACTTAGGTTTTGCAAGGCTATTGCCTACCTTCCACTTTCTCACCCCACGATCTCAGTGGGGCATTTCGGCAGGGCGTTGATGAAGGCGCGGCCATAGGGTTTGCTGAGCACTCGATTGTCCAGAATGGCGCAGATGCCGTGGTCTTTTCTGGAGCGGATGAGACGGCCCACGCCCTGACGCAGTTTGAGGATGGCCTCGGGGACGGAGTATTGCATGAAGGCGTTGCCGCCGTGCTCGGTGATGTATTCCAAGCGTGCGGCGGTCAAGGGATGATCCGGCACGGCGAAGGGGAGCTTCGTGATGATGACGTTGCTCAGGGCTTCACCGGGGACATCCACGCCGGTCCAGAAGCTCTCGGTGCCGAAGAGCACGCTGTGGGTATCGCGCTTGAACTCAGCGAGCATTTGATGTCGGGGCAAGGCGCGACCTTGCACGAGGAGTTGCCAGCCGCGCTTCTCGAAGAAGTCGGCCATCTCATCCGCGATCTTGTTCATCTGCGTGTAGCTCGTGAACAGGACGAAGGCGCGGCCTTTGCTGAGATCGAGGAAATGCTCGATCCACTTCGGCAACGCGGCTTCGTGCTCCTTCGTGCCGGGCGCTGGGATGCCCTTCACGAGGTAGAGCTTCATCTGCTTGCTGAAGTCGAAAGGACTATCAATGCACACGGCGGGCGTCTCCATGCCGCCGACCCGTTTGCGGAAATACTCCAACGGTTCGCCTTCGCCGATGCCGAGCGTAGCGCTGGTCAGGATGCTGACGCGGCCCGGACGAAAGAGGAGATCACCGAGCTGCTTGCTCACATCCACCGGCGCGCTGTGCATGGAGATGGCCTTGTTATCCGCACTGCTGCGCTCTACCCAATAGACGTGATCGTCCTCGGATTGATCAAGGAAGGCCGCGATGTCATTGCGCGCGGCGGTCAGGCGATTGGCCAGATCATGAAGCTCTAAGCGCGTGGTCTCGTGCTTGGTTTCATCGCCCGCCATCTTGGCGCGTTCGGAGAGCTTGTGCAGCGGGATGGCGAGGTTGTTCTCCGTCAAACCGGTCTCGCGAACGCGGAACTCGCGGCCAAGACTTTGGAAGGTGCAGGAGCCTTCAACCGCGCGGAAGAAGTCCTCCATGCTCGCGATGGCTTCTTTGACGAAACGCACGCCGACCTCATCTCCTGAATGCGGGAAGAATCCCTTGCGGGTCTTGGGATGATAAAGCCGCTGTAACTCATACCGCAGGCTGCCCTCCGAGATGTGAATGCCAAAAGCCTTCGCAGCGACGTTCTCGATAGTGTGTGCTTCGTCGATGATCAGGAAGTCATTGGGGAAAATGAAGTTCGCATCATCCGGCAGCAGGTCTTCTACGGAGGAGAGCAGCGTGAAGAAGAGCGTGTGATTCAGCACGATGACATCCGCTTCGGCAAGGCGCTTCCGCACCGCTTGATAGAAGCATCGGGAGCCGCCGCAACGCCTCGGCGTGCAGATGTGGGCCTCACTGCAAACCTGCGACCACACGCGTGGCGAGGGTGAAAAATCCAGGTCGCTCAGAGTGCCATCCGTCGTCGTTTGGCTCCAGTCCCAGATCAGCTTTACTTCGGAGTGTTCGCTCGAAGTGAAGAGGTCAGCGGTGCCACGAAAGGCGTGCTCCAGCCTTTGCGGACAGAGGTAGTTCCCCCGCCCTTTCAGCAGTTCGGCCTTGAACCCCTGCTCCACCAGCTTCTGCACGATGGGGATGTCTTTGTGAACGAGCTGCTCTTGGAGGTTGATCGTATGCGTGGAGATGATGGCCTTGCGCTTCTGCTCCACGGCAAACGTCGCGGCGGGCAGGAGATAAGCCAACGACTTCCCGACCCCCGTGGCGGCCTCGATGACCACGGAGCGCGTCTTGTCCAAGGCACTGCCGACAATGCGCGCCATGCGCTGTTGTTGCTGGCGGAACTCGAAATCAGGTGACGCCGCGAGCTGGCCATCCAGTGAAAACGCCTTGGCCATGCGCTCCAGCAGGAGAGGCTGGGAGAAGCTTTCGGCATCCGAGGCGAGGTGAATCATCGCGCCCTCCATAAAGCAAATGTGGCCGCAATCAACCACGTCCCTTCCACTCAGCTTGACGCGGGGCCCTGCGTGGCGGAATCTCGCCATTCGCTGCACCTGCCTGCCATGAAGTTTCTGTCTCCTGTCTTCTCTGTATTGAATGTCCTTTGGCGTCTGATCCGCCAGACTCCGCACCTGAGTTCACTGGCCTTTCTGCTGGCGTTGCTAGGGATGTTCATCGCTCAGCAAACGGGCTATCACCTGCCCTTCATGCCGAAGGAGCCTTCGACGGTGGAGCCGCTGCCGAATGGTTGGATAGGGCTTCCTGATGAAGCCTACATCACCATCTATCTGCTGGCCTACATGCGGCTCTTCGTCTTTCTGGGCGGCGCAGTCTTCCACATCGTCATCTTTCGCGCTTATCCCAATGCCGAAAAGATGCTGCGTCCCACCTGGGCGGCTTCCATTTATTTGGCCGTCTGGGCGCTGGCGACTAATCTCTACGACTTCTGGGAGAACTCCCGTCTGGAGTCCATCGGAGAAGAGATTTCAGTGACCGCCTTTGTCATTCAGACAGTGCTGATGATCGGGATGATCCTCTCCCCGCCCCTGCTGCTAACCTACTACTCCCGCTGTAAAATCATGGAGCGCTACGTGCTCACAAACTTCCTTCAGCCGCTCGTATTTTGTTTCGTTGCGTTCTGCTCGCTTTGGATCGTGATGGACCTTTTGGACAACCTGAACAACTTCAAGGAAAACCACATTCCGATGGGGCAGATCCTGATGTTCTATCTCCGGCTCATCCCTTATATTTACGTCTCGGTAGCTCCGGTGACCATGCTGCTGGCCACGCTTTATTCCCTCGGGAAAATGTGTCGTGCGAACGAACTGATCTCCATGCTCGGCGCGGGCAAAAGCCTGGCCCAGGTGTTGCGACCCATCTTTATCTTTGGAGCTTATGCTTCCTTCATCGGCATGACCGCGAACTACCACTGGGCACCCGTGGCCGAGGGTAACAAGAAGACGCTTCTGGAAGACGTGAAGGACAAGGTGAGCCGCAACATCCGCGTGACTGATCTGGTGTATCGCAATCAAGAAGACCGCCGCACCTGGTATCTCGGCGTCGTTCCTTATGATCTGCGGGATGACAAGGTGCGCCGCGTGGAAGTGCGGCAGGAAGATGAACATGGCAAGCTGCTGAAGGCCTACTACGGGCGCTCCAGCTTCTGGTGGGCGAACAAGCGCGTGTGGTCGCTCTACGGCGGCGTGGAGGTCACTTATGATCAGGGCAAGATCATCACCATGCAGGAGTTCCCACGTAAGGATCTGGAAGGCTTTAACGAGACGCCTTGGAGCCTCATCAGCGGTTCGCTAACACCTGAATTCCTCGGCGTGCCGGAGTTGCTGGCCTATGTGGACGGCAACAAATCCTATACCGCCTCAAAGCTCGCCCCCTTCCGCACGCATCTGTTCTACCGCTTCGCCTTGCCTTGGCAGTGCCTCGTCATCGTGCTCATCGCCGCGCCGCTCGGCGTCGTCTTTTCAAGGCGCGGCATGCTAGGTGGCGTCGCCAGTTCCATCTTCATCTTCTTCGTCCTGATCTTCATCGACAACTTCTTCCTGAACCTCGGCAAAGGTAACCACGTAGCCCCTTGGTTCACCGTTTGGGTGCCGCACATCGTGCTCGCCAGCATCGGAGGCATCCTCTTCTTCTTCCGTTCTCAGAACAAGGATTTCCCGAAGGTGACCAGCTTCGCCTCCCTCGTGGACTCGGCCAAGTTCCTCTGGAATGGACTGATGGGGAGAACGACATAGGGGGAATGAAGAATTTAAAATGCGGAATGCGGAATTCTGAAACAGCGAAGACCAATGGTTCACAAAAGATGCGCCTGTAGCTAGAACTCATCATTCTTAATTCTTAATTTCATCCCACCATGCAACTCTGGAACCTCAAATCCCGCGCTCATGAATGCGCCCGCACCGGGCGGCCTTTTGCCGAGAAGGAAGTGTTTCACACGGCCATCTATTTCGATAAGGTCACGGGTGAGTTTCAACGTCGCGATGTCGGTTTGGATGTTTGGGAAGAAGAGATCGCGGAGCGCAAGCCGTTCTCGTTTTGGAAGACCGAGTATCAACCGCCGGGCGGCGATGCCAGGGCCAAGATCGAGATCGCCAGCCGGGAAAGCGCGGAGAGCCTGCTGCGTCGTCTCGTGGAAGAAGACGAGCCGGAATCCGAGAACGCCCGCTACATTCTGGCGCTCATGCTGGAGCGCAAAAAGATCCTCGTTCCGAAAGAGGTCAAGCACACCGAGCAAGGCAAAATGGTGCTCTACGAAAACCGCAAAAGCGGTGAGGTTTACATTATTCGTGATCCTGAACTGCGCCTAGATGAAATGGGCCAGGTGCAGGATGAAGTGGCCATGCTCCTCGGCTTCGGCGGGCCTGCTGCGGAAGCAGCGGCGGCGGTGGGGATGAAGATCACGACAGAGGGAAAGGTGGTTCCAGCTTCGGGCTAGAAAGCCTGATCTGTGGCGGTTCCAGAGGCGCTGATTCCTGAACGGACGATGCAGCGCGTCAGGCTCGCGTTCGCTGCCACGACGGCCTTGGGCCATAGGATGCAGTCTTCCAAGACCGCGCCTTCACTGACTTCAGCGCCTGCGGAGAGGATGTTGAGTCCATGAAGTTCGGCTTTGCGGTCGGTGACGGCTCCGGCTTGCACGGGCTCGGCAATGACTCCGCCATAAGCTGGGAAGCGGTGGCCCATCTGGTGCATGGTTTGGTGCGCTTCCAGATAGCTTTCGCGATCGCCGAGATCCCACCAGACGCCTTGATCTATGACGACGGCTCCCATGCGGGCGCCGCTCTGGATGAGCTTCAGGAAGATGGGGATGACGCTTTCCTTTTTCCCAGGCTCCAAGTGCTTTAAGAAATCAGGGCGGATCGCGTAGATGCCGGTGAACTGGTGGGTGCCTGCGTTGCCCGTGCCAAGCTTGTTGCGGATGTCTGTCACGCGACCGGATTCGGCATCGAACGCGATGTGTGGCGCTGGGCCGATGGAACGGAGAACTAGGGTGATGATGTTCTCACCGCGCTCATGTTCGTGGATGAGCGACTGAAGCGGGAGGTCTGTGAGGATGTCGCCATTATAAACGATGAAGGATTGATCCGTGATGAGATCGGCGATGTTCGCGATGCCGCCCGCTGTCTCCAGCAAAAGGGGCTCATGGCGGAAGGTGATGGGTGCCCTGCGGTATGTCTTATCAGGAAAGGCGAGGTCATAGCATTCCGGCAAATGGTGCGTGTTCACGATGAACTCACTGAGCCCGGCGGAGAGAAGATGATCGAAGGCATACGTGATGAGCGGCCTGTGGAAGACCGGAATCAGGGGCTTCGGGAGCTGGTCAGTGAGGGGTCGGAGGCGGGTGCCCAGTCCGGCACCCAAAACAAAAGCCTTGTTCATGGGAACGATTTACGTTCTGATGACAGCGCTTGCAAACACGAAGCGGCAGATGCAATGAGCCTTCGCACTATTCATCGCCCCCATTCCATGAATCACCACGAACGCAGCATCATCGCCGCTCAGGGTTACCTTGAGCTCGGGATGTTCCGTGAAGTCTGGAGGGAGCTGCACACGCTGCCTTCAGAAATGCTGGGGCGCAGTGATGTGTTGGAGATTCTGGCGCTGAGTCTGATGGGTGAAGAGCGCTGGGCGGAAGCGCTGGTGGTGGCGGAGCGGCTGCGGGAGGAAGCGCCTGGGGAAGCGGGCGGGTTCATCCATTCTGGCTACTGCCTGCATGAGATGGGCCGCACGGAAGAGGCGCTGCACGTCCTGCTCAATGGGCCGGATTCACTGCGGACCAAATCCGTCTTCTTTTACAACGTCGCGTGTTATCAGGCCAGACTCGGCCTGTTCGCGGAAGCGATGGAGATGCTGCGGAAGTCCTTTGAAATGGACGCCAGCCTTCGCAAATCCGCCCGGCGTGATCCGGATCTGGTGGCGCTGCAATCTAAAATCTAACCGGCCATGAACACGCAAGCTGAGCACGTTCAACGAGCGCTTAGGCCTTGGTTCGAGAGGAACTTCCTCGAACGCGGTGAGCTGGGAGCGTCGGTTTCCATCTGGATGGGCGAGCAAGAAATCGTCCACTTCGCGGAAGGCTTCGCCAATCGTGAACGCACTCAACCGTGGACTGCGGACACCTTGATCCCCGTCTGGAGCGCGACCAAGGGGCCTGCGGCGGTGGCTTGTCTGCTGGCGCTGGATGAGGCCGCACTGCCGCTGGAGACGCCGGTGGGCGAGGTCTGGCCGCGCTTTGTCGGCGGTGGCAAGGAGCACATCACCTTCGCGCAGGTGCTCTCCCATACTTCGGGGTTGAGCGCGCTGGATCAACAAGCGCCCATCCTGGATCACGATGCGGTTATCAGGGCCATCGAAGTGCAGACGCCTGCTTTTGAGCCGGGCACGAAGCAGGCTTACCAAGCCCGCACGCATGGTTTTATTCTGGATGAGATCGTGCAACGCATCACGGGCGCGGCTTCGCTCGGGGAATACTTCAGGGAGATGATCGGCGATCCGATGGCGTTGGATTTCTGGATCGGTCTTCCGGAAAGCGAGTGGCCGCGAGTGGCCACGCTCTACCCTGGCAAGATGCGGATCAGCGGCGCCGATGATGCCTTTATGAAGGCGTATAGCACCCGCGGGAGCCTGACCCAGCGGACGTTCACTTCCCCAGTCGGGTTGGGCGCGGTGCAGGACATGAACCGTTCTGAAACCTGGGCCCGAGGCTTTCCCAGCATGGGCGGCGTGGGCACGGCCAGCGCGCTCGCCAGATTCTACGCCATGCTGGCCAATGGGGGCTGGTGGGGCGGAACGCAGCTCGTGAAAGGCTGGATCATCGAAGCCTTGCAGACGACGTTAAGCCAGTCCGTTGATGAGGTCTTGTGTGAAGAAGTCGCCTTCAGCGCGGGCCTGATGCGTGATCCGGTGGACTGGGCATCACAGCAAAAGAAACGGACGCTCTTTGGTTCATCCGCCCGTGCCTTTGGGCATCCCGGCGCGGGAGGAAGCGTGGCCTTTGCCGATCCTGAGCGCGGCTTCGGCTTTGCTTATGTGATGAACCAGATGGAGCTGGGGGCGATGCCGAATGACAAGTCCATTGATTTGATCCGGGCTTTGGATCAGATCATCTGATGAAGGCGGCGGTGAAAGTCACTTCGCTTTCTTGCCCTTCTTCATTTCTTCGGGCTTCGGCGCGGGAGCCGTGATGACCACATTTCCTACGATCTCAGCCTTTGGCAGCGAGGCTTTAAGCTTAGCTACGCCTGCATCGGTGACTTTAGTATCCGAGAGGAAGACGTTTCTCAAGGTCTTGATCTGGGCCAGTGAAGCCAGTCCGGCATCGGTGATCTCCGTGCCGAACAGATTGAGGTAAACGAGGTTCTTCGCGGTGGCGAGCTGCCCCAGACCTTTATCCGTGATCTTCGTCTTACGGAGATCAAGACGGGTGAGACGCGGCATGAGGACGATGCTTTTCGCGGCTGCATCGGTGATCTCCGTGCGGGCTAGGTCAAGGTGAACGATGTTGTCCTTGAGGGGAGTCAATGCGGCGAGGCTCTCGTCATTGCACTTGGTAACTCCGGCCAGGAAATCTACGTGCAACAAGGGACTGCCCACCTGAAGTGCGGCGATCTGAGCGCCGCCACTGGCGATCTTCTTTAGCGTCTCTTCGGTCGGCGGCTGAAGTCCCTCGGCCAGTTTCTGATAGAGCAAGTCATGCTCGCGATCCTTCAGCGGGACTTTGGCCGCAGGCGCTACGGCCTCGGCAGGCTTCCCATCCAGGTTCCCTTCCCAACCGCCGAAGTCTGCCCCTTCGATGATCCAAGTCTTCAGTTTGTTGATTTCGTCTGGCGTAAGGGGATCGCCTTTGCCTTCTGGCGGCATGAATTTATCGTCGTCTTTAGGCAAAGTGGTCACTTGGATGATGCCGCTCTTCGTCACGTCTTTAGGGACTACAGGCACGGTTTCCTTGTTCCCTTTGAGAAAGGCCCATGCGCCGTCCAGACGGATGTCCCCCTTCGGCTTCTGCATTTTCCCGTTCTCTTCATGCGGCCCCTTATGGCATTTCAGACAGCGGGATTCGATGAGCGGGAGGATGTCCACTTTGAAATCGGTCTTGGCGTGGCTTACTCCGGCAAGGGATGTCACGAACAAGAAAAGTGAAACTGGGCGGTAGGGGGAAGACTTACGCATATTGAAGCAAGGAAACGCTTGCTCTAATGCCATGTTTCAGGAAAAATGTTCTATGTCTGCCGCTGCATCTCCCGCCATGAACCGCTTTGAAACTGAGGCACTTTTAAATCGCTCTACATTGGGCATCGTGATGGGTGGTGGTGCTGGGACTCGCTTGTTTCCACTCACTAAGGACCGTGCGAAGCCCGCCGTGCCGCTCGCTGGGAAGTATCGCTTAGTGGACATCCCGATCAGCAACTGCATCAACAGCGGTGTCCGTCAGGTCTATGTGCTGACGCAATACAATAGCGCCTCTCTGAATCGCCACATCAGCAGGGCTTACAAGTTCGATTTGTTCAGCAGCGGCTTCGTTGAAATTCTTGCCGCTCAACAGACGCCCGATGGCGAAGCCTGGTATCAGGGCACAGCAGACGCGGTGCGCCAGAACCTGCGCTACTTCACCCAAGGGAAGTATAAGTATTTCCTCATCCTGAGCGGTGATCAGCTCTACAGGATGGACTTCCGCAAGGTCTTGGAGAAGCACATTGAGCACAATGCAGACATCACGATCGCCACCATTCCGGTGGACGGTGAGAAGGCCAAGTCCTTCGGCATCATGCAAACGGATGCCACGGGCCGTATTCATAACTTCGTGGAAAAGCCGCAAAAGGCGGAAGAGCTGAAGGCGCTCACGATGCCAATCGAGACCATGCGGGATCTCGGTATCGCGGAGGACCAGCCACACTATGAAGCCAGCATGGGCATCTACGTTTTCAATCGCGAGGTTTTGATCAAAGCGCTCGACAACAACCTCGCTGATTTCGGACGCGACATCATTCCGGCAGCAATCAAGAGCAGCCGCGTGCAGAGCTATCCATTCCAGGGCTACTGGGAAGACATCGGCACGATCCGCTCGTTCTTCGATGCCAATCTCGATCTCTGCTCGGTTATTCCCAGCTACGATTTCTTTGACTCTCAGGCACCGATCTTCACCCACGCTCGATTCCTGCCTGCCACCAAAATCAACGGTGGTAGCATTCGCCATGCTCTTCTCTCCGATGGCTGCATTCTCTCTGAAGCAGTCATCCAAAACAGCATCCTCGGGGTGCGCACCGTCGTGGATGAAGGCACCACCATCCGTGACTGTATCATCATGGGAGCAGATTTCTATGCTGGAGCCGTGAATAGCCCCACGGACCGCCCCGCGCCCGGCATCGGCAAGAACTGCCAGATTGAGCGCTCCATTATTGATAAGAATGTCAGCATCGGTGAAAACGTGGTCATCACCCCGCGCGGTAAGCCCGAGAACTACGATCACCCTGAGGGTCTCTACCACATCCGTGACGGCATTGTCGTCATTCCGAAGGACGCCGTGATTCCTTCGGGGATGTGGATTTAATCTAGCGTCGCTGCCGACCTCGATCACCGAGTATTGCCGACGAAGGTCGTCGGCGCTCCTATCAAGCAAGCACGGGATCGCTCGGCTCTTCGGGCGGGCCGCTCATGGAGCCGAAGTCGAACCACTTCTCCATCGAGCCGAGAACGACATAGACGAAGCCAAACTGGAACATGGCTAGGAAGGGAATGGACGCCCATTGGAGCTTCCAGATCGCCAGTGCTAGAAGATAGGTGAAATACACCGCTAGCGCGACTTCGATCCAGAATGAGACGGAACGCGCCGCTTTGTAACGGTTGCTGGGTCGGATGCCCAAAGAGTTGCCTTGTTTCGGTGTTCGCACGAAATCGGACTGATGATCAAACAGTGCCTCCAGCACGGCGATGCCGTTGTTGATGGACATCCCGATCCCGAGCGCGAGGAGCAGCGGCAGATAAGGCAGTGCTTTAAGCCAGCCCCACGGACGTTGCGCGCCCTGTGCGGCCAGATAGAAGATGATCACCGAAAGGCTCGCGAAGAAAAACACGGGGAGATCCAGCAGTAGCGCTTTTTGCCAAGAATTCTCGAAGACGAAATTAGCTGGATACATCAGCACCAGCACTCCAAACATGAGGAGGTAGGTGAAGTTCGCTCCAAGATGCGCGGTGGCTTCCAGCTTGATGCCGAGGCTTTGATCACTGCGCCATACGTCTCCAAGAATCTTCTTACAGACCTGAATGGAACCCTTCGTCCAGCGATGCTGTTGGCTCTTAAACCCATCCATGTCCGGCGGCAGCTCAGCGGGAACGAGAATGTCCTTCAGATAAACGAAGCGCCAGCCGCGCATCTGCGCGCGATAGCTGAGGTCCATGTCTTCCGTGAGCGTGTCATGCTCCCAGCCGCCCGCTTCGATGATGGTCTTCTTCCGCCAGATACCGGCAGTTCCGTTGAAATTGAAGAAGTGCCCGCTCCGACTGCGCGCGGTCTGCTCAAGCACCAGATGGCCATCCAGCATCATGGCCTGCAATCTCGTCAGCAGAGAGTCGGCCTTGTTGATATGTCCCCACCGTGCCTGCACCAATCCCACTTTATCATCCGTGAAGTGATGGATCATGTTTTGCAGCAAATCCGAGGGCGGCAGGAAATCCGCATCGAAGATCAACAGGAAATCGCCTTTCGCGCTGGGCATAGCTTCTTCCAGCGCCCCTGCTTTGAAACCAATGCGGTGACTGCGATGCCTTAGCTCGACATCGAATCCCTGGCGTCGCAGGCTTTCAGCGCAGTCTTCGCAGACACTCTTCGTCTCATCCGTGGAGTCATCTAGGATTTGAATCTGCAGCTTATCCTTCGGGTAATCCAGTTTGCTGACTGACTCCACGAGCCGCTCCACCACACAGACTTCATTGAAGATAGGCAGTTGCACCGTCACGACGGGAAGCTGATCAAAGCGGCCCTGTGGCTCCGGTTTGCGCCCGCGATGCACCCAATAGAGGTAGAGAATTCGCAGCCGATGAGCCCCAAACACGGACAGGCCGAAGAACACCGCGATGTAGCAGCAGAGCCAAAGTGTAACTGTCCAATCTGTCATAACGAAACCAAAATTTGCCCACGAAAATAGCTGCATAGCATGTTTGCCGCTGAGCGTAGCGTCAAGTTCCATTTCACAGGGGGATTCACCTCATTTTGAACACCACGGCCTGCTTATGATCGAATTCAGAATCATTCGCATTCGTCCACATCTGCCCTAGTATCAAGCCCATGACGACCCCTTGGCCTCAAGCCAAACTATCCTTTCTCGGTGCAGCCCTTCCCCTGTTCTTTCTATGTTCAGTGGGCACTATCCGTGCTCAGGACAAGAACACTCCCAAGGAAAAGACCGCAGCCAGTCCTTCCAAGCCCAAAGTCCCGGATGAACTCATCGGCAATGAACACGTCCGTGAGGAATTCGGCGTGAATGGCTTCACGACGCCGTCCATCAGGAAGATTTTCGATCAACTCGACTCACTCGGCACGCTGCCCTACGATAACCTTAAGCGCCCCTTCACTGACAAGGCACCAACCGACCGCGCGATGATCTCTCTAGGACTCGGCACCCTGATCGCTGATGCCTTCCTGATTGTGCATTGTGAGAAGATCGAAGAGATGGAAAACGTGGGCCGCGCCTTGCTCAAGTATTCCAAAGCCTTGGGAGCTGGAACCCGCGTGAACATCCACAGCCAGAGCCTTCTGGAGAACAGCCTCAAAGGAAACTGGACGAAGCTTCGCGCGGAACTGGCCTCCACCCAAGCCGATGTCGAAGCGGAGATGGTTCTCCTTCGTGACTCTGAAGTGGCGCACCTGATTTCGTTGGGCGGTTGGCTCCGAGCCTTTCAAATCAGCACCGAAGCCATCGCGGAGAACTATTCAGCAGAACGTAGTCGAAATCTCAGTCGCGCAGACATTGTAGAATACTACATCAGCAACTTGGAAACACTCAGTCCAGAGATTCAAAAGCTGCCCTATATCCAAGACTTGCGCGAAGGTTTGACCGCCATGCTCCCTGTTCTGGATGTGCCTGAAGGCAAAGCCTTTACCTTAGAAGAAGTCAAAGACCTTCGTGACAAGGCGAAGCTGCTTTCGCTCGTGGTGCAGGAAAATCTGCCGAGGAAGTAAGAGTGAAAATCTTGCCTGCCAAATAATGGCAAGCATAGGTTAGATGGCCTGTTTTGAGCTTAGATGATCGAAGCAGATGCACCGCACGTATGACCCGCCTACCCCGCGTCTTCATCTCCCGCACCACCGCCGGACTCGCAGCCCTCACGAAGCGAGTCGCCGAGGTTCTCCGGCAGCGGGGCATCGAGCCCCGATCATCCAGACCGGCTTCTACCCGTCCACGCATGACTATCAAAGGCATGTTGGCCAAGCACTTGCAGCAATGCGACACCGTCATCTCCTCATATATTCGGAAAATGGATTCCGAGTGTTACTCTAGATCTGGCGATTTATAAAGTTACGAATCATACTCCAACTTCACTTTCACGCCGAGGAGCTTACCTGCTTCTGAGTCGTCGGTAAGTTCTAGGATGATGGCGTCGCAGAAGAGGCGGTCGAACTCTGGCTGGCCTATGCGGGTGCGAATGGATTCCAAGTGGTCTTCGTTGATGTTGGCGATGTATTGAACATCGTTGGCCTCGGCGGCCAGTTTGGCTTGCTGGAAGAGGATGCTGCGCTGGCGCGGGTCCATGCCTCCAAAGAGTCGGCCATCGTGGGCGATGAAACGCATGTGATGATGATGGCGGGCGAGGAGGATCATCATGTCGTAGCAGAAGATTTTCACGCTACCGATGCCATCGGCGGAGTCGTCGTCGATGGAGGCCTTGATGTTGAAACGAATCTGGTTGTCTCCTTCGTTGGCCGTGAGGGTGATACCGCCGGGTTTGTTCTCGTAGAATTGACCAGAGAAGCTACGGAAGATGTCGAGATTGCGATCAAGGCCGGCATCGAACTCCCGGAGGTAGCGGGCGGTTTCCAGGTTGAGTTCGCTCAGACGGGCTTTCAGGCGGTTCACACGGTCCTTGTAGTGGCCGATGAGGTCCTGCCATGCTTTGATACGATCCAGTCGAGCGCGCTGGTCGGCGAGCTTTTGGGAGAGGGCCATGTGATCGGACAGGGCTCCGTGATGGCTCAAATATTGAAGTTGCGACGTCCGCTGGGTGGAAAGTTCAGTTTGCTCCGCCAGCAGGGCATCTCTTGTTTTGATGAGGCTGTCGCGTTCTGAACCAAGGCGTTGCTTGCGGTCAGTAAGCAGGCGCTGATGAAACGTTTCCAATTGCTCCAGCGTGCGCTTGGTGCCACCCGCAAGGATGACATTGGCCTCTTCGAGAAGGGCCAGCATTTGCTGGCGCGGGAGGTCAGCTCCGAGTTGCAGACTGGCATCGATGATGGCGATGCGGTCGTCCAGACCAGAGAGTTCTGCCGTGATATCATCCAAGCGACGTTTGGTGGCTCCCGCGTCACGCTTTACAGCACCGTAGTCCTCTGCGATTTCGAAGCTCGCAAGATGGTGTTCCAGTTTGGTAACTTGGTCTTCTAAATCTTTTCGTTCGATCCGGGGATCGGCACCTGATTCAAAGTGCTGGGCGAGTTCAGTGTCGCCTTTAATCTGTCTGGCTAATTTTTCTGTTTCGGTCTGCTCTTTGCGTGCATCGTATTTGGCGCGGACGAACTCAGGGACGATCCCGAAGAGGTAGCCATTGCGTAACAGGACTTCCCAGTCCTTTTCTTCTTTTACAAAGCTGTCCCACTTGAGATAACTGTATTTGGTCGGGCGAGCGAAGCGCGTGATAAGGCTACGGAAGCTGAGGAATGGCTGGGGTGAGATGAGGTTAAAGGCTTGGCGGCCCAATTCCGCCGTATAGTCATCAAGCGCCAGCTCTACGCCATCAAGCGTGACGGTTTGCTGGCTATCTACGCTCCGTGAAGCGATATGAGTCGCCCCCTCGTGCTCAAACTCCAGTGTAAAGACCCAGCCGGGAAGTGCGACGGTGAGTTTGTCTTCCTTCGATGCACCAAGACAGAAATGGATGAGGTAGATGGACAGCGATTTCCCAATGCCATTGTAGGTCTTCTGGCTGGAATCCTTGGTTCCTGCTTTGGCCCTGCCTACGATCAACGACACCCCTGACCGTCGGAAGACGACGGGCTTGAAGGTGGGTTGGTTGGCGCTGAGTTTAAGCAGTCTCACGGATTAGTTCTCCAGTGGTGGAATAGGTGATGGCCCCTGACAGGTAGAGAAAGTCGAGGGCTGCGATGAAGTTCTCAAAAGTATGGTAGGCGGGCAGTAGGTCGGACTGATTGATCTGTTGAAAGCTGTCCCAGAGGGTCTCGACCTTCGTGCTTGCTGGCAGCAGGCTGATGAGCACGGCACCGAGGCCGAGCAGGGACTCGGAGAACATGATGTGTTTCGTGGGAAGAATCATGTCAGTGGCGGTGGCTCCTTGTAAATGTCACAGGCCTCGAAGTAGTAGGCCATCAGCAGTAGAGCTGCATTTTGGTGGCGCGATGTCTTTTGCAAAGTGATGTGGTCCAAGATCTGGTAGAAGATGAGACTTTGGGCCTCATCGGCCTCGGCGAAAAGGAGTTCGGCTGCGTTGTAGAAGCCTTTGAACCGTTGACCGAGAAGTTCCTTGTCGCTGGTCGAGCGGTAGCGAAAATAAGTGCTGATGACGCTGGCCGCCTCAGCATTGCGGGAGCGCAGATGGCTGGCTACGAGGTCAGGGAGCTGATTGAACTCGATCTTACGATCCAACGAGGGGTCCAATGGTATGCCAAGGATAGGCATTGGACCGTCTTCATGGAGGATGTGGTGAATGACGGAGGAGAGAGCGTCATTGTCCACTGTCTCAGGCGTCATGCTTGGGGCCATGCCGCCGAGGATTTCGTCCTGATGGAATGGGTCGAGGCTGAGGAACTCCTCCTCTAAATGGCCCGTGAGAAGTGAACTGAGTGGATCAAGTTTGGGGTGGAGCGGCCGGATGTCGCGCAAGGTTTGCTCGATCTCGGGGCCGAGACCTTTGTATTTGTCGTTCACGACGTAGCGGAATGCCTTCACCTGCCCGGTTTGGTTCCAGTATTTCAGGAGGCCAGCGAGGTCTGTCGCCAGCTTGTCAGCTCCATACTTGTCGCCTTTCCAAACATCCTCTGGTGCGAAGACTTGGAAGTAGGTGCCTGAGGAGTCATCGAAGCCGTCGTTCTTGCGGTCACCGAGCTGCCCTTGCGGTTTAATCTGCCGAAACGCAGGTAGTTTTTTGCTCATGATCCAAGTAAACAAGTCCTCAAACGCCTGACCATCGGACTGGTATGCGCGGACCTTAAACCGTAAGGATTGGACATGTTTCTGTTCGGGTGTGAGCATTGTCTGGAGGATGTGTGTAGCTTCTTTGTTTCAGACCAAATGGTCAAGCACCTACAGCCGACAAAGTTCGCTTTTGCAAGAGCATCTCCTTTCCCTCATCCGTCAAAGAGGTTGTGATCAGAAAGACTGTTTTTCCTTTTCGATAAAGTGGAGATTCCCACCCCGCCGGAGCGGATCCTAACGCACACCTACTTGTTTAACGAATCCCTCGACATCGGAGCTATTAGCATCTCAGAGCCAGCCATAACCAAGCGCCCGAGTAGCAATGGTTTCCAAATGAGTAACATGTAGGGGAAAACTGAGGAAATCTCCAAAGTTGAACACGAGGGGATCATTGCCCTGCGGGCAACTGCGCAGGTGGGCGAGAGCGCTGGCTTTGATGGTGCAGGTGAGGATGATAAAATGGGCATCGGATGCGCTTCGCGACTTTGGCTTTAGCCGAATCATTCGAGATGCGGCTAAAGCAGCAGCCACTCTGCAGGGCAAACAGTCCTGCTACCCAAAAAGCCACTTAAAATTCTCAATTCTGATAAACTTCACAAAATTATCATAATTATATTTACAATTCTAGTAATTACGGTTAATATTATTCTCATTCCAGCAAACAAACTCATTCAACTCTCAAATCCAACCCAACAACTACTATGAAATTCCTTGCCAAACTCCTCGTGCTTGCCTTCGCCGCTAAAACCTTCATGGCTTCCCCTCAGCATTCAGCCAGTAAGAAAATGAACAACGTCGGTGACATGACGCTCCGCCAACTCAGCCACGAAGCCATGAGCACCTTCTCAATGGTGGAAGCGAAACTCTCGAAACTCCTTTCCTAGTCGGCCTCCTCCAGGAACAGCCTTTGGGCCTTCCGTCTCAGATGGCGGTCATGCGGCAGATTGATCTTGGCTGGCCCATCCGGCTTCAGCAGATCGAGCGCTTGTTCCAGTTCGTGATTGCCGATTCCGCGCAATCCAAGGCCATCCACCAGCCAATACCTGACGATCCGTGAAGTGATCGCAGGATGAAGTTCTCTCAATCGAGAGATTAGCAGCGAGTGATCAGGCCGAATCAACGCCAAATGGACGATCAAGTCCATCGCGAGCCCTTGCAGGCAATCCTCATCCCGTGCGGCCAGTTTGCCGAAGCGGGCAATAACAGGCGTCACTTCCCGCTGAAGCACGTCATCCAGTAACGGCAGCACTTCATGCCGAAGTCGATTCCGACGATGCAGCGCCGAGAGATTGCTGGAATCCTCGCGATACGTTAGCGACTGAGCCTCAGCATAAGCATCCAGCTCTTCGCGCCGCACCTCCAGCAGCGGACGAATCTTGAGCAAGTCACCACCGAGAGCCGCCATCGGCTCCATGCCGGTGACGCCCTGCATCGCTGAGCCCCGGAGCAGATTCCCGAGAATGGTCTCTGCATTGTCATCCGTATGATGAGCCAGGAAAACGAATCGCGTTCCCACTTGCCGGGCCACGGTCCCAAAAAATACGTCCCGCCGTTCGCGAGCCGCCGTCTCCGTGGAAAGCTTCGCCGCTGACGCAAACGCCGCGATGTCCTCCCGATAGACCACGCAGGGCAGATCGTAGCGTTTGGCCAGCCTACGCACGAAGGCCGCATCCTGGCCAGATTCCCGACCGCGCAGGCCATGATTGAAGTGCGCAACGGTGAGTTTCTGCCAGCCTTGCGAAACCAAAAAATGCAGTAGCGCGACTGAATCCCGCCCGCCGGAGACGCCGATCACGGCTGGCTGGTCTGGCGCGAGAGCAGGGATATTTTGTAACGACTTCAGTGCCTTGCCCTCAAAGGCCGCTGCTTTAGCCGATGACTTCTTTGCCGAAGTAGGGCTTGAGCGCATCGGGGATTTTAATGGTGCCGTCGGCTTGTTGGTAGGTTTCGAGGAGTGCGACGTAGAGCCGTGCAAGCGCCGTGCCGGAGCCGTTGAGCGTGTGGCAGAACGTGTTTTTTCCCTTTTCATCCTTGAAGCGGAGATTCATGCGCCGCGCCTGATAGTCGCCGAAACTACTGCAACTGGAAACCTCAAGATAGCCATTCTGTCCCGGAGCCCAGACTTCGATGTCATAGGTCTTAGCCGAGCCAAAGCCGATGTCGCCCGTGCAGAGCTCGATGACGCGATAGTGAAGGCCCAGCTTTTGGAGCACTTTTTCGGCGTTGGCCGTGAGCTTTTCCAGCTCCTCCATGGAAGCTTCCGGCGTCGTAATCTTGACCAGTTCGATCTTGTCGAATTGATGCATTCGGATCAAGCCGCGCGTCCCGAGGCCCGCCGATCCAGCCTCCCGGCGGAAACAAGGCGTATAAGCGGCGTATTGAATCGGCAACTGTTCCAGCTTCACGATCTCTTCACGATGAAGATTGGTCACTGGCACTTCAGCGGTCGGTGCGAGGTAGAGTTCATCGCGATCACAGCGATAAAGCTGGTCTTCAAACTTCGGCAACTGCGAAGTCCCCACCAGCGAATCCGCCTTCACGAGAAACGGCACGCCGACCTCGGTATAGCCGTGTTCCGTCGTGTGAAGATCGAGCAGGAAATTGATCAGCGCACGCTCCAGCTTCGCGCCAAGACCACGATAAACGACGAACGCGCTGCCCGTAATTTTTGCGCCGGCCTCGAAGTCGAACAGTCCATGCTCAGCACCGAGAACCGTGTGATCCTTCGGTGTAAACGCATACTCCGGCTTCTCACCCCAGACACGCACTTCCGGATTCTCTTCCGCGCTGTGGCCGATGGGACAGGCTTCATGCGGCAGGTTCGGGATACCGAGCATCAACTCACGCTGCTTCACGTCCAACGCTTCTGCTTCCTTGCCCAACTGAGCGATGCGATCACCGATGCCGCGCACTTCCGCCTCGATAGCTGAGGTGTCATTACCTTGTTTCTTAGCAAAGCCGATCTCCTTGCTGATCCGGTTGCGATCACTCTGAAGCTTCTGATTTTCCGTCTCCGCCGCGCGCCGATCCTTGTCTATGGAAAGCACCTCATCCACTAAAGCGGCAAAATCACCACCGCGTGTGGCGAGGCGTTCCTTCACATAGTCGGGCTTTTCACGGAAGAGTCGGATGTCGAGCATAGGGCGCGGAAAATAGAGGCAAAGTCGCGTGTGCAAAGCGTAAATTTGCTGTTGTCTGAAACTTCATCGTCGCTTCCCGTCCAACAGCTCAGATGATCTACCTTGATTCCAACGCCACCACCCAAGTTGATCCGCGTGCCGTTGAGGCCATGCTGCCCTTCCTCACGCAGCACTATGCCAATGCCTCCGCCTCTTATGCCGCAGCACGAATCGTGAGAAAGGCGCTGAACACGGCCCGCGAACAAGTGGCGGCGCTGTTGAGTTGTGAGCCTGAGGAAATCATCTTCACCAGTGGCGGCACCGAGTCCAACAATGCCGCCATCTTCTCAGTGCTGACGATGGCTTCGCTTCGTGCTCATTTCGTAACAGCGAAAACGGAACACAGCGCCGTTATTGAGCCCGCGAAGCATTGGTCTGACCGAGGCCATCCGGTGACGGAAGTGGATGTGGATCACGCTGGAATCGTGCGCATTGATGAACTTCGCGAAGCCACGCGAGCTGGGCAAACGGCCCTCGTCAGCGTGATGTGGGCGAACAATGAAACGGGGGTCATCGCGCCCATGACGGAAGCCATTGAAGCGGCTCATCATCATGGCGCGCTCTTCCATACGGACGCGGTTCAAGCCGTCGGCAAAGAACGAATTTCATTGCGTGATCTGCCCATTGATTACCTCTCCCTCAGCGGCCACAAACTTCATGCGCCGAAAGGCGTAGGTGCGCTTTACATCAGCAAGCGCGTGCGCTTCAAGCCGTGGCAAATCGGCGGCGGGCAGGAATTCGGTCGTCGTTCTGGCACGGAGAACGTGGCCTCCATCGTCGCGCTCGGTGTGGCTGCGGACTTGATGCGGCAGGAGTTGGAGCGCGGAGGCGATGTCGAGATCAAAGCCATGCGTGATGCCTTTGAGGAACGCGTCATCGAAGCCCTACCCGACACGCTGCGGAACGGTCATCGCGAGCAGCGGCTCGGCACCACTTCCAGCCTTTGTTTTCCTGGCGTGGACGCTGCTGGTCTGCTGATCTTGCTGGATCAGCGAGGCGTTGCTTGTGCCGCTGGCTCCGCCTGTCACACCGCCGATCTTCATCCGTCCCATGTCTTGGAAGCGATGGGCTATGATGCCCGACACGCTGCTAGCACCTTGCGGTTTTCTTGGTCCCGATTCAATACAATGATCGAGACTGCGGCAGCCGCTGAGCACGTCATTCAGAGCGTGCAGAAGATGCGCTCTCTGCGTTCAGCGGGAGATGTGATCAACCACTAAATCCTCGGCATCGGCCCCGGCACGATCCTTTGATATTGCGCCATCACACGGCCTAGGAACCAGTTCCATGTCGGACCGGGACGACCACGATCCAAGAGGAAATGCGGGCAGGGTTTGTGCTCAGGATTCACGCCGATACGACGCCAATGATAATGCGGAACCACATGGCTGATGGGAATCTGGTGCTCATACATGAGGTAGGCGGCGAGCTTCGCGGTGTTGTCGATCGTGCGCGCCAGATCGTTTCCGTTATGCTCACACATCTCGATCCCGACGCTATAATTGTTGCCCGGACCGTCAAAGTCTGCGTGCTCGCCTTGCTCATTCGTGGGTAAATGCTGATAGGCCACGTCCGCCTGCACGGTGAAATGCCAGATGAGAAAACCAATGCGATTCCCACCCACGCGGCGTGGCGCGGTGAGGGCTCCACGCTTCAACGCCAGCGCATGATGCCAAGCATCCCCCGTGCTGTTTTCCGTCGCGTGGATGGTGATGTATTGCGTCTGCATGGGCCGGTAATACTTCCGTCCAGCCGTGCCGAAGGGAACCAAATCCTGCTTCACCTTAGCCTCCAGTAAGAGTTGCACGGGCGTGACTTGCGTCGTGGGAACAGGGCCTAGTCTCGCATCCCAAGTTCCGACATAGGGGCTGATGGACTCACAACCATTGAAAGTGATGAGCAGGACGGCGGCTCCGAAAAGAGGAAGAATGAGTCGAAGAGAACGCATGGCCCATTTATTTAACCTTTCTTAGACAATGAGCAAGCGCGACCTGCCATTGCGAAATCAAGTCATGATTTGGCTTGCAAGCCCTTCCCTGCATCGCTTAATCAAATTAACGAGTTACGCCCATCATCATGAAGAAAATCGAAGCCATCATCAAGCCATTCAAATTTGAAGATGTGCAGGAAGCCTTACGGGACGCTGGCATTCACGGCATGACTGTGATGGAAGTGAAGGGCTTTGGTCGGCAGGGCGGACATACTGAAATCTACCGCGGCAGTGAATATGTGGTGGACTTTATTCCGAAGCGGAAGATCGAACTTCTGGTGAACGATGATCAAGTGGACAAGGTGACGAAGGTCATCGTCGAAGCCGCTAGCACAGGGAAGATAGGTGACGGAAAAATCTTCATCACAAACGTGACGACTGTCGTCCGCATCCGCACGGGCGAACGCGGAGCGGATGCATTATAAGCAACGCTTCGCTTATTTCGTGAGTGGCGGATCAATGATCCAGCCTTGGTGATAAGCCACGAAGAGCAGAATGCCGACGATCACGCGGTAGATAGCGAAGCCATTGAAGCTGTGGCCCTTAACATAGCCGATGAGCCAGCGCACAACAAAGAACGACGTGACAAATGCGACCACGAATCCCAGAGCGACCATCGGCCAGTTCTCCACTGAGTGCGGCAAAGCCACTCCGTTGACGGGCTTGGGATGAAGCGCTTCCAATATCTTAACTCCACTGGCTGCGAACATAGTCGGGATACCGAGCAGGAATGTGAACTCCGTGGAAGCTGAACGGGTCAGGCCAAAAAACATGGCCAGCATAATGGTCGAACCAGATCGTGATGCGCCCGGAAAGACCATCGCGATAATTTGGCCAAAACCAACGATCACCGCTACTGTGTGAGTCACCTCGTCATCCAGCACGCGACGTTTGCAGAGCGCTTCGACCGCCAGCATAATGAGACCACCAATGAGGAGCGCCCAGGCCACAGGTTGGATGGTTTCAGGCAGCTTGATCCCCAGCTTCTTCATCACAGGATAAGCCGCTGAGGTAACGAGGAAAGCCAGGGTCAGCTTGATCAGCATCGAACGGTTCGTCGGGTTGTTAAGTCCAAAGATCATGCCTGATAACTTCGTCCAAAACAGCGGCACCAGCGCCAGCACCGCCCCTAGTTGGATGACCACATTGAAGAGATCCGTTTGCCGGGGCAGCCATTGTTCAGCGATGAGCAAATGGCCTGTGGAAGAAACAGGGATGAACTCAGTAAGTCCTTCAATGAGTCCTAGAAGTATGACGGAAAGCCAGTCGGGCATAAGTGTTTAGTGTGCGCTTGAAGCTGCATGTTGCGGACATCACGAGGAAGCGCAAGCAACAAGTCTCAAATCAACAATGAAGGCTTTCACCTCATGCGCCATAGGCATTTTACCAGCCACAGATCCTCATTTTAGTGAACATGGTTTTACCCAAGGATTATCTCACAGCAAAAGTGACTTGATCTTGGCAAGCCTCATCGCTCGCTCTACTTTTACGACCACCCGTGGCGTGATTTTCAACATTCCTCCCACCCTGACTGTCGCAGTCCCGATGCCAAGCTCAAGACAAGTCCAGTCATCTCCAACCACCGTATTTTCCTCCGGTGCGTTGTGCCTTTGGCTGATGCTGTTTGCCATAAGTGTCCGGGCTTCAGAAACCACGCGATGCAGACTGGCAGATGGTTTCGATCACGCCGTCGGGAAGCCTGACGCGAAGGGCTACCACAAGGCACGCGGCTTCTCCCCGAATGGCCACATGGGCGAGGACTGGAATGGTGACGGCGGCGGAGATACCGATCTGGGTGATCCCATCTACGCCATCGGTCACGGTGTCGTGGTCTTCTCCGACAACGTTCACAGTGGCTGGGGTAACGTCATTATCATCCGCCATGCCTACCGGGAAAATGATGGCCGGATCAACATGGTGGACTCGCTCTACGGACACCTGCTGGTGCGTAAGTTCAATGTAGGTGCTGTGGTCGAGCGTGGACAGTTGATCGCGACGATGGGCACCAACAACGGCATGTATCCCGCCCATCTTCACCTAGAGGTTCATAAGAATCTCGTCATGGGCCTCAATCGGAGCCAGTTCGCCCACGATTACTCGAACTACTACAGCCCGACGGCCTTCATTGAGGGGCATCGTCGTTTATCAGCAGACTTCGGCAAGTATGACATCCCCATGGAAATTTCCACGTATGGTCAGGCGGTGACTGAGGCCCAAAAACAGAGCGGTAAAAAACTCATCATCCCAGTCATCAAGAATCCCACAGTTCCGACCAAGCCTACGCCGACGACAGTGACGACGACTCCGAAAGATCCGAAGCCTTCCACCTCTGGAACTCCTCCAGCCACGCCGGAAACCAAGAGCGATTTCTGGTCACGACTCCGAACGAAGCTGAAAGAAGGCCAGACCACGAATGCGGATGACGCTAAGAAATAGAGCTTACTGAATCGCAGCAGATGCTGGAGGATCAAGCATCTTGAAAAAAGAGAGACCAAGAGGAGTTGATGTCGGTTGTGGCCTGTTAGTGCGGCCTGCAACACTAAGAGACTGATCAGAGTGCTAGGCTGTTCGAGGCTAACGCACCAAACGAAGAAAGGCGGACATAACGTCCGCCTTTCCTGCTGAAAATATCGGGTTGGGTAATCTTGGATCAATCCCAGTCGCCACCACCACCACCGCCGCCAAAGCCTCCGCCGCCGCGCTTACCACGGTCCCAAGAGCCCTTGCCTTTGTCCTTGAAGCCGCCTCCGCCGCCTCCGCCACTTTTGTAGCCGCCGCCGCCGCCGCCGCCTCCGCCTCCGCCGCCTCCATACCCACCACCGCCGCCGCCTGGGGGTTTGAAACCACCACCACCACCGCCGCCACCACCGGGGCGAGGTGTGAAGGGACGATCTTCCTTAGGCCGAGCTTCGATCACCTTGAGGGGACGACCGGACACTTCGATATTGTTGAGTCCGTTGATGGCCGCACGGGCCTCGTCATCGTTGGGCATGTCCACGAAAGCAAATCCGCGTGAGCGGCCTGTTTCGCGATCAAGGATAATACGGGCATTAGTGACTGCCCCGTAGGCTTCGAAGGCCTGACGCAATTCAGCGTCCGTGAGGCTGTAGGAGAGATTACTGACGTAGAGGTTCATCTTGTTTGTCTTTGACTGGTCGCCATGATTTTTGCGCTAGTGATTCGATCCATGACGATAACCTGAACCCCAATTACACGTCACCACGATAAAGCAGCAACTGCGCCGATTTATGCAGTCCCGCCTGCAAATTGTCAAGATTTTTGAGCCAACACAGCACGGCTCAATAAAGAAGGAGCCCGATGTCGCTATCAGAAAGAGGAATCGTCTCCTGCTGGGCGAGCAACTCCGTGAGCGGATTCATACTGTCGAGATCAGCCGCGAAATCAGGCTCCGTGCCCATGTCTTCACGATAAGCCTGCGCAAGCGCCTGCTTAGTTTGACTGGCTGGGGGCTTCACTTGCACCGTCTGATTTGGCACCGTTCCGATGGCTGACCACATGAGCAGTGATAAAGCCACGAGGCCCAGTGTAGCGAGGCTTCCCGCCGTGTAAGACAGTCTGATCGGAGTCTCAAAAAACCAATCGGCGAATCTCGCCCATACGCTCTGCTGCTGGGGAACCTGACGTGCGGCCCGCATGACATTCTGGGTAAAGTTTGCACGGGGCTCCACCTGCCGGGCTTTGCCCAGAAGTTGATGAAGCGGATCTTGTGGGCTGAGGGGTTCCATGACGTTGGATAGTAACCGATACGGCGGGGCTTTGTTTCGGAAATTATTTCCGAGGTGTCTCTGTTAAAAATAGAAGCGTCTCAATCAGCGCAGCAAATGCGCCATTGCTCACGTCTGTTTCACGACTACTGATTCATCCAAATCCAGACCCGCTAGCGTTCCACAGACATGACATCCCGACTCCTGCTTCCCCTCCTCACTCTGATGCTCACGGCCTGTGATTCTGGGGAGCCGGGGAAGATGTCCTTGGACGAATACGAGGGGCCGGAAGGCGAGGCCATCGTCCGCTATCTGATAACACATCTACCGCCTGTTGATCCTCAAGTTCCCAAGGTTTATACCGTGGTGAAAGGGCCGAACCTGAAGAGCACGAAAATGGGCTTCGTAAAACGCATGGAGGATCTGAAGGTGCAGTTCATCAGCGGTGAAGTGCTCACGTTGCGTGATCCTGACAAGAGCATCGTCGATCCCCGCAGTGGCCTCGCTCCGGTGCAAATTCAAGTCGCAGAGATCAAACACAGCGGCGGGGATAGCTACACGGCGGTCGCAAGCTGGGCCTACAAGAAGACTTGGGAACGTTATAAATTGAAGCTGGTGAAAACGGCTTCCGGCTTGGAAGTCAGCGAGTGTGCTCGGTTGGAAGGCAACTACGTGGCGCAGTAGATTGTGGCACAGGCATCTTGCCTGTGTGTAACAGCCATCCTGGCTGTTGCCTGAACTGATTTCAGGCAGGCTGCCTGAACTACACACAGCCAAGATGGCTGTGCTACCTACTTCAGACTCTTGATGAACAGCGTGAGCGATTCAATCTGCGAGTCCGTGAGCACCCCCGCATAGATGGGCATTCCGGTGTCGAATTTCTCATAACCTTTCACGATTTTCGCGCTCGGATTCTGGATGGATTCCTTGATGTAGGCTTCATCGGCGATGCACTTATCGCCGCCCTTCGCCAGCAACCGTTCACTCCCGAACAAGCCCTTCCATGTCGGCCCCACCTTGCCATAGAGCGCTCCGTCCGTGGAATGACAGGCAATGCAGCCCATCATCTGGTAGAGCCGTTCGCCTTCTTCTTTGGTCGGTTTCACTTCGGCCACCGCGACCACTTTGCGCGGTGTCAGATCCACCGTGACGTTTTCAAAGCCTCGCGATTCCGGTTCAAACTTCGCCAGTTCATAAGGCGTCAGATAGGCGTTGTTCTGCGCTGGCCCGCCATCGGCCCCTTTGATCCCCCAGCCCACACGCATCTGCATGACTCCGGCCTTCATGTCAGGAATGCCGATGAAGACTGATTTTCCATCCTTGGCCAGATAGGCGCTGCTCGGCGGCATCCACTCCTGACCGGGCTGGCCATCGAGCTTTAAGTGCGGCGATCCATATTTAAAGGTGCGCTGGTAGTTCCAGCGTTCGATGCTGTAGTTCGCCAGATCACAGGCGACGGCTTTGTCCAAAGGCACGTTGAAGCTCAGCAACACGCCTTTGTCCATGGGCGTAATTTCCTTGAGCAAGACGCGAGGCTCACCGGTGTATCGGATGCGAGCGAGGCCGCTGATACGCTTCACCGTAGTGCCCCAAACTTGAAAGCCGGTGACATAAAGCTGGCCATCGGCTGGATTCACGGCGGCATTCAGCGTGGGGAAATCCAGATCCTTGATCCAAGGCACCACGGCAGCTTGCGGCTTGCCAGGGAGCGTCGCTGTCCCTGTGGATGACTGGCCGGCAAGGATGCCAGCGCTCCCAGAAAGGACCCGGAACAGCTCCGGCTTGTTGTAGCTGATGAGGATCATCTCCTCATTGATCGGGCCCATCTTCGCATCAACCAACCAAGTCTGCGTCGCCGCGCTGGCCACCACGGGATGCGGAATCCAGGTCAGAGGATCGGCGATGGTCTCAGGGTATTGCTCCTTCGGCTGAAGCTCCGAGAGGAAGCCGTAGTAATGATGATCCTTAATGATCTGGAGCGGTGTGGTCGGCGTGTAGTTGCCTTCCTGATCGCTCGCGGTGACGAGTCCTGTCTTTGGATGCACGCCGACGAACGGCTGCCGCAATCCGTAGCCGATGACCTCGTAGCTCTTCCCATCTGGCGCGACGCGAATGACCGTGCCATTGTCCTTCCCGCGCGTCGTGCCTTCTTGGCCACCCTTGCTAATGACGAACGAGCCATCCGGCGCGAGTTTCATGCTGTTCGGAAACTCGCGAGTCTCAGCGGTCTGAGTGAAGCGATTGCAGAACATCTCATACACGTCGGCCTCGCCGTCGTTGTTCGTGTCGCGGAGCTTCCAGATGCCGCTGCGGTCATAGACATAGATACAAGATTCAAGAGGGGAAGAGGCAAGACCTGATGGCGGAGCTGATGTTGAATCTTGAATCTTCAAATCTGGCCTCTCTTGTCGAATGACAAGGCTCATCGGCTCATGCAGCCCACTGGCAAAGCGCTTCCATTTCACCTCTTGGAGATCGCCCGACAAGCCGGAGATCAACCACACATCGCCGTCCATGGTGACAGCGGCGGCGGTGCCCGGCTTGTCCTTGAAGAACGCGATGTCCGCGAGGCGGATGTTTCGCTTCCAAGGGTTGTCGAGCGGGAGCGGGATGTCATCGACGACATAAGCGTCTTTGGCGGTGGAGAGCTTGGCCTTGGTGGCGAGGGTTTGAGGCCAATGTTGTAAACCCGTTTGGGCCTTCTGAATCACCTTTTCCTCTGATGGCAATACGTATTGCATTCCGGCATTCGAATCAACTGTCGAAGGAGGTATTGCGAACCAAGGAGGACTTCCTGGCTTAGGTGTAATTTGTGCTCTCCCGTCCTTCCCATCCTGAGACCCTATGTATTCAACGAATGACTCGTCCATCACTCCTGGAAGCCAAGATACGGAAGAAGCACCAGCCGACACACGAGCAGTGTGCGACACAATCAGCTTCGCGCGTTCACTCTTAACCAAGATTTCCTCAGTAACTTGGCGATCGCCTACACTTAACATCAACTCAAAGCCACTGGAAGTGAGCTTGATTGCTCTGAAAACCACTTTCGCATCCAGCGGTCCACGGCCCACCTCATCCTTACTCGGTCCCGGCTCTCTCGGGTCCACGAAACTCGGCTTGTCATCCGGCGACTTCAGCACTTGCCAGCCGGGATAAATCCCATTCGCCAGCCACACCTTGCCATCGGGCTTTGGTAGATTGTCCTGACCGTCCTTTGTTTTCTGCCCCGCTATATGATAAGAGCCCGGCGCGAGAGCGACTGGCGTGACGCCTTTTCCCTGCCAGATGCAGGAGATGCGCAGAAGATCGGTGTCGAAGCAGGCCCAGAGATCGTGGCCGAGGTTCAAAATAAGACCTCGTGGGGTGAGATTGTCCTTGGGGAAACCCTCGCCGATGTCGCGCGCATCCAGAACGGACGAAAAGAACGGGAAGTCCTTCTCCACCCAGTCACTCCAGTTGTATTTTCCGGCGTAGGCCATCGCATTGATGTCCAGTTCTGGGAGTTTGGACTTTTTAGCAGGCTTGTCAGCGCACAAGGCGGGCGCCGCCAAGGTGAGAAGCAACAGGGGCAGGAATCGGTTCATTGGGAGAAAATGGAACAACCAAAACGCCGCCACTCTATCAAAGATGCGGGCGAGGGTAAGAAATCCCGCCAAATCAGGCACCATACCGCCCCTGAGTGGTAATACCTAAGGAATACATATTACCAACCATAATATTAAGCCATCCAAATCATGTTTCCTCCGATTATCATCAGTTTAGATTATTTTCATAAAATGATTTGATATGAGAGTCATAATTGATATAGTTACCAATTATGGAAACAATAGTGAAATCCAACTGGGCAGCACTTCAAGGCGCAATGGCGACTCCGAATGCGCCTATCGCCCTCGGCGTTGCCCATAGAGAGGCGAACACGCCGAACGCTCACCCTTCGATTCAACAGGAAAGCAGCTCCGCCGCAGCCTGGCACGACACCCGTAGCGTTCCGAAGATGTCCGCTCATAGCTGGGTTTATGCCACCATCGCAGGCGACGCTTTCTTCGTTTTCTGTGCCTCGCTTGTCGCATTTTGGTTGCGCTTCCATGCAAACATTCGCATTTTTGGTAACTTGGATGAGCAGACCTTCCAACAATACGCTGGCTACATCATCTTCGGCACCATCACCCAAGTGCTCACGCTCGCCTGGTTGGGCGTCTATGACCGCAAGGTGCTTCTCCGCACAAGCTGGCTGAATGCACGCATCGCTCGCGGCGTCCTCATCTGGACCAGTGGATTCTTGGCCATCACCTTGGCACTGAAATTCCAGCCCGCCATTTCTCGTATGTATACCGCGCTGAGCGGTTCTTGCACCCTGCTGTTGCTGCTTGCCTGGCGTCAATCTCTCTCCCGCGTGCTTCATCAACCTGCACGTCTCGCGGCTTTAAAACAACGCACCATCTTCATCGGCTGGAACGCCGACGCGCAACAGCTCTCCTCCGAGCTGAGCCGTGATGCCTCCAGCGGTTATGATGTGATCGGTTGGGTGAACACGAACAGCGAGAAGACCGCCGACAGCACCGACTCCGATCTGCCTTATCTGGGCCGCATCGAGCAGCTCGACCATATCTTGGCCAGCCAAAAAGCCGACCTCGTCATCATGGCAGAACTCAGTGGCCCCCGTGAAGAAATCCTCGCCATCTCCAACCTCTGCGAGCGCGAAATGGTTCCTTTCAAGGTTATCCCCTCCTGCTTCCAAATCTTCGCTTCTGGCCTGCATCTGGAAACCGTCGCCGGAACGCCCATCCTCGGTGTGGATCGTCTGCCCCTGGACAGCATCTTCAATCTGGCCTTCAAGCGCTTCGTTGACATCGTCGGTGCCCTCGTCGGTTTGGCCATCTTCACTCCGATCATGGCCGTTTTCGCCGCCATCGTTTACATCGAATCCCCAGGCTCCATCATCTACCGTCAGCGTCGTATGGGACTGAATGGCAAGTCCTTCGATATTCTCAAAATCCGCTCCATGAAGCTCAACGCTGAAAAGGAAACCGGTGCCCGCTGGTGCGTGCAGGACGATCCCCGTCGCCTCCGCATCGGAGCCTTCATGCGCAAGACGAACATCGACGAGCTTCCCCAATTCTGGAACGTGCTGAAAGGCGAGATGAGCCTCGTCGGCCCTCGCCCGGAACGCCCCGAACTCATCCGTGGATTCAAGCACCAGATTCCCCACTACAATGCTCGTCACAACGCGAAGCCCGGCATGACCGGTTGGGCCCAAGTGAACGGACTCCGTGGCGACACCGATCTCACCGCCCGTATTCAGTGCGATCTCTGGTATCTCGAAAACTGGAACATCCTCCTTGATGCTCAAATCATGCTCCAGACCTTCGCGAAGCAGAAGAATGCGTATTGAGTCGTGGCGGCTGTAGCCTTTGGAGTTTGCTCTCCTTGTCCCACAGAATTGACAACTAGTGGGACAAGGGCCTAGAATACCCTTACGAAAGGAAATCTTATGGCCGAAGGAGTGAATGTCAGATTTGCAGGTGAACTTCAGCGTTTCATTCAGAATCGCATCAGCACCTCGGGGCTTTACAGCTCGGCCAGTGAATACATTCGTGATCTCGTAAGACGGGACTACGAACGCGAGGAACTGCGCAAGTGGCAGTGGCTTCGCCAAGAGCTGAAAGACGGGCTTGAAGCCGATGAATCTGAATTCGTCGCGTTAGATGCGGATTCCATCATCAACGAGGCCAAGAAACGCAGGTAGTAACATGGCCGTAAAAATTTACCCGGCTGCGAGAGAACAGATTCTCGACATCTGGAACTATACGGAAAGAGCCTGGGGCGAGGAACAAGCCGATCTGTATGTTCGCGGTCTCGTGGAGATCCTCAATCAAGCACAAAGCAAGCGCTATCAGTGGCGACAAGTTTTGGATGAGGCCTTGGAAAACGTGTTCTTTATTCGCTATCGGCATCACTATCTCTTTTTTCGTGAACTCTCGAAGAAGACATTGGGTGTGATCAGCATTCTCCATGAAAACATGGACATTCCAGTGCGGCCGAAACAAGATTTCAAGCGAGGCGATGATGAATGATCCTTCGCTTTGGAGAAAGTGAAGATTGAAATATCTCTCGTCGTCGCACGAATCCCGCGACAAGTATTCGCCAAAGAGCAGAATACGTATTAATATAGTGGATATGGAAATTTCCATTCCTAAACCCACTATCTCAACTTCATCTCTCTGGCAGCGTGGTCTGGCACTGGTGCGGGAGAAATGTTCGGGCACGGCGCTGGGGGCCATGCTTTCAGGGTTTATGACCGTCGCAGCCCTGACGCTGCTAGCGAAGGCCGTCTCCTTCTTCAAAGACGCGACGGTCGCCCATCACTTCGGAACAAGGGACACGCTGGATGCCTTCGTGCTCGCTTTCTCGTTTCTCACGTTTCTCGCTTCCGTGCTTGGAGGCGGCTTGCCTGAAGCCTTTCTGCCTGCGTTCTCTGAAGTCCGTCACCGACGCAGCATCCACCGGGCGCAGCGGCTCGGTGTGCAGTCCGCTTTCAGCCACGGCCTTAGCCTAATCGCCGTCGCCTTGATCATCTACCTCGCCGCGCCGGGCATCGTCTCGCTGACAGGCAGCGGGTTCGCCCCTGAAAAGCGCGCGTTGTCCATCCACAGCCTGCGACTCCTCCTTCCCTTTTTCATGTGCTATGGGATGACGCTGCATTTCGCCATCTGGCTGCGAGCGGAGAAAGCCTTTGCCTTGGCCGCGTCAGCCCCCTTGCTGCCGCCGTTGATCATCATGCTGAGCCTCATTTTTGCAGGAGGCCAAGCCAATATCTACACGCTCATTACAGGCACTTTGATCGGCACTTCGCTGCAAGTCCTCGTGCTCGGCATCGCCGTAAGCCGTCGTCTTCCCCGTAGTTTGCCGTGGCTTTTCCGATGCGCAAAACTCTGGGAGCCGCAGAACCGCGTGGTTCTGGGCAATGCGCTTCCCTACATGCTGGCGGGCGTGATTCTGGGCAGCTCGACCGTCGTTGACCAAGCGATGGCCGCTTGGCTCCAACCGGGCAGCGTCGCCGTCTTGAACTACTCGGATAAGGTATGCAGCATCGTCTTGGCCCTCACCGCATCGGCGGCCAGCGAGGCCCTATTCCCTTACTTCGCCGATGCCGTGGCCCGCAAAGAATGGCTCCTGCTGAAGAAGCATCTGCTGCAAATCACAGGCATGATTCTCTGCTTCGCGGTGCCAATGGCCATCATCATGGGAGTGTTCGCGCCGGACATCGTGCGCCTCCTCTTCGAGCGCGGCAGTTTTGGTCCTGACGACACCGCGCGCGTGGCCACGGTGCTGCGCTGTGCAGCCTTACAAATCCCCTTCTACATCGCTGGCACCCTCGCTTCTCGGGTCGCTGTTTCACTGCAAGCCACGCGCTTCATGCTCATCGCATCCGTGGTCGGACTGACGGCGAACATCGGCTTCAATGCCTGGTTCATGCACTACCTCGGCGTCGCGGGCATCGCCTTATCCACCGCAGCCGTGCATCTGCTTTCGGCGACCGCGCTCTACGTTTTCATCTTCCGTGGCATCGCCCGCCGGGTCCGTTCGGAGACCGCTCAATAATTCGTCATCATGCTCACCATCCCTTTATCCTTAGCCGTGCCTGGACCGCGTGAACTCGCGGCCAAGGCTCTGCAATGGACGACGATGGCCATCGCCTTACTGCTGCTCGTTCCGATGATGAGTGAGGCCATGCCGCGACTCTTTGAGCAAGGCTCGCTCCCCTTCAAGCCACGCGATTATAAGATCGGCTTATCGTTGATCGGCCTCGTGCTAGTCATCATCAATCGACCCGCCATCTGCCTGCCCGCGCTGCTTCTGCTTTTGATCCCCATCATTCGGTTGGCCGATGCCGCGATTCTTGAGCGCTTTTCGGTTCAGAGCGTCATGGGCGATCACGCGAACTACGTGATGAGCCGCGCCTCAGATCTGCTCGTGACCATCGTCGGCGTGGGCCTGCTCTTCACTCAACACGGCTACCGGATCGCCGTGTGGGTCGCAGTAGGAACGATCTTCGTCGTGACTGGTTCCACCATCTATGAATGGAGCGGCCATGCGCAATGGACCGCTGTTCCGGGTCGCGCCTCGGGCTTCCTCGTGGACCCGAATGCACCCGGCATCGTGCTCGGTTTGTTTCTTGGAATCGTGCTGACCTTGAACAAATCGTTCTGGTGGAACGTCGCGCTCATCATCGTGTCCTGGGTCGGCATCGCTCTGACGTTGAGCCGCAGTGGGATGATCGGTCTCGCCTTGATCGTCGTCGTGTATCTCATCGCGAATTTACGGAAACGCGGTGGGGCCTTGATCCTCATCATCGCCGCTTGCGCGCCGCTCGCCATCGCAGGGGTAGCCTTCCTGACGGCTTCAACCGAGCGCCAAGGCGTGGTGAAAGATGAGAACGCCACGAGGCGCGTTCAGGCCATCTATGAGCTGGACTTTGCGAAGCTCTGGAGCGGCGAACGTGCGAAGGATCTATCAGATGGTTGGGAGGCCGTGATGAAGAAGCCGATGCTCGGTCATGGCACCGGATCAGGCACGTTCTGGTGGCAGCCGCACAATGAATTCGTGACTCTGTGGGTGGAGCTTGGCGTGGCGGGACCGTTGCTATTTTTCGGGCTTCTGATGATGCTCATCATCGGCGTTGCCAGGTCGAGATTTAGGGGCTTCTACGGCATCGTGCCAGTGTTGTTTTACATCCCCTTCAGCCAAGTCATGATCGAGTGGCCGAGCTACTGGTTCGCCGCTGCGGTGGTCGCTTGTGTGACTTCGCCAAAACGCTACGCGCTCGGTTTGCGCTCATCAGCAGCCCTTCATCACGATGCGTAAGATGGCCCAAATCGCTTACAGCGGACCTAGCGGTGCCGCTGACCTTTGCGTGACGCTGGCACTGGCCGGACAAAAGGCGGGCACACCGCAAACCATCGCCTTCTGGGGAATCGAAACCCCACCCGCAGATCGCTTGAAACGCTGCGCTGAGGGAGGCTTGGAAGTTGCCGTCTTCGATAAGAAAATCGGCACGGATGCCGCTGGCCAAAAGGGACTCCGCGAGTGGGCCGCACAGCTCGATGTGGACGCGATCATCATCCATTACCCTGCGGCGATGATGGCGTTACGCGGTGCTTTTAAAGGCCGACGCAAGCCGCGCCTGATCCTCGTGGAGCACAATGCGAACTCCCAGAAGCGTGTTCATCATTGGCTGCTCAGCGCGCTCGCCTTCTGGCTTTGCGACGGCATCGTTTATCTCACCGAGAACTATCGCGATCAAGTAGCGCGCCGCCTTGGCCCACTCTTCCGAAGCCAGAAAACGCGGGTCATCGCGAACGGCCTCGATCTCGCGCTCTATGAATCACTGACCGTCGGTTCAAGCACTCAAGATGCCTTCATTATTGGCATGTCGGGGCGCATGGTTCCGGTGAAGGATTACAGCACGCTCATGGAGGCCCTCGCCTTGCTGCCTGCGGATTCATTCATGCAGCTCGAATTCGCGGGCGATGGTCCGATGCGAGCTGAACTGGAGGCGAAGGCGCAGGCTTTGGGCATCGGCGACCGCGTGAAATTCCTGGGCAATCTGCCGCATCAGAAACTCATCGAACGCATGTGGACCTGGGACGCTTTTGCGCTCTCTACGCAAGGTGAGACACAGAGCCTCGCGATCATGGAAGCGATGGCTAGCGGCCTTCCCTGCATCTCCACAGAGGCTCCCGGAATCAAGGAAATGATCACCAACGGCGTAACAGGTTTGCTCGTTCCGGTGGGAGATGCGGCGCGGCTGGCCACAGTGCTTCAACAGCTCTGTGACGATCCCTTGTTGGCTTCACGACTCGCCGCCGCTGGACTGGCTCAAGCCAAATCCATCTATTCTTCAGAAAGAATGCGACGTGATTATTATGATTATATTGCTAATTTAATATAATTATGGTAATTTTAGATAGCAATGCCTGCTATCTATCAACTCCGCAAGTTAGCTTCCTTTCTTTTTGTCTGTTCTGGGTTCTCCAAACTAGCCAAAATGCGTCGGCATGGTCAGCCCTGCATCCTCATGTTTCATGGCGTGCGCGCGGATGGGGATATGGGTCTGCTGGACAGCGGCTTGCACATTGAACACCGCGTCTTCCGCAACGTCTGCGCCTACCTTGCGCAGCACTTCAATGTGGTGCCGCTTTCCGAGATCATCGACTCCTTGAAAACGGGTCATAAGCTGCCCGAATGCAGCGTCGCCTTGACCTTCGATGATGGCTATGCCTCGAACTATCATCTGGCCTTTCCCGTCCTGAAACAGTTCGGCCTACACGCCACCATTTTCCCAGCGACGGGCTTCCTTGATCAAACCGAGATGCCGTGGTTTCTGCGTCTCGAATATGCTGTGGCTAAGAGCCCGCGCACGGCCATAAAAATCTCTCACGATGGCCGTCCGCATACGATGCATTTCAACACGATGCAGGAGCGCGCGAAGTCCCTGGCCGTCTTGCAGGAACGCTTAAAAGCACTGCCTCAGGAGAAGATCATCCCGGAGATGAATCGCCTCGAAGAAGAGCTGGAATGCGGCCTTCCCGCCGCAGAGGAGCTTCCTGACATCTTCCGCCCCATGAGCTGGGATCAGGCGCGGGAACTGCATCACAGCGGGCATGTTGAACTGGGCGGCCATACGCATCGGCATCTGATTCTCGGGCATTGTCGCAAAGAGACGGCCCAACAGGAAATCACTGAATGTCGGGATCGGCTCACCGCAGAGATCGGAGTCGCGCCGAGGCTTTTCGCTTACCCAAACGGACAAGTCGGCGATCACACCCCTGACACCGCTGATTTGCTGGAAGCAGCAGGCTTCACCGCAGCCGTGACCACCTCCGCCGGAGCCGTGCGCAAGGACGCGAATCTCTTCACCCTACCGCGCTATGGATCACCGCTTTCGCAGTTCCACGCGGAGGCCGTGGTGACGGGTTCCTTTGAGACGATCAAAGAGATTCGTAACGCCCCTTTCAGCTTCCTCTTCGCCCCCGCCACATGAGCAGACGCACCTCCAACTCCAGCGGCGGCACCGTGCTGCACTTCGCACCGAACATCATCGGCGGCGGTGCCGAGACGATGATGCGGAACCTCATTGAGGCCATGCACGGCGGGCCATGGCGCACCGTGATGGTGGCGCTTTCCTCTCAATATGCCGGCCCTGAACGGGAACGCCTGCAAGGGCTCGTAGATGCTTATTACGAACTTAATTCCTTCGCCTTCATGCGGCCCAGCGTTTGGCTGGCCTTGCGTGACATTATGCGTGAGGAGCAGCCTGATGTGGTGCAGACGTGGATGCACCGCGCAGACATCGTAGGTGGTTTAGTGGCCCGCTCTCTCGGGATCAAACACATCGTCTGGGGCATTCACAGTCGCGGCATTTTCCGTTCACCGGGAGAGAGCAATCTCAAGCTCGCGCTCTATCAACAAGCCATGCGCGCGGCCTCTCACGCCGTGCCGCAACTCATCGTTTCCTGCTCGACGACCGCCATTCAGGATCACTGCGAAATGGGCTATCCCGAGTCCAAAATGAAATGGATTCCCAATGGCATCAGCACGGAGCGCTTCGTGCCAGATGCGGCGGCTGGCAAGGCCGTGCGAGCGGAGCTGGGCATCCCTGCGGATGCGCCCGTCATCGGCTTCATGGGTCGCTTCCATCCGGTCAAAGATTTGCCATTGTTCCTGGAAGCTGTCGCGCTTCATCAGGCCCGTCATCCAGACACGCACTTCATTCTCTGCGGTGGGCACGAAGACCATCTGGAGCCACGAGCCTATGCGCTATGGGAAGCTCTGCCACTGCGTCATCAGGTTCATTGTGTGGAGTTCCGAAGTGATGCTGAACGGCTCTACAACGCCTTCTCCCTGCTCTCTCTTTGCTCGCAATCAGAAGCGCTGCCGATGGTCCTTCTGGAAGCGATGGCCTGCGGCGTTCCCTGCGTCACGACTGATGTGGGAGACTGCGCCAGCGTGATCGGTAAGAGCGGTTTCGTCGCGGCACCAAACAATCCTGAAGCCCTCGCGAAGGCTTGGGAAAAGGTGCTGGAGCAATCACCTGACGCCTATCACGAGATGTCCGTCCTCGCCCGTGATCGGGTGGAATCCCACTTCAGCATCCACAGCGTCGCTGAGCAATACGAAGCCACCTACCGCAGCCTCATCAAGCCCTCAGCCCACCTTCTCCCAGCCCTCGCATGAGTGAACCCGTGACCATTTTTCATGTCATCACGAGCCTCAATCTCGGAGGCGCGGAAACCATGATGTGCCAGCTTCTGGAGCACACAGATCGCTCACGTTTCACGCCCGTCGTCGTTTCACTGCGCCCCGCTTCGGCCTTGGCACCGCGCATTGAGAAGGCGGGCATCACCGTTCACAGCCTGGACATGAACTCGCCACTGGCCCTGTTTTCGGGCCTTGCGAAGCTCCGGCAGCTCATGCGCCAGTATCAGCCAGCACTGGTGCAGACGTGGATGTATCACGCAGACCTGCTCGGCGCGATGGCCGCGAACAGCCTGTCTCCACGGCCTCCCGTCGTTTGGAATATTCAACATGGCACGATGGACCCGCGCAGCACGAAGCTCCTCAGCCTCTGGCTCTGCCGCTTGCTCGCGCCCGTTTCACGACTCTGGCCGGACAAGATCGTCGTTTGCTCACGCGCTGCCATCGCGACCCATGCGGAGCTTGGTTATGCCCGCGAGAAGATGATCCACATCCCGAACGGCGCGGACGTTGAGCGCTTCAAACCGGACGCTGTGGCACGCCTTGAAATGCGGAAGGAACTCGGTCTGCCAAAGGATGCGCGCGTCATCGGCATGGCCGGACGGAATAATCCGCAGAAGGATTACCCGAACTTCTTCGCGGCCATTCGTGAGTTCCAGAAAACGGATCAAAGCACGCACTTCATCGCCTGCGGATCAGGCGTGACTTTGCATGGTGCGCAGCTCTCCGCGCTTCATGCGCAGTGCCCCAAACCGGAGCTGGTTCACCTGATCGGGCCGCGTCAGGACATGCCGCGCGTCTATACCGCTTTTGACGTGGCCACGCTCTCTTCCGCTTATGGCGAAGGTTTGCCCGTGACGCTCTGCGAGGCCATCGCGTGCGGCTTGCCGGGCGTCGTGACGGATGTTGGAGACTCCGCTGATGTGATCGGTAATTGCGGGCAGGTCGTTCCTCCGCGTGACGCTTCCGCTTTGGCCCGAGCATGGCGCTCCGTGCTCGATTCCACGCCGGATGAAATGGCCGCATTGAAGCAAGCCGCCCGTGAACGTGCGGTCCGCAACTACGCGCTGACGACCATCACCGAACGCTATGAAGCGCTCTACAACGAGATCTTAAAGCCACGGCCAATCCCTCAACCCGCAGCTCTCAAACCCTGCCTGCTCGCCTGATGAACACCCTCCATCTCAGATCCACAGACTACTTTACCGAGCACGATGCCTTGGACGTTCCGACGCGCTCTATAACCAGTCCCCTAGTGCTGGACATCGTGCGTGATGAGCCCGGCTTCCATGCGCTGGAACCCGCCTGGGATAAGCTGCTGGAGACTTGCGCGACCACCGCACCGTTCATGCGCTGGGATTGGGTTAGCCTGTGGTGGGAAGAGAACCGTGAGGACTTCACTCTGGCCATCGCGGTGCTGCGGAACTCACGGCATGAACCTGTGGCCATCGCGCCATTTGTGATCGGTCACGACTTGCAGAAAGCGCGCCGACCACTGCGTCAGCTCGCCTTCATCGGCGGCATAGGCCAGATCAAATTACAGCGCTTTGATTTCCTCGTTCCTCAAGGGCTTGAGGAACACTTCACGCCTCTGCTTTGTGAAGCCTTCCGTGAGCTTCGGCCTCAATGGGACACTGTGCGCCTGACCTGCATTCCTGAGGAGTCGCCGAACCTTCCGATCATTCACGAGGCGCTAAAGAAATGCGGGGTGGGTGCTGCGATATTCAATCGGCTTGAGTCGCGCTGCATTGCTCCTCTGCCCGTGAATTGGGAAGGCTACGAGAACCTGCATTCCAAGAACTGGCGGAGCAAGATACGCCGCCGATGGAAAGCCATGTCCAACGGCCATGAGGCCCGCACGTTGCTAGGTGGTCAGGACAAGCCCGCCGCTGAATCCATGAAGATGCTGGCCACACTGCACGCGAACCGTTGGCCAGTAGGAGTCAGTGAATTCCTTCACGAACGCGCCCAGCGTTTTCATCTTAAGCTCGCTGAGCGTTGGCTGCCTGATGGTCGCGCCATCCTGCCTTACATCGAGATCGACGGCCAGCCCGCAGGCGTGATGTATGGCTTCCACGAGGGCGATTCCTTCTACCAATATCAGATGGGCTGGGACCCAGCGTTCACGAAAATCAGCATGGGGAAACTGGCCATGATGTGGTGCGTCCAGTCCGCCATGAAGCTCGGCGTCGTGACCTATGACATGCTGCCCGGCGACTTCGCTTACAAGGCCCAATGGTGCAATGCGATCCGCTACACCGTGGACGTGGAAACCTTCCATCCGTTCAGCCCGGCGGCCCTGATCTTCCGCACGCTGCGGCAACTCAAGCGCCTGACCACACGCGAGAAATCCGAAGCCGTATCAACCCCTGACGAATCCGAATCATGAAAGTCGTCGTCCTCACCGCAGACGCCAACACCCTCGTTTACCATCGCGGAGATCTCATTCGTGATCTCGCCGCGCGTGGTTGTGAAGTAGTCTCTTCAGCCGCCGAAAATCATCCGCATGTGCAGGAGTTTTTACGCTCCGTCGGCGGCAGGCATTCGCCCATACGCATGGCCCGTTCAACAGTCAATCTGGCGCGTGATCGCGAGACGTTCCTGGACATGTGGCGGCTCTTCAAGCGCGAGAAACCGGACGCGCTCTTCGCTTACACGATCAAATCCGTTTGCTATGGCTGCGTGGTCGCGAAGCTCGCTGGAGTGCCGCGGATCTATGCCTTGCTGCCCGGTCTGGGCATCACGTTTGTGAAGCAGGAAACGCTTAAGGGCCAGATCGTCAGCCGCATTTCTAAGGCGCTTCATTGGATCGCCCTCAAGTGCGCGGACGTGATCTTTGTGCAGAACTCAGACGACCTCGCGCAGCTCCGTGAGGAGCGCCTCGTGCCCGCGAATACGCCCGTTCATGTGACGGCCGGATCAGGCGTGAATCTCGACGAGTTCCCGCATGAGGAAATGACGGATGATCAAGACCTCGCGGAAGGCCGCGTGCGCTTCGTCTTGGTGAGCCGACTGCTTCACAGCAAGGGCGTATGCGTCTTTGCGGAGTCAGCGCGACGCTTGAAAGCGAAGTATCCGAAAGCAGAATTTCATCTTGTCGGGCCGTTCGATCCTAACCCTGATCGCGTGCCGGAATCGGATGTCGCGAAATGGGTAGAAGAAGGCACGTTGATTCACCACGGAATGGTCAAAGACGTGGGCGCACTGCTTAAGAAGATGCACGTCTTCGTGCTGCCCACTTGGTATCGCGAAGGTGTTCCTCATGCGACGCTGGAAGCTCTCTCGATGGGCCGCGCGGTCATCACGACCGACTCCATCGGTGCCCGTGAAACCGTGCAACTAACCTCCAAAGGCCGCGCGCAGAAACGACGCGGTGAATCCGTCATGCAAGGCGTGAACGGCTTCCTCGTGCAACCGCGCAATTTCGATGCGGCCCATCTGGCGATGGAAGAATGTCTCACCAACCCCGAACGCATCGCATGGATGGGTTTGGCCAGCCGTCAGTTGGCTGAAAAGGTCTTCGATGTGCGCATCGTGAACTCGACCATTTTGCGCGCCATGAATCTCGGCGAAGGCGTCCGCAGCACACCCACGAGGGTTCATTGGCAGGAAGCTCTCAGCGTATGATTTTCAGCAAAAACCCCACTCCCGTTATGTCGCAGATTTCCCTCTTCTCCGGTTCATCTCAGAGCCTCGTTCCTGTGGCGGGCACTGCGGGTGCGCTTGGTCAATACACCCCCGCTTATCGCTCAGCGCCCGCCGCTCAAGCGCCGCCAATGCCCGAGAACACGGTCACGGTGATCAGCGTGACGGACATCGTTCGTTACTTACGGAAGCGTTGGAAGCTCGGTGTGATGATCGGACTTCCCCTCGCGGCCATCACCTTTTCCGCTCTCGGTTTGGGAGAGAAAATCTACGAATCAGAATCCCGTCTGCTCTTGCGCATTCAGGACACGAACGTTTTCAACTTCAGTGAAATGAGCCACGCGGCCATCTCTGAAGTCAGCGCGCCGATGCTCGTGAATAATCACCGTTCTGAGCTTCAGGCGCGACGCTATCTGGAGTATCTCTACACGCAGATTCCCGAAGCCGAGCGACTGACCTTTATTGACCCAGAGCTGCATCCGAAGGCAAGCTGGAAGGACTATCTGCGCTTCCTCTCCACGCCCAAACCAGCGGCTGATCCGCGAGAACTCTTCATCAACAAGCTCGCACTGAATACCCGTGTTGAACCGCTGAAGGACTCCCATGTAATCCGGGTGCAGATACGTGATCACAGCCCGGCGATGGCTGCGAAGCTGGCGAACTATTATGTTCAGGACTACATCAGCTACGTCTCTGAACAGGAGCTGAAAGTGACAAAGGCCACCTCCGAATTCCTTGAGCAAAAGAGTGGGGAACTCCGCGCCCGACTGCAACAGAGCGAGGACACGCTCTCCAGCTACCGCAAGACAGAGAGCCTCGTGCAGGACAGTGAGTTGAAGGATTACTCCGGTGAGAAAGTGCGCCTCCTCACGCAGGCTCTCAGCGATCTCGAAGTGAAGCATTCCAAATCACGTCAGGACTTGGATACCATCCGCGCTGCTCAGCAGTCAGGGCGCGATCTTCTCCAAGTGCGCCTTCTCGGTGATAATCCTGATGTCTCCACCAACCGCAAACTACTCGAAGCCGCGCAAGCTGAGCTGGCGAATCTGCTGGTGCTGCGCGGTCGCAAGCATCCGGTGGTGTTAGAAAAGATTCAGAAAATCGAGTCCATCAAAGCCTCCATCAAAGACAACATCCAGGCCGTGGTGGCCATGACGGAACAGGAAGAGGCCAATACTCAGCGCCAGACCGAAGACCTCAAACTACAGCTCGAAAAGTCCCGCAACGAAGTCCTCGCGATGGGCGGGAAGAACATTCAGCAGAACCTCCTGCGTGATCAGGTGGCAATGGATCGTGAGCTGTATCAGAACATTCTGAAGCGCATGAATCAGAATGACCTGACCGGGCAATTTAAAGACAGTGGCTCCCTTCGTGTCTCTGACATCGCCACTGAACCAGATGCTCCCGTGAAGCCCAGCAAGGCCATCGCCTTGCTCGCGTCCATGCTCATCTTTGGCTTCTGCTTCACGGGAGTGCCCATTGGATGGGGCTTCGCCGAGGACTATCTCAAGCCCGCGATGCTCATGCCCTTGGAATCGAAGACAGCTCCCGCTAAGGAGAGCAGCACC